>CAVAMP010000004.1:0-72303 GCA_963589825.1 Flexilinea sp. | reverse complement strand
TTCCCTATCAACACATCCCCTCCCTTCAAAGACTCCGCACGGCACTCCAGTGCCTTGGGAATTTTTTACGGCCCCTCCGGGCCGGCGGGCAGAAGCCCTTATCAAGCTTCAGAGAAGCTTGAGTGTATCCAAGTTGTAGGGTTATAATTACTCTCCCGCTACTGTCTCTTTGCCCCTATCTCTTCGTCCCTCTCTTTAATTATTTCCCAGTTACGGGCTCGGCTTTATATCCCAGTTTGTTGATGGCTTTGGCAAGCGTCGCTTCGTCGGTTTTGGACGGGTCGTAGGTGACGGTGATGGTCTGAGCCTCGAGGTCAACCTTCAGGTCCTTCACGCCTTTCTCGAACGAAATGTTCTCCTGAACCTTCTTCACGCAGTTCTTGCAGTGGAGATGAGTTGCGAAAACAACGGTTTTGGGCTGAACCTTTGGCTTAGCCGTGGAGACGGTCTCCAGAGTTGAATTCATTTCCACAGCTGCGGCGTCAAACGCCGGAGCGAAACCGAAAAGCGCTGCAACAGCCAAACAAACAATCTTTTTCATAATCGTGCAAATTTAATGATTTTTCTAATTATTCCTATTTATATATACACAACGCAGCAGATGCCTTTTTTGCAAACTTTTACTTCCAGAGGGTGAAGCGGACACCGGCATACACCTTAATTCCCATCAGCGGCCCCCAGATGCAGCTGGCGTCAAAGGAGGTTGAGCGCGGGTCAATCGTCTTTCCGTCGCTGAGCTTGTCCCCCACAACCACATATTTCTGCCTGTAGTTCGTCAGATTCTCTCCGCCGACGTAGATGTCCACTCCCTTGAATCTTTTCGTAACCTGCGCATACAGAAGCGGATAGACCGGAGTCCTTCCGTTTTTATACACAAGGTTTCCGTCCGCATCGGTCATATCCCGCATAAAGTCATATACCCTCGAAGATCCGTTAACTGAGGCGGTGAAATCGAATATCCACTTGTTCAGAGGCAGGGCATACTGGAGGTTCAAAACCCCCTTGCAGCGGCTTGTCATAGGCTTTTCCACCAGTCCTCTGTCGGCAAGCTCGATTTTCGCGTTGGTGTAGCGGAAGGTGGCGGTGATTGTGAACCTCTCCACAGGCTCCACATTGAAATCCAGCTGGAAATTGTCGGTGTAGGAGCGTCCTCCGTCGAGGGCGTAGAAATCGATTTTGTTCGCGTAGTGCTCATAGTCCACGACCATCTGCTGCACGAACTGGGTGCGGAAATAGTCGGCGCTGATGTAGGTGCTTGACCCCGCTCCGAACGGAAGGTAGTAGGTCACATTCCCTCCGAAGGTCCACGCATCCTCAAGAATATGGTCGTTGTAGGATCCCTCGAACACCTTTCCGGTAGAAAAGACTCCGATGTTGTCAATCAGAGGGGTGGAGTAGCGAAGACCCCTTCCTCCGTTGGCTCTGAGGACGATTTCCTCGATAGGGGAGTATTTCAGAGTGAGGCGCGGCGCAACGTGCATCTTGGACACCACTCCCTCGCCGGTTTTGCCGTCCCGGGAGAGGTACCAGTCGCCGCGGACTCCTGCGATTGCGGAGAATTTGTCGCCGTAGTGGAAGGTGTATTCTCCGAAAATTCCGACATTCCCAAGGTCAACCGGGCCGCTGAAAGAGGTGGCCTCGGCTATGCTCCTATAGCGGCGGGTCATATCCTCGTCATATCTGTCCCAGGTGCCGCTCGCTCCCACAGTGAACTTGTGCGACTCGTTTATCTCGTTCTGGTAGAGGAGGTTGAGGAAACCGGAGTGCTCGCCTGCAAGGTAGGATGTGGAGCCGAAATAGGAGTCCATCCTCTGGTAGGTGTAGTCGCTCACAAGGGCGATGTTCTGCGAATTTTCCTCGTTAAGAGGCACTCCGACCTTCACATAGCCGTTGATGGACCGGTTGAGGATGTCGGAGCCCCAGGGGTTGATTTCCCCGTCGGTGAGCCCGTCCAGTTTATAGGAGGAATGGTCGTAGAAATGTTTTTTGCCTTCGGAATCCTTAATCATCTGGCCGCCCAGCCTCTTGTCCTGCAGGGCCCTCACTCCGAAACGGACCTGGGTGCCGTTCGGGGCGTAGTAGAGCCAGCGGTTGGAGAAGTTGAACTGAAGCTGACGGGGGTCGTCGAGGAGTGTGTCTCCGTTCTTGTCCATAGTGGCGAAGTTGCCGCTGACGTGGCCGAGGAGCACTGTGCTCCAGTTTTCGCCCATCTGAAGCGAGGAAGCGATGTTCAGGTCCATCTTGGAGTCGCTCATCGCCGAGTAGTTGATAAAGAGCGGCTTCTCGTCGGTAGGCTTGCGGTGTTCCATATTTATCTGCCCTGTCATCGACTCCACTCCGTTGAGAACTGAGGTCGAACCCTTCGCAATCTGGATGCTCTCAAGCCACTGACCCGGGATGTATGAAAGTCCGAAAGGTGCTGAGAGTCCGCGCATTACGGGACGGTTCTCATCGAGCATCTGGGTATATACGCCGGAAAGTCCGAGAAGGCGGATCTGGCGCGCTCCTGTCACTGCATCGGAATATCCGACCGTGACGCTGGCGGAGTTCTCGAAACTCTCAGCAAGGTTGCAGCAGGCCATTTTGCAGAGTCCGGCGGCTGAGATGACCTCGGTGCGGATTTCCTTTCCGCGGGGGAGGTAGTTGCCGCTCTGGTGGCCGGTGAATACGGTGGCGGCGATGCTGTCCTGGCGTTCGCCGTAGATTGTAGTGGTGTCTATTATTTCGCCGTTCGCGCCTACTACCTGCGCGTTCAGGGCGAGGTGGCTGCCAAGAAGAATTGCGGCAGCAAGAATTAATTTGTCTGTAATTTTCATTTTTGTTTCAATTGACATTGAATCATAATCGTTTAGACCCAATCGAGCATTGTGCGGCCCATAAAAGGAAAACGGGTCGCACGGAAGCGTTTGTCAAATGAAACTATATTCTGAAGGATGAAATTAGTGCCAATATGTCCGGGGATGAAAGTCCGGGGTCCGGCGGGGTGAGGAGTGCATTGGCGGATGTTTCAGCCTCGCTCCCCTCCGTTGCCGGGTTTATGGCAGTCGGAAGGTCAATCTCGGGGCAGACAATCTGCGCGAGAAGCTCGTTGTGGTCGGATGAGGCCCCGGTGAGGGAGAGATAGTGGCAGGAGTCGGAGCAGCAGTCGTCGCTTAGGGCGCTGTGGTCGCAGGCGGTTTTGCCTGCGGCGTGGTGGCAGTGCGAGCAGCAGAGGGAGGCGCAGTCGGACTCGGGATGGATGTCGCTGCACTCGATCCCGCCCCAGAGCGAAACCACGAAGCTCTTCCCGGAAGAAAGGCAGGAGTGCACGTCAATGCCCACGATGCCGAGAATATAGACTCCCAGCATCAGAGCGGAAACGCACCTGAGTATGATTCCCTTGATTTTCAAATCTGTTAAACCACTTTCTAAACCAAGCGGCTTAGCACAGCAAAATTTATACCTTGCGATAATCTAAAACGAAGTCAGAGGGGAAATAGAAGATGGGATGCGCTCTTGCGGCGAAGCCCAATACCGGAGCAACCTTGGGGCCCAGAGGATTTGGGCGAGGCGCGTAACGCGGCAGGCCGCTTATATTTACCCTCTGACCTGTATAAGATTAAGGCCGTCCCGGATGGGCAGAATAACATTCTCGACCCTCGGGTCGGCGGCAACCATCTCGTTGAAGCGTAGAATCCCCTGAGTCTGCCGGTCAGAAGAAACAGTTTCCTCGCAGACTTTTCCGTCCCAGAGGACATTGTCCGCGAGAATCCACCCGCCCGGTCGCACAAGAGGCAGCACGAGGGAGTAGTACTCGCAGTATTCCCGCTTGTTGGCATCGATGAAGGCCATATCGTAGAGCAGAGACTCGGCAGAAGTGGCGCACTCGGGGGCATCGCCGCCGGTTTTTGACGCAGATGACGCTGCAGCAATTTTATCAGAGAGGGTGCAGAGCGTCTTCTTGCAGTCGCCAAGATGCAGAGTAATCTTCTCGCTCACCCCGGCCCGTCGGAACCCCTCCAGAATGAGGTCCTCAAGCTCGTCGTTCACTTCCAGGGTGTCCAGGTGCCCGTCCTCCGGGAGCGCCCCGGCAAGGCAAATGGAGGAATATCCGGTGAAAGTCCCCAGCTCCAGCACTCGCCGTGCTCCGCTCATAAGAACCAGCATCCGCATAAGCTCCCCCTGCACGCTCCCCGAAAGCATCCGCCCGTAATTGGTGCGAAGATGGGTCTGTTTCTCCACCCACCCCAGCGCCGGCGAAGCCACCGAAGAGTGTTCCTTTATATATTTATAGATTTTCTCGTCCATAATGAGGATTTCGTTCAGGAGTCTCTATTCAAGTCAATATCAGAGGCTCATTCGCTGCCGAGCGGCCCCTTGTGCGGGTCGTAAACATGGATGGAAGTGAGCGTCCCGTCCGTCTCCACTCTGTAGAGCTTCTGGTTGGTCCGGGGGCTGCGAAGGCCTCCGAGGGCGGCGATGTAGGGCCCGAGCTTCAGATAGTTGAAATCCTTCGCGTCAATTCCTTTCGCGAGAGCCTGACGGCCTGAGTACCAGCCGGTTTTAAGACTGGGCCAAAGCTCCCGGACCCTCCTTGAGCAGGCGGCGACTTCCTCCGGGGCGGCATCCCCGCCCATAAAGCAGACGCAGGTGATGCACGGGGCGTATTTCTCCACTATGGCCTCCAGCCCGGTGAAATCGGCGCTCGCCTCAGGATTTGGCGCTGAAACCTCTCCTGAAACCTCTCCTGAAACCTCCCCTGAAGCCTCCTTCGGGGCAGCGCCGCCATTCCCGCCGAAAGAGCAGAGCACATCCCCGCAGTCCTCCCAGAGCCAGGTGCTGTGGCACCCGGGGCAGTGAATGGGACAACCGGTGATGTTGATTGCCAGCGTCACCTCGTCAGGAATCTCCTGACAGACGATGTCGTAGTTGTAGAACTTCAGCATTTATGCTCTTGCGGCCTCTGCTTCGGCTGCTACCTCTGCGGCAATCTCTCCGTGGTCGGTTGCATAATAACGCCTTGCCGCTTCAGCCTGACGCGCAGCCGAGAAGTTGCTTACGCGTTTCATATACCCGATAATCCTCGTGAGATAGTCCACATTCTTGCTGTGGCACTTAGGACACTCGTGCAGATAGCGCTTGTCGATGTGTCCGCAGTCGTTGCAGATTGTGTTCGGGATGTTGAAGGTGAAGTAGTTGCAGCCTTCGTGAGCGGCCACCTTCAGAAGCTGGCGGTACTGGTCCTTGCTCAGGTGCTCCTCAAGGTTGAGGTGCAGAGCGGAGCCGCCGGTGAGGTGCTCGATGTATTTGCGGCCGTGAAGGCGGAACTTGTCGATGATGTTGAGGGAATGGTCCTCCACGATGTAGAAATAGCTGTTGTAGCAGTCGCGAGGCACCATATAGCCGTCCTCCCTGTCCCATTTCGCGTGCTTTACGCCCACGTTCTCCGCAGGAATCATCTCGCAGTTGAAAAGGGTCTCCTTGGTGCGGTATTTCTTGTTGTATCTCTCGATGGTTCCGAGAACTTTCTGAACGAACTCGGTGTACTGAGGATTGTCGGTGATAGGGATTCCGAGGAACTCTGCGGCCTCAACAAGACCGTTGATGCCCACCGTGAGGTACTGTCTGCCGATGTTGATGTAGCCGGCGTCGAAAAGCGGGAGCATACCCTTGCTCTGGAGCATCTTGAGGTTCTCGTTGTAGCCCAGCTGAACTTTGTGAACGAGGTCTGTAACATCCTCAAGGAAAGCGACATAGTCCATTCCGTTCTTGACCGCGTACTGGATGCAGCGGTTGAGGTTGATCGTGAGAACGGACTTTGAGCCTGTGGAAATTCCGCCGGCCCCCAGCGTGTAGCTGAAGCCGTTGTCCTGAATCTCGTTGCGCAGACGGCAGCAGCTTGCAAGAGAGTCAGCGTTGTCGCTCATATAGGTGAAGAACGAGTGGCCCTCGGAGTACATCTCGGCGGTGAAATCGCCCCACTCCTTGTCGCGGACCTCGTCGCCTTCGGTCAGCAGAGCCATTGTCTCCACAGGGAAGGTGAGCGGAGTCTTGAGCCTCTCGGCGTTGAACCACTTCATAAACCTCTTCTGGAGCCAGCTGAGGCCTTCCCAGTCAGGCTGGCTGCCGTCAGGGAAATAGAACTCCTTGAAAAGACTCTCGAAATAGTAGCGGTCGTAGTAGGAAATGTTCCAGAACACTGCCTGGAAGTTCCTTGCGCCTGTAGGCTGGTTGATAGAATATACAATCTGCTCGAAGCAGTCGGTGATTACCTTGTCGATTGTGCGCCTCTTGAGCGAGAGGTCCACCACCTCGTCGGCCCTCTTGTAGTAGTCCATTCCGAACTCCTTGCCGACGAAATAGTTCATATACATAAGGAACTCAGGGGTTGCGCACGCGCCGCTGAGCATACTGGAGACGATGAACACAAGGTTCACGAATCCGCCGCAGAACGACTTGAGGTTCGTCGGCCGGGTGGAGTTGCCTCCGATTGAGATGGTTCCGTTCAGAAGCCACGGGTACATAGTGATGCTGGCGCAGTAGTTCGCGAGGGAAGTCTCGTCGTTCTTGTAGATGAAATGGCCCTTGAGGAGCTTCATATACTTGTCTGCGAACTCCTTTCCGTACATTTCCTTGAGGCGGTCGCACAGAATCCTGCGGTTCATCCTGATGAATCCCTGCTTGGGGAGTTCACCCATAAGGGTGGCGATGTTCTTGTTCTCCACGTTGGCGTTCGCATCGTACTTGCTGCCGGTCGCCGGGTTGGCGGAGTTGCAGTAGTCGATGAGGAAATTGAGTTTGTCGCGGGTGTCGCGGTCCTCGGCGTGGCGCTGCCTGTAGAGCATGAACTCCTTAGCCACTTTGAAATATTTTTCGGCCATAAGAGCCGTCTCGACCTGGTTCTGGATCTCCTCCACCGTCATTCCGTTGGTCAGTCTCAGGTGGGCGAGAATGGTTGTTAGGTCATCATCCGTTGCAAATGCGCCGACTGCGAGGAATGCCTTTCTGATTGCATTCTTGATTTTGTCCACAGAGAACGGGACTTTCTTTCCGTCGCGCTTGATGATGTAAATCTCTGAACTGCCCATAATTATATAGTTTTTAGTTTATTTTTGATGTTTTTGCCGCGGGAGGAAAGCTGTGAAATTTTTCTCCGGCTATGCCGCCGCGCAGGAAGAGCAAAATTAGATACTGTAATCCTAAATTTCAAGGGGGAGGAATAGGACTTATTAACAAAGTTATCAACAATTTTTCCTTGCCTCTATAAATCAAAGGTTTATGCTTGCATACTCCGATTAAAAGTCCTACCTTTGCCCGCCCTGAAAGAAATGGGCATATGTAAGTGATTGTGTATTAGCGGATTATATATTGACTCCCATTGTGCACAGTCTTATATAAAAGGAAAATACTATATAAAGTTACATTATAGAGTATATCATTAAAGTACATCCAGTATGGCACAGATGAGAGACAGCATTGATTTCAGTTCTGAAAACATCGGTGAACTTTTCCGCAAGGTCCTGTATCCGACCCTGCTCGGAATGATTGCGGCGGTTTCCTACACCATCGCAGACGGAATTTTTGTGGGTCAGGGAGTGGGAAGCGACGCCCTGGCGGCAATCAACATCGCGGCTCCGCTTTTCCTCATTTCTTCGGGACTCGCGCTTATGTTCGGATTCGGCGGGTCGGTCGTCGCATCCATCCATCTTGCGAACGGAAAGGAGAAAACGGCTAAAATCGTGACCACCCAGTCGATGATTGCGGCAGCCATTTCCCAAATAATTATAACCGCCCTCGCCCTCATTTTCCCGGAGCAGACCCTGCGTCTTTTCGGCTGCTCGCCAACCCTTATGCCCCTTGCGAAGGACTACCTCTGGGGCTATGTCCCTTTCCTCGCCTTCAACGGTCTGCTGATTGCGGGCGAGTTTTTCGTTCGGCTGAGCGGCGCTCCGAAATACGCTATGACGGCTTCCATCACGGCCTCCGCAATCAATGTTTTCCTCGACTGGCTGTTCATTTTCCCTCTCGGCTGGGGAATCTGGGGCGCAGCCGTCGCAACGGGAATTGGCACGGTCGTGGGTATGATTATGATTACCGTCTACCTTGTGAACCCGTCGCACAACCTCCATTTTGTCCGCTTCAAACTCACCCGCACGGGGCTATCCCTCACCTTCAGAAACATCGGATATATGTGCAAGCTGGGCGTCTCATCGCTGCTTTCTGAACTCTCGGTGGCCTGCCTTATGATGTGCGGAAATTTTGTCTTCATCCGCCTTTGCGGCGACTCGGGCGTGGCGGCGTTCAGCGTCGTGTGCTACCTGTTCCCGATTGTGTTTATGATCAATAATTCTATGGGTCAGGCCGCTCAGCCCATCATCAGCTACAATTACGGGCTTCACCGTGGGGACAAGACCCGGGCGGCGCTGAACGTGTCGATGAAGACCGCTCTGATTTACGGGGTAGTCATCGTTCTGGTTTCGCTCGTCGGAGCGGAATGGGTGGTGAGGATGTTCCTCAAGCCTTCTGACGCGGCATATCCTCTTGCAGTCGAGGGACTCAGGCTCTTTTCCGCAGGGTTCATTCCGTTCGCGGTGAATGTGATTGCGATGAGCTATTTCCAGAGCATCGAGCGGGCCCGCGCGGCGACAGTTATCACGCTTCTTCGCAGCTTCATCTTTATGATTGCGGCGTTCCTCACCCTCCCGCAGTTTCTCGGGGTCAAGGGCGCCTGGCTCGCCGTTCCGACTTCCGAAATCCTCACGATGCTAATAGTCCTGCTGATTTTCTGGAAGTTCCCGTCAAAAGAAAAATAAAAATATTGACGACGCCCAGTCCGCTGCCTTAAGGACTGACGGAGCAGGTTCTATTTGGACTCCAGCAGGACTGTTGCCCAGACTTCGCAGCCTTCGCCTCGGCCGACAAAGCCGAGGTGTTCGGTTGTGGTGGCTTTTACGCTGACCCGGTCCTCGGGGCAACCGAGAACGGCGGCGAGCGTTTCCTGCATCGCGGGCACATACTTCCCGATTTTCGGGCTCTGGAGCGCGATGGTGATGTCCGCATTGCCAAGAGTCCAGCCTTTTTCGGCAATCATTTCGCTCACCCTGGAAAGAAGACGCTTGCTGTCGATTCCCTTGAACTCGTCGGAGGAGTCAGGGAAATGTTTCCCTATGTCTCCGAGGGCGAGCGCTCCGAGAAGGGCGTCGCAGAGCGCGTGAATTGCCACATCGCCGTCCGAGTGAGCCACAAAGCCCACCGGGCTCTCAATCTGCACTCCGCCGAGCCACATCGGAAGGCCCTCCTTGAGGGCGTGCACGTCATATCCGTTGCCTATTCTGAAATTTGCCATAAGCTGCTGATGCGTTTGTAATTCGTTTTATGTTTCGTGGGGGGGGGTCCAAGATACTTCTCAAGAAAGCCCCATTCGCAGGCAAAAGTAATGATTTTTTATGTAACTTTGCGAGTTACGACGCTCCTTGTTGAGGGGGAGGGCCGTATAAAATAAGAAAACAGGAAAACATTACGTTATGGGCATATTCAATTTCAGCTTCTTCGGGTCGGGCGAATACCGCGTGTTCAACTACCGTCCACGCTACTATGACCCTGAAAAAGAGGCACTTAAACAGAAATTCGGAGACGTTGACGGAAGCAACGACAAAAAATCATACACCCCGGGGATGTACATCAAGGGGAGCCTTCGGAACGGGCGCTACCAGAAAACCCGCGGAGCGAACAAGGTCCAGAAAATTCTGGGCTTCGTCTCGCTCATCCTTGCCTTTGTCGTCATCTATCTCATAGCGAAATACTACTCCCTCCTCTTTGTTTAGTTATGGCAGAAATCAGGGTACTTCCCAGTAACATAGCGAATATGATTGCGGCCGGAGAGGTCGTGCAGAGGCCCGCTTCGGTCGTGAAGGAGCTGATGGAGAACGCCGTGGACGCAGGTGCGACGCAGGTGAGCGTCGTGGTACGCGATGCAGGGCGCACGCTCATCCAGGTCATCGACAACGGCTGCGGAATGTCCCCGGACCAGGCCGTTCTCGCATTCGAGAGGCACGCAACCAGCAAAATCACCTCCGCCGACGACCTTATGGACATCCGCAGCTTCGGATTCCGTGGCGAGGCTCTCGCTTCGATTGCCGCCGTCTCGGAGGTTACGCTCCGCACCCGCAGGGCCGAGGACGAACTTGGCTGCCAGGTGGATTTCGCCGACTCCCAGTTCGTTTCCTCTTCTCCCACAGCAACTCCAGTGGGCTCGAATTTCGCGGTCCGCAACCTTTTCTACAATGTCCCCGCAAGGCGCAAGTTCCTCAAGAGCGAAAGCGTGGAACTCAAGCACATAGTCACTGAGTTTCAGAGGGTTGCATACACGCGCCCGGACATCGCCTTTACCCTGCTTCACAACGACCGTGAAATTTATGTCCTGAAGGCGGCGAAATCTCTCAAATTCCGGATCCAGGACATTGCAGGGGCCAGTATAGCCTCCGAAACAGTGGATATAGGGGTGGAAACTTCGCTTGTGAACATAACCGGCTTCATCGGCCGTCCGGACAAGGCGAGAAAGGGACTGGGGAATCAGATGTTTTTTGTGAACGGGAGGTTTTTCCGCAGCCCGTACCTTCATAAAGCCGTGATGAAGGGCTATGAGAGGCTGATTCCGGAGGGAACGACCCCGACTTATTTCATCTATCTGGACATCGATCCGCACAATATCGACGTGAACATCCATCCGACCAAAACCGAAATCAAGTTTGAGGACGACTCGCTTGTGTTTCAGACGCTATATGCCTGTGTGCGAGAGACTTTGGGCAGGAGTTCCTTTGGAGCTGCGATAGATTTCGAGGCTCTTGCCGAGGAGTCCGCGATGCCGTCGCTGGGGAAAAACATCGATGAATACAAACCCGTTTCCGAGCCGGTCTATGTGGGCGGCGGTTACAATCCTTTCGACAATGACGGCTTCGGTGACGGGGCTCCTTCGCCGCTGAGCGTGCGGGGCGTGCTTGGCGGAATGGGGGACGGAGCACAGTCAGGGAACTCTTACACAGACTCTAAGGGAAGTTTTGAGGGAGCTGGCTTCAATGGCGGCTACATCCCTCAGACTCAGGACTATGGAAAACTTTTCGAGGACAGTTTCAGCCTCACGAGGGGTTTTCTGACGGTTCACGACAAATACATTGTAACTCCTTCAAAGTCAGGCCTTATGGTGGTTAACGCCAAGAGGGCTATGGAGCGGATTCTCTACGACCGTTTCCTTTCCGCATCGGGGGCACAGACGACCGGGGGCCTCTCGCAGACCCTGCTTTTCCCGGTTTCGGTGAGAGTCGGCGCGGAGAATGTCCCGATTTTCGAGGAGAACACAGTTCTTCTTTCAAAATATGGCTTTGACATCACTCCGATCGGGGTTGATACGGTTGCAGTGAATGCCGTTCCGGCCGGATACCCTTCCGGCGAAGAGCCCGTGAGGACGATGGTCGCAGATATGCTTCTGCTGCTTCAGGACTCTCACGCATCGCTCTCGGAGGTGATGGCTTCCGACCTGGCGCAGAAATTCGCGCTTCTCGGCGCGGCGAACTATGAGGGGGTTATCAACGCCGACGAGGCTCAGAGGGTGGTTTCAGCCCTTCTTTCCAGCACCAACCCGGAGTACACCGCCGGAGGACGCAAAACGATGGTAATCATATCCTCAGATGACCTGGACAAGAAGTTTTAGCAAACAGTAGACAATAAAATAGTTTAACAAGTAGTTGTAGATGAAGGGGATAGGTCCCCTAAAACAGAGATTTAATTATGCAGTTTCAATTCAACGGCCGCGGAAGGGGCATTTTCAGCAGCATCCCCCCTGTGACTCTCAACATAATAATAATCAACACACTGGTGTGGCTTGTGACCTACCTGAAGCCGGATTTTATGTACGCGACATTCTCGCTTTTCTATCCGGGGTCGCAGTATTTCCGCTGGTGGCAGCCGGTGACCCACATCTTTATGCACGGCGGGTTCTGGCACCTCTTTTTCAATATGTACACGTTCTTTTTCTTCGGAAGCGTGCTTGAGAGGGTATGGGGACCGAAAAAATTCCTGCTGTTCTATTTCGTGACGGGACTCGGAGCGGCGGCTCTCCACACGGGAGTCGAATGGGCTCAGGCCTGCTGGTGGGGCTCAAGGCTCGCCTCTGAAGACGTTGCTGTGGCGACAAGCGCTGCCGCATCCCTGAGACAGCTCTACCTCACCCCGACTGTCGGCGCATCCGGAGCCATCTACGGCCTCCTGCTTGCCTACGCGATGCTTTTCCCGGAGTCCCGTATGACGCTTCTTTTCCCTCCTGTCACCCTGAAAGCCAAGTGGTTCGTGATTATTTTCGCCGTCATCGAACTCATCACCGGAGTGACCGGTATGGGCGGCGGAGTTGCGCATTTTGCTCACCTGGGCGGTATGCTGTTCGGACTTATTCTGGTCCTCTGGTGGAAAAAGGGGAACAAGATGTACACCTATTACGACAATTAGAGACTAAAGTCTCGCAGCAGAAAACTTAACAAGCACTTCTGACTTCCGGATAGGAAGAACCCGATTGAGAAAATTTATGAAACGCAGCAAAAACAGGAAAAAAGGCAAATCACGCTCCTACAGCGTCCTTTTCGGCATCTCCGCCGGGACGCTTATGACTGTGGGCGCCGTTCTGCTGCTGCTTTCATATATCAGTGTCGTTGCAAATCCCGAGAAAGTCTGGGTGCTGTCCGTTTTCGGGCTGCTTTTCTTCCCGATTGCGCTGCTTAATCTCGCCCTTCTCATCTGGGCCTGCGTCAAAAGGTCGCGCCTTCTGGTGATTCCGCTCCTTGCGCTGCTCCCGTCCATTTCATTCATCGGGCGTTATGTCCAGTTGGGCGGTCCGGAATCCATCGCAACAGTGGAAAAAGACGGGGAGTCTGCGGGCAATGCGTCCGGGGCTGTTAAAGGCGCCGGCGGGGTTAAACTGCTGACCTACAATGTGGACCGCTTCGCCTACAAGAAAAAATGCTCCTCGCGGGGCGAGAGGCGCGACTCGATTTTCGCCTTCCTCCGCCGTCAGGACGCGGACATAATCTGTCTTCAGGAATTTTATACCCGCGATCCGTCGAGAATCCGGAGCTATGTGAAAACGCATCTTCCGGGCTATGGAGTCGAGTACTATGTGATAAACTGCGGCCGGGGCTACAGCGGCAACCTGACTCTTAGCCGTTTCCCTGCCCGCAGCAAGGGAAAAATCCTTTTCGAGGAGAGCAGCAATCTCGCATTCTACTCCGACTACAGCCTCCCTTCCGGGGAAAGATTCTGCGTATATAACTGTCATTTCGAGAGTTACGCCATTTCTCTCTCGAACATTTGGAAATCCCTCACGGGGGACAAGGAGCAGCTGCAGAACACGGAGAACAAATACCGCAAGTCCCTCTCGAGGCGTCCCCGCCAGGTCAACACCGTTCTCGAACACATCGAAGAATGCCCGGTGGAGGCCATTGTGTGCGGAGATTTCAACGACAACCCTATGTCCTACACCTACCACCGCATAAGCCGGGGGAGAAAGGACACCTTCGTGGGGGCCGGTCGCGGGTTCGGAGCGAGCTATGCCGCCTTCTGGCCGATGCTGAGGATTGACTATGTCTTTGTCCCAAAGACCTGGACTCCGCTTGTGCACAGGACGCAAAGGATAAAATACTCGGACCATTACCCGATCTTGACGCGCTTTTCGCTCTCGGGGGAGTAGGGGATGAGTGTTTCTGTCCTTTATGTGGATCTGAGAGAAAATGAGGGAAGGTTTGTGTGGGGGAAAAGTGCGTGGAATTTTAAGGTTTGCTTGGAGAGCAAAAGGCTTATATATGAATGAGTTGGATATTTGAAAAACTTAAATAGTTTATATGGAATACAATAAGGAAGAACTGCAGAGGACACTCGCCGTCCTGAGAAAGGGCGGGGTTGTTCTCTATCCGACAGACACCGTCTGGGGACTTGGCTGCGATGCCACCGACCCTGAGGCTGTTGCCAAAATCTATGAAATCAAGCACCGCGCAGACAGCAAATCGCTTGTGCTGCTCGCCTCAAATCTTGATATGATTTGCCGCTTTGTGAAAGAAATCCCGGAGGCGGCGGTGCAGCTTGTCGAGGTGAATGACGCTCCGATGACTATAATCTACCCGGGCGCCCTCTGCGGCGAGGCAGGTGCGGCTGCCGACAAGAGTCTGCTCGCGCATAATACCGTGGCTGAGGACGGCTCGGTGGGGATCCGCATCCCTATGATGGATTTCTGCCGGGACCTTGTCGCTGCGCTCGGAAGACCAATTGTGTCCACTTCGGCGAACATTTCCGGGGAGCCTACTCCGAAGTCTTTCGCGGAGGTCACGCCCGCAATCCGCGAGGCCGTGGACTACACCGTTGACCCTGCCCTTGAGAAGGGCGCGACGGGGAAGTCTTCGTCCATCATAAAGGTGGGTCTGGACTCTTCTTTTGTTATTATCAGAAAATAGCGGGAGCGACAAAGGAGCGGATTGCTGCGTTACGCGTATTGTATTAAGGATATTTTATGGAATTGTTTTACTCAGAGGATTTTGCAGGGGGGATTTGCCGTCTTGCGGACGATGAGGCGGCGCACTGCGTGAAGGTGCTCCGCCACAGGGCGGGGGACGAGGTCTGCGTCATTGACGGCGTGGGGACTCTCTACCATTGCCGCATTCTGAACGCTACCCCGAAAGCAGTGGAGGCGGAGGTTCTCTCAAGCGAGGAGAACTGGGGTGCGCATCCCTACCGCCTTACGATGGCGGTCTGCCCCACGAAGAATTCCGACCGATATGAGTGGTTCGCCGAAAAGGCCACAGAAATTGGTGTGGACTGCATCGTGCCCGTCATAGGGGAACATTCCGAAAGACGCAAGGTGAACGGGGAGAGGCTCCGCAAAGTCGTTCTTTCCGCCTCGAAGCAGTCGCTCAAGGCTGCCGTGCCCCTGGTTGCAGGGGAGGTGAGCGTGCGGGATTTTGTCTCAGAGTGCAGCGCAGGACTGAAGCTTATCGCCTACTGCTTTGAGGACTCGAAGCATCCACGCCGTTCCATCCGCGAAGCCCTCGGCGAGTGGCTGCAGAAGGAAGGCTATGCGCACAAGAAGGTGAGTGCCTATGCCGAGGATGTGCCGGGGAGTGTGCGCGAAGATGCGGGGAATGATGCCTCTTCCAAGGGCGCTTCCACAGCGCCGGACATAGCCGTCCTGATTGGCCCGGAGGGCGATTTTTCAAAGGCGGAAGCCGAACTCGCTCTCAGAAGCGGCTTCATCCCCGTGCATCTCGGCCCCTCAAGGCTTCGCACCGAAACCGCCGCCCTCGTCGCCACTGAGGCCGTTTATAACCTTCTATCCCTTTAATTATGTACATCGGACTGCTATCAGACACGCACGGAGTTTTTGACGCTCCGTTCCGCGAATTTCTCGCCCCGGTGGACGAAATCTGGCACGCCGGGGACTTCGGAGGAGGATTTGAGGTCGCGGCTGCCATCTCCGATTTCAAGCCTCTCGTGGGCGTGTGCGGCAACTGCGACAACTACGACCTCCGCTACGACTACCCCCTGCACCGCTTCTGGACCTGCGAGGGTATGAAGGTGCTGATGACCCACATCGGGGGCTATCCCGGGAAGTATGACCGCTCGGCTTACGCCCTTCTGATGCGCTATCAGCCGGACATTTTCGTCTGCGGACATTCTCACATATTGAAAGTTGTTTACGACAAGAATTTCAATATGTTGGTGCTTAACCCAGGCGCGGCGGGCATCCAGGGCTTTCACATTGAAAGGACGGCTCTGCGTTTCCACATCGATGAGGGCAAAATCCACGATTTGGAGGTGTTCCGGCTCAACAAAATGTCGCCTGCAGCACATTGAACTGCCCGCTGACTTATAAATCGAAAGAAAAGTCAAAAAAAAGTTTGCGCTTTCACAAATTATGTGTACTTTCGCGGCTCGTTAGGTAGTGAGGTTTTTCCCACGACTTTAAAGGTTTTGTTTAACTAAATATTTTTCTATTATGAAAAAGGTATTTATGTCTTTGGCAGTTGTAGCCCTTATGCTCTCTGCAGCTTCTTGCAAATGCTGCAACGACAAAAAAGCAGCTGAAGAGCCTGCTTGCACTGAGTGCGCTGACTCTGCTTGCACTTGCTGCGACTCTACAGCTTGCGCAGCTTGCGACAGCACAGCAGTCGTTGCTGAGTAATCGGCCGCCCCTTTAAGGGGAACTGCACGCGGCTGGGCTTCCGGGATGGAAGAGCGGCCGTAAAGCGTCAAATCGCTTCGAAGATATTGTTTCAAAAGACAATATCTTTTTTTTTGTTTTGTTTATCTTTTTGGTCTAAATCCCCTTTTCTCATCGGTCACATACCTTTAGTATGCTCCCTCTTCGAACGGGGATTTATCCTCAAAAATCTTAAACAAAACCTTTTTCGTTTTTTTTGAGGGTTTGAATGTCCTTTTCTCATCGGTCACATACCCCCAGTATGCTCCCTCTTCGAACGGGGATTTATCCTCAAAAATCTTAAACAAAACCTTTTTCGTTTTTTTTGAGGGTTTGAATGCCCTTTTTATATACGACCTTTTTTCTTAATTTTGTCTGGATTTAGAAACATCGAGGCTTATGGCGAATAAAGTTAAAACGGTCTGGTTCTGCACTTCCTGCGGGAACGAGAGCCCGAAATGGATGGGCAGATGTCCTGCCTGCGGTGAGTGGAACACTATGGTGGAAGACACTGTCGTGACTGGGAAAAAGAACTCCGGAGGCTCGTCTGCGGCCTCTTCTGCCCTTAGAAGCGGTGCCGCAAAACCACTGCCGCTCTCGGATGTGGAGACCGGGAATGAAACCCGCATCTCGCTCCATAACGCCGAACTTGACCGCATCCTCGGAGGTGGAATGGTGGAGGGCTCGCTTGTGCTTGTGGGCGGAGAGCCCGGCATAGGAAAATCCACGCTTTCGCTTCAGATTCCGCTAGGCTGCCCCCATCTCAAGACCCTGTACGTGACGGGCGAGGAGTCCGCAAAGCAGGTAAAGCTCCGCGCCGAGAGACTTTCCGCCGGTCTTCGAACCTCCGCAAGTTTGACTCCAGGAGCCTCAGGCGGCGCATCACCCAAAGCATCCCCCTCTGAAGGCGCCCCTGCCGTTCCCGACTTTTCCAACTGCCTGATTTACAGCGAAACGCTGATGGAGGACATAATCTCCGAGGCCACGGCTCTGAAGCCTGACCTTATGGTTGTGGACTCGGTGCAGACGATGTATTCCCAGAATATAGAATCCTCCCCGGGTTCGGTTTCCCAGATTAAGGAAACCGCCACGATGCTCCTCCGTTTTGCGAAGGAAACCGGCATCCCTGTCATCCTTATCGGTCACATCACCAAGGAGGGCAGCATCGCCGGCCCGAAAATTCTCGAGCACATCGTGGATGTCGTGCTCCAGTTCGAGGGCGACAACAGGGGAGCGTATAGGCTTCTGAGGAGCATAAAGAACCGTTTCGGGTCCACTTCCGAGATTGCGGTGTTCAAGATGACTGGCACAGGCCTCGTCGAAGTCCCGAACCCGTCGGAGCTTCTCGTCCCGATGCACGCGGAAAATCTCAGCGGCGTGGCCGTGGGGGCAGTGCTTGACGGAACCCGCCCGTTCCTCATTGAAGTACAGGCACTTGTGAGCACGGCAGCCTACGGCACACCTCAGCGTTCAGCCACAGGCTTTGACACCCGTCGCCTAAATATGCTTCTTGCTGTTCTCGAAAAAAGAGCCGGGTTCAAACTCAGCATCAAGGATGTCTTTCTCAACATTTCCGGCGGCCTGAAAATCACGGAGCCGGCCTGCGACCTCGCGATAGTGAGCGCAATCCTTTCCTCCAACATAGATTTCCCGATTCCGTCGGATGTATGTTTTGCGGGCGAGGTGGGCCTGAGCGGTGAAATCCGCCCTGTGGCCCAGACCGAGAGAAGGGTAGCGGAAGCCGCCAGACTGAAGTACAAAAAGATTTACATCTCCTCCTTCGCCTCCGAGGATCTCCCCGCCGAAGGCATAGAGGTAGTCCGCGTCCCGGACATCCCAGCCCTCTGCCGCCACCTCTTCGTCAACCGCTAATCCCGCTCCAACCCCTTACTTCAGGGAGTTGAGGAGGAAGAGTTTGCCTTCGTCGAGGAGGCGGAGAATCAGCTCGCCGAAGAGGGTGTTTTGCCAGGCGAACCAGGCCCTTGTGAAATTCGTCGGGTCGTCTTTGTGGAAGGACTCGTGGATGAAGCCTGTTTCCGCGTCAGTGTGGAGGAGAGTTTCGAGGCAGGTCTTGATTTCGCGGTCGTCGGTGGAGGTGAAGGCACGCATCATTATGCTCATCGGCCAGATCATATCGTAGCCCACGTGCGGTCCTCCGATGCCTTCGCCGGCAGTGCCTTTGAAGAAATATGGGTTGCTGTCGCTAAGAACGAAACGCCTTGTGTTCCGGTATACCGGGTCGTCGGAAGGAACATCGCCCAGATAGGCCATTGAAAGGAGGCTCGGGGCGTTGGAGTCGTCCATCAGAAGGGCGTTGCCGAAGCCGTCCACCTCAAACGCGTAGATGTCTCCGAACTTAGGGTGGTGAACGATGGCGTATTTTTTCAGTGCCTTCTCAACTTCATTTGCGAGACTAAGGCACTCCTTCGCAAGTTTTCTCTCGCGATTCACTTCCCTGAGGATTTCGGCTGCCTTGCGGAGCGAAGTCACCGCGAAAAAGTTTGACGGAACCAGGAAATCAAAGGTGGTGGCATCGTCGGAGGGGCGGAACGAAGAAACTATCAGTCCGCAAGGTTTCACTGGGTTTCCCCAGCCGTTGCAGCATTTTGTGTCCAGCTGGCGGTCGGTGACGCGGGTGAACTTGTATGGCCCGAGGCTGTCCTTTCTCTGCTGTTCGCGAAGAGTCTGAAGAATTTTCCCGATGCACTCAATCCATTTGTCGCCGAAAGGGGAGGTGTCCCCGGTTGTCTTCCAGTAGGCGTATGCAAGGCGGATAGGGTAGCAGTGGGAGTCGATTTCCCATTTCCTCTCGTGGTCGTTCGGGTTCATATCCGTTCCGTCGTTTGCCCATTCTCCGCCGGTCGGACCCATATTGAAGGCGTTTGCATACGGGTCTATGCAGATGCAGGCGAACTGACGGTTCAGCACTCCGGCAATCATCTTGCGGATTTTCTCGTCCCTGGAAGCGAACTGAACATACGGCCAGACCTGCGCCCCCGAGTCCCTCATCCACATCGCGTGGATGTCGCCTGTGTAGACGAAGGTGTCCGGCGTGCCGTCGGAGTCCTCGCTGTAGTGGACGGTGGTGTCAAGGGTGTTCGGGAAGCAGTTGCGGAACATCCACGCGAGCTTCGGGTTCGTAAGCTCTGCGGTGACGGAGTCAATTACGCTTTCAATCACTTCGCTCGTAAAAAGCCTGTCCCCGGGCTCCGGGCGGCGGGATTCATAAGTCTGAGCCCCAGCCCCGAAGGATGCTCCAACGAGGGTCAGGACGGATGCCGCAATGGCTATGTTCTTTTTCATTTTTATCCGCTTTTTATTCAATCTCTGAAAGGGAATATGGGCGGTCGGCTGGGGCAGTTGAGCGGGTCTTGTCCGGCTCCGGTGACATAGTGAAGCGGATCTTCGCACCGGCGGCGAGGTCGGAGTGGGTGAAATAGGTCTTCGCGTACTCTTTCCCGTTAAGGCTCAGGGACTTGATATAGAAATTCTCTCTGCAGTTGTCCTTTGCTTCAATCTCAATTTTCTTTCCCGAAGGAAGATTGATCCTTACGCTTTTGAAAAGCGGAGCGCCGATTGCGTACTCTTCCGTGCCCGGGCAGACAGGGTAGAAGCCGAGGGCGGAGAAAACATACCAGGCCGAGGTCTGGCCGTTGTCTTCGTCGCCGCAGTAGCCGTCAGGAGCGGCGGTGTAGAGCTTGTCCATCACTTCGCGAACCCACTTCTGGGTCTTCCACGGCTGTCCTCCCCAGTCGTAGAGATAGAGCATATGCTGGATAGGCTGGTTGCCGTGGGCATAATTTCCCATATTCATAACCTGCATCTCTCGGATTTCGTGGATGGTGTAGCCGTAGTAGGAGTCGTCGAAAATAGGCGGCACCTCGAACACATTGTCAAGATTTGAGCAGAACTTCTCCTCGCCTCCCATAAGGGCGATGAGTCCCGCCGGGTCGTGGAAAACAGACCAGGTGTACTGCAGGGCGTTTCCTTCGGTGAAATCGCCTCCCCACTTGTAGGGGTTGAGCGGCAGGCTGAACTCTCCGTCCGCCTTCCTTCCGCACATAAGCGACTGGTCGGCGAGGTAGAGGTTCTTGTAATTCAGCGCTCTCTGACGGTAGATTTCAATCTCCTCCGCCGGCTTTCCGAGCGCCTTCCCAAGGGTCCAGATGCACCAGTCGTCGTAGGCATATTCAAGGGTGCGGGCTGCGCTTTCGTTGATTCCCTTGTCGCAAGGAACGTAGCCGAGGGTGTTGTAGTATTCCCATCCTCTGCGTCCTGAGGTCATAGTCCCCTCGTGAAGGGCGGAAGCCCCGTGAACAACTGCCTCCCAAAGTTTTTCGATGTCATAGCCCCGAAGTCCCTTGATGTAACCGTCGGCAACCACCGAAGCGGAGTTGTTTCCGATCATACACGCCCTGTGACCCGGGCTTGACCACTCCGGAAGGAATCCGCTCTCCCTGTAGGCGTTGACCCAGCCCTCCTGCATCTTCTCGGCCTCGTCCGGGTAGATGAGGTTAAGAAGCGGGAAAAGGCTGCGGAAAGTGTCCCAGAAGCCTGTGTCGGTGAAAAGATAGCCTTCGCACACCTCGCCGTTATATGGGCTGTAGTGCACGCGGCGCCCTGCGGCGTCAATTTCAGAAAAATCGCGCGGGAAAAGCAGCGAGCGGTAAAGGCAGGAGTAGAAAGTGCGGAGGCGGTCCGTGTCGTTTTCCTCCACTTCGATGCGTCCGAGAACTTCATTCCATCTCTCTTTTCCCTCCGCTGCGATGCGGTCAAAGTCCCCGTCGCCAAGTTCGAGAAGGTTTACCTCCGCCTGCTCGAGACTTATGAAAGAGGATGCCACCCGAAGGTTCACCTTCTGCCCGCGCACGGTCTTAAAGCCGACGACTGCGCCGGAGTGCTCCGATTCGGCCTCAAGGTTTTCGGACTCACTGTCCCAGTCGGAAACGGTGCGGATATACTCAAACGGAGTGTCGCTTATGATGACGAACCAGTTGCGGAAATTATCGGGAACTCCGCCGGTGTTCTTTGTCGTGTAGCCCACAATCTTGTTCTCGGAGGGGATTACCTTCACCATAGACCCGGAGTCGAACGCGTCCACAGCAATGCAGGAGTTCCCGCACTCGGGGTAGGTGAGGCGGAAGGCCGCAGCCCTTTCGGTGGTGGTCATCTCGGCAGTGACATCGTGGTCGGCAAGATACACCTTATAATAATACGGAGTCGCGGTCTCGGCCTTGTGGGAGAACCAGCTTGCCCTCTCAGCCTCGCGGAAAGCGGGCGAAACGGTTTCAGGCATCAAAACCCACTGCCCGTAGTCGTTCATCCACGGGCTCGGCTGATGCGTCTGCTTGAATCCGGTGATTTTGTCGGCGGTGTAGGAGTAGGTCCAGCCGTTTCCCATAGTCCCCGTCATCGGAGTCCAGAAATGCGTGCCCCATGGCCGTGCCACTGCGGGGTAGGTGTTTCCTGCGGAGAACTCAGGCTTGGACATAGTGCCCACAAGGGTGTTGACATAATCGACCGGGCTCTTTTCGCCCTCGGCAGCAGCGCCCTCGGAGCAGGAGACCGCCACCAGCAGCGCCAAAACGATAAGTGTATCTTTAAGTTTCATTGAATTTTAATTTTCTTCAAAGTTAATCCTTTTTTTGTGCGGAGGAAAGAAGCGGAATAACTTTATTCAGCCTCTTATGGAATGTCCACTTCAACGGACTCGGAGTAGTTCCACCTCTTCGTGCCGCTTCCTACCGGAGTGTCGAAGTTGATTCTTGCCGCGGCGCGGATGAACACCTTCTGCCCGGAGGCGATTGTTCCGTTGGACTTGATCGTGACGGCTTTCCCAAGTTCTGACTCGAAAGCCGCGCCTGTGTATTTGATTTCGTTCGACCACCTTGTGTCACGTGCCCTGTAACCCACTGATGAAGAGCGGCTTACAAAAAGCTGAATGTCTGTGACATTGGCGCTTGCGTCCTTCCACACTCCGGTTGAGGATAGAGCTGCGGAGAGTTCCTCCTTTGTCGTGGCCCTTGTAACCTTCACTTTGGCGGTGATTTTTCCGGCGCTGACGGTAGGCGAGCCCACAAACTCCACCTTCAGGAACGGCTGCACCTGAAAATTCACCTCAGTCGAGCCCTTGATGTGGGTGTTGACGCTTCCGTCCTTCAGCACGGTGCCGTTCTCGTCCTCGATGACAATCGGAACGAACGGGCCGTCAACCCTGATGTTGTAGTCGGCCTCGAAAAGCTTCGTGTTGTTGAATGTTCCGTCCGGGCGGCAGTAGAAGTCCTGCGGAGTCACGTTTCCCTCCCAGCTGGTCTCGTAGAGACGGACCCTGATGCCCTCTGAGCCCTGGTCGGTGAGCACGGCCTCTCCGGTTTTGACATCGGTCACCGTGCCGTGGAGAGTTTCTGACGGGGCGTCGTAGTTGTCGAGTTTGAAAAGCGAGCAGGAGGAAAGCGAAAGTGTTCCCAGAACTGCTGCGAGCATTATATGTTTTGTTCTCATAACTGATTATCTGTTAGGTTGCTGGTCAATGTATGCGCTCTTTGAGACCTCGGATGAAGGAATCTCGAAGTAGTAGTCGATTGCGTTGTAGTGAAGTTCCATCTCGCGCGCCATCTGGAAGTTGGCGTCGAAGAAATACTTCTTCTCCTTCGTGCTGTAGAACGGATAGAGTCCGTGCAGACGGTAGCTGGAACCGTTTCCGAAACGGCTCGCGTCCCTCTGCTCGCCCCAGAATCCGTCGCGTCCCTCGTCGTGCTGCACTCTCCAGCGCCTTATGTCCCACTTGGACTTGTGCTCGAAGGCGAGCTCCTTGCGACGCTCGCGGCGAACCTGGTCGCGGGATGCGTTGTCGGCGGTGAGGGAGGCGGAGAGAAGATCCGCTCCGGCCCTTTCGCGGATGTCGTTGATGGCCTGCGTTGCAACTTCAAGCATATTGTCGCCTTCCACAGGTGAGGAAACTCCGGCAATTGAGAGCTCAACGGCGGCCTCTGCGGCTGCAAGAAGCACATCCGCGTAGCGCATAAGGATGAAAGGCTGGGCTGATTTACCCTCGCCCCTCACATAGTTAGGATCCGGGTTGAGGTATTTGCGGAGGTAGAATCCGGAAAGGTTAGCCTCGTTGTCCTTCACATCGTAGAACGGTCCGTTCGCTCCTGCGGCGGTCATCTGTGTCCCGTCCTCCAGATCGACGATTTCCTGCTTTGACTGCGCTCCTGCGCTGAGGTAAAGGGTTTTCGGGGTGCCGGTGTACTGTGGAAGAGTCTGGTAGTAGTTCTGGGTGGCGCGGCTGTAGGAATAGTCGCTCCAGAGCGGAGAAACCGGGGTGTTGCCGGTGTAGACTCCCGTGCGGATTTCAATCACTTCGTTGCGGAAGGTGTCTCCAGGGAGAATGACGTATGCCCTCAGACGCGGCTCGGCGTTCTTGAAGAAGTCCATCGTGGAGTCGAACATAAGATAGTGGCCGGAGGTGTTGTCAGCTCCGTCAGTGACTCGGATTGTGCCGTCGGCGTAACGCTCGAAGCCGTCGAAAAGTTCCACGAAATCAAGCGAAGGGCAGCTGCCGGAGCAGAGCGGGTCGCGGAATATGAACGGGGAGCTGTAGGCGTCCAGACCGTGGGTGAGGGAAGGGTAGGAGTACTCCTTCACGAATATGTTCTCGGGACTCGTGAGGTCGCTGAACATATCCACCATATTCTGGTAGATCGCTTCCTTGTCGCCTGCAACCCATCCTTTCTTGTAGAGGGAATAGTTTCCGGAGAGCATCACTTCGCGGGCTGCCTTGTAGCTCTCGGAGAAGTAGCGGTTGCTTGCCTCCTGATAGGTCCCGCTGTCAAAGCCCATCACCCTCACTCCAGTCTTGCTTCCAAGTCCTGTGAGGCGGCCGGAGACCGTTTCGTTGTATTTTGCCACGCTTCCTGCATAGAGCATCGCCTCGGCCTTGAACGCGAGGGCGGCGTATTTGTCGGGAAGGCCGCTCAGAAGCGTCGTGGTCGGAAGGTAGGAGATTGCCGAGTCGAAATCCTTGCAGATCTGGTTCCAGGTCTCCTCCTCGCTTGAGCGCGGGACTTCGAGCTTGTCAGCCTCGTTAGGGTAGGCTATAACGCTGGTTACCAGAGGAATGCCTCCGAACCTGCGGGCCATCTGATAGAAGCAGTAGGCCCTTACGAAATAGCCCTGTCCGATGAAGAAATTGTACTCGGCCTCGGAGAAATTGCTCCTGTATGAAGGGAGGGTCTCGATGAGGTGGTTGGCGTCGTGGATGAGGGTGAATGCCTCGCTCCAGCAAGGGGTTTCCTCGCTCTGGAAGGTGCGGAACACGTCGTCGCGGTTCATCGCTTCGCCGCAGCCGTCGATTCCGAGGGTCCCCAGCCAGCCGTTGAATGTGAATCCCCAGGCCGCCATATACTTGAAATCCTCGAAAGGCATATGGGTGTAGAGCCGCGCCATATAGATGGACATACCCTTCGTGGAACCCATCAGGTCGTCGTCGGTCACGATGTTCTTGGGAGTGATGTTCATATCACAGCTGCAGAGAACAAGGGCCGCTGCAAGTGCTGCTGAAAATATCTTTTTCATAATCGTTCGCGTTTTTTAGAATGACAGGTTCATACCCAGGGAGACCGTCTTGTTCAGAGGGTACATTCTTCCGTAGTCTGAGTCCGGATGTTCCGGGTCCACATATTTAACTCCGGTGAGAGTGAGAAGGTTATAGGCGTTGACAAATACCCTGAGACCGAAACTTGACTTACGGAGCTTAGGGATTGTGTAGCCGAGTTCAATGCTCTTCAGACGGAGATATGAGGTGCTGACCCTGTTGAAGGAGGAGTTCTTCTGGGGACTGTGGCCCGTGTAGGCGTAGTTTCCGCTGATCCAGGTCAGAGACTGGTCATACGGGTCGGTGTACTCGCCTGCGGGACGCCAGCGGTCGAGGAACTGCTCAAGCGCACCGCCGCCGTTTGAACCCCAGATGGAGTAGAGAGGCTCGTCATACATATATGATCCGAGGGCCGAACCCTGGAACAGCATACTGAAATCTATGCCTTTCCATTCGCAGTTGAAGGAGAGGGAGTAGTTCATCCATGGGGTCTGGTCGAAGGCGTACGGGTGCTCGTCGAGGGAGCTGATTTCGCCGTCGCCGTTCCAGTCGAGGTATTTGTAGTCGCCCGGAAGGGTGTCGCCCTCCTTGTAGATGTCGTAGCTCCAGATGTCCTCCCAGGAGGTGTACCGTCCGGCGCTTTCGTAGCCGAACTGGATGCCCTGGTAGCGGTTGGTAAGGTTGTCGTTCCTCCAGCGGTCGTAGGAGTTGCCGTAAGGGCCCTGGCCGTAGGCCTTGAGGTTCTGGCGGCGGGTGATTGTGACGATGCCGGTGAGACCGTAGCTGAAGTCGCCCACCTTGTGACGGTGGCTCAGTTCGAGTTCAAGACCTATGTTCCTGTCGCTGTTGAGGTTCTCAACCGGTGCGGATGAGCCCACGACTGTAGGAAGAGAGGATGTGTTCTGCCCGAAGACTCCGTCGCGGCTGCGGATGAAGTAGTCGAATGTGATTCCGAGCATTCCGTTCCACGCCTCGAAATCCACACCCACGTTGAATGTGCGGGACTTGAGCCAGGTTATGTTTGTGTTCGGAAGGGTGGAGGTGTCCACTCCGTAAACCATCTCGCCTCCGATGAGGTAGGCGGGAGCGTAGCCGTTGAAGTAGCCGTTGGTGCCGTTGGTGCCGGTTGAAGGGTAGGTGTAGCCGGAAATCCACTCATAGTTGAGGCTGCTGTCGTCTCCGAGGGAGCCGTAGCTGACCCTGAACTTGAACTGGTTTATGAAATTGAGCCAGCTGCAGTTCTTGAAGAAAGGCTCCTCGGAGAGTCTCCAGCCTAGTGATGCCGAAGGGAAGAAGCCCCACTGGTGCCCCGGGGCGAATTTGGACGAGCCGTCATAGCGGAACTGGGCCTCGAAGAGGTAGCGGTTGTCGTAGGCGTAGTTGACCCTTCCGATAAGCGCCTGATAGGCAAGGTCATAGAATGAACCGATGTCGGTGTTGAGGTCCACGTATGTGGAAGTGGTCTTGTCCTTGAGGGCCGTAAGGTAAGGGGAGCTGAAGGCGAGGTCTCCGGTGAGATAATAGTTGTCTCCCTTGCGCCTCTGCGCCTCATATCCGAAGGTCGCACCCACATCGTGTTTGCCTGCGAATGTGCGGTTGTAATTGAGCAGGACCTGACCGAGAGCCTGCCACTTTGTGTAGTTTTCCCTTGTGAGGCGGTCCGAATGGTCGGAAAATTCCTTCGCCTCGTATTCTCCGGTGAGTTCGTTCTTAGCGTAGAGGTTGTAGGACTTGCGGAAGAACTCGTTGTCGTCGTAGCGGAAGTCATAGCTTACCATCCCCTTGAGAGACAGGCCTTTGAGGACATCGGTGATGGTGCCGAAGTCATACTCCAGGGATGCTGAACTCTGGAACTGCTTCTGCTTGTAGTCCTTGTAACCCGAGATCGAGCGGGTCATCATAGCCACGGTGTTCTGCATAAGGTCCAGACCCTCGTAGTTGAGCATCGTCTGGGCATCGTCAGCGTAGGCCGGGAAGAGCACTCCCTGCTTCCATAGGTTTCGGATGAGGGAGACTGCGTCGGAGTCGGGAGTGCGGCGGGTGTCGGCCACTCCGCTGATGTTGAGGTTGAAGTCGAGTCCGCGTACGATTTCCGCGCTGATGTTGGAGCGGAGGTTGTATTTGTCGTAGTTGAGGTCACCGGAGCGGAAGAAACCTTCCTGATAGATATACCCCATACTTACATAGTACTGGTATTTCTCGTTTCCTCCGGATATGCTCACATCGTGCTGAGTCTGCGGGGACATCTTCGAGAACACGAGGGAGTTCCAGTCGGCGGCTGTTTTCGTGCCGTCAAGGTACTGGTTCATATAGTCCTGAGTGTAGGTGATTGCGCCGCTTCCGTCGGATTTGTTCAGGGACATTTCGTTGTAGAGGGTCATAGCGCCGATGGCGTCCGCAAGACGGGGCATCGTTGAAGGCATCTGGAATGTGAACGAGCCGTTGTACTGAACGGAAGCCTTGCCCTCGGAGCCTTTTTTAGTCGTGACGAGGATGACTCCGTTACCTCCCCTGACGCCGTAGATTGCAGCGGACGCGTCCTTGAGGACTGACACGTTTTCTATGTCGTTGGCGTTGAGTCTCTGGAAATCTTCGGTTGAACGCGGAACTCCGTCGATGACGACGAGCGGGTCTCCGAGTCCTCGGATGTCGAGGCTGTTGTTATATGTTCCCGGCTCAGCTGATTTCTGCCAGACCCTCACGCCGGGGATTCTTCCCGTGAGCATATTCTCCGGGTTTTCGTTCTTGGTCTTGATGAGGTTGTCGCCGTCGAGGCCTGAAACCGCTCCGGTGATTGAACCTTTTTTCTGTGTTCCGTAACCAACGACAACCACAGCCTCAAGGAAGGTGTTGTCGTCACTCATAATCACGTTCACAGTGCTCCTGCCCGCGACCGCCTCAGTTTTAGTGGCGAGCCCGAGGAAGGAGAATTCCAGAACGGCGTCCGGCTTTACACTGATTTCGTATTTGCCGTCGATGTCGGTGGTGACTCCGGTTGAAGTCCCTTTGATGACTACTCCCGCTCCATAGACAGGCTGCGAGGAGGAGTCCAGCACTGTGCCGCTCACTCTGATGTTCTGGGCGCTCAGCCCGAGAAGGGAAGTGAGGGAAAGGATTATCAGCAATAATGTTCTTTTCATATATATGGAATTATCGTGTTTTCAGCTTGGGGCTGCAGCTTTTTACTGTTGCCGCAGGTAGTATTTTGCAAGAACGGCGTATTCGGCCGCGAAGGCGAAGGTGAACATCGCCTCGGTGTTGTTCTTGGACCTGTCTGTGTTCCAGCCGTAAAGCAGGCTCGAAGGCAGCATATTGTCCTTGAGGTAGTTGTCGTAGGCGTAGTCGAGGTTGTTCTGGAATGTGGCGAGGTTCACCGTCACATTCGGATAACTCTCGCCAGCGTCAACCCATCCGCGCATAAGCACTCCGTTGAACCAGTTGTTGAAACCGGTTATGTCGTACTCGTAGTAGCCCTCGCGGGATGTGGATTTGGTGGCGAAATAGCGGAATGCGGAGTTGGAAAGGGACTTCAGGTCATCAAGATAGGTCTGGTCTCCGGTCGCTCTGTAAAGGTCGGCGGCTCCGGAGAGCATTGTTCCGCAGTTGTAGGAGTAGGCGGTGCCGGTCGGGGATTCCTCGGCGTTGTTGGCCCTGTAGCGCACTCCGTCAACGGTTTCGTAAGCGATGTTGTCGCCGTCCGCGCCCTTCGCCCCGAGCATATCCCAATAGACCCCGTCGCTCTTTTTGTAGAGGTGGGTCCGCTGGAATGAATAGACCTTGCGGGCGTACTGGAGGTAGTATTCGCTCTTGAACATCTGCTTCGTTAGCCTCTTTTTGTTCTCTCCGATGTATCTGTATGTGATTCCCTCGTCATTCTCCTTGTAGATTTCACTGAGGGAGACGAGCGGAGAGATGAACGGGCCGTTGCTGCAGGAGTGCTTGGTGTAGTAGCCCGGGCCCCAGACTATTCCTCCGTGCTCGTTGCCGTCGCTGTCGAGGGTGGTGTCCCATCCGTCGATGACATATCCTGTGAGGTACTCGGCCTTTTCAAGATATTTTTTCTCCCCCGTAACTTTATAGGCTTCAATGAGTTCGCGTGTAAGCCACTGCTGGTCGTCATACACGTTCATAACTCCTTCCACTTCGGCGCACCCGGGGCTTGAGGCTCTGTTCACTCCGTAAACCGTCCACTCGCGGGTCTGGGTGTAGGAGGTGAGAGTGAAGGTGCCTTCGTACCAGGACAGGTTTTCGACGAGCGAGGATAGGAAGTCGCTGTAGGTGGAGAAATAGTTGTTGTAGAAACTCTCGTATCCTTCGTCGCGGAGGTCGGTAAGGCCGCGCAGAATGGCGTTTACGGCCTCAATCGCGCTGGTGTACATCCACACGCTGCCCATTTCGGAGGATTTCACTCCGGTGAAGGGGTTGTAGTAGCGGGACATCGCAAGGGAGGAGCCTGTGAAATAGTTCTCCTTTGCGGCTGAGACCATTTGCATCGCGCGGAGAAGATTCCTGCGGGCAAGTTCCACATATTCCGTTCCGTCATCCTCCGTTTCAGACTGTTGAACCGGAGCGGCGGGAGACGTGCAGCTGACACATCCGCAAATAAGCAGCGGAGCGGCTGCGGATAAGATGAGTTTCTTCAGCATAAATAAGGAAAAAGGGGATAACCCGGCGGGAGGCCGTCGGATTATCCCGGTAAAAAGTGCTTATTTCAAAGAAATTGAGTGGATGCAGAGCTTGTTCTCGTCGTCGTTGTCCTCGCCCTTGAAGACTGCGAGCGCGAGCACTACGTTATTTCCGTTGAATTCGGAAAGATCGTAGGTGAAGGTTGCGTATGAGTCAGGGTCATCTGCGCTTCCGTTCTCGTGGATAAACTTCCAGCATCCGTCAGCGGCTGCTTCTCCGACAGTTGTCGAAGGAGTGATGTTCTTCACGGTGCCGTCCTCCTTGATTGCAGTGAGCTTGAAGTAGGTCGGGTTGGAGCCACTGAAGTTGCGGGCCTTGAGAACGAGGCTGTTGTGGCCTGATGCGATGGCGAACTTGGCGTAGAAGTAAGACTGAGGCGCTACTGTGCTGACAGCTGTTCCGCCGCCGTTTGTCTTCATAACGAAGCCTTCGCCTGCCTGCGGCTCATTGTCCTTGTGGATTGGCATACAAGCCCAGAATGCTGCGAAATGACCGACACCTCTGTACTTCGCGTAAGCGTCGCGGTATTTTCCAGGGCCGTCCTCGTCTGTCCAGCCGTCCTGTGGAAGTCCGGTGAACTCGCTGAATTCGGTGACAGGCATAGTGGAGCGAACCATCTCCATAGTCATCTTGTAGTCTGAGTCAAGTCCTGAAACGGCCTCGCCAGGGAGGTAGCCCCACTCGGTAGGAAGTTCCTTTGCGAACGCGATGCGGCGGAGTACGAGCTGCTTCCAGTAGTCGCCTGTCTCCCAGCGGTAGGTTCCGATGGCGATAACGACTTCCTTTCCAATCCATTTGGAGAGGTCGAACTTGTGGTCAGGGTTGGAGTAGCTCTCGTTGTAGGACTCGATCTGATTTCCTACGAGAACGGCGGTAGGGTCAGCCTCGCTGAGGTCGATGACCATAACGCCCCAGTGGCAAGGGGCCTCTTCTGAGGATGCGTGGGTGCGCATCTTTATTGACATAATGCAGTTGTCTGCGGTGATTTTCTTGCGTCCGGCAAGGTATGAGTCGAATACTTCGTGGTCTGCAGGATTGGAGAAGTCGCCGTCAGACTCCCTGTTGCGGATCTGTATGGTACTTCCCTCGTTCTGCTCCTCGTGCCAGCCGTACCAGGAAGTGAATGTTCCCATAAAGTCGGTTGACCAGTCGAAGTGAGGGTAGTCGTCTCCGTTCTTTCCTCCGCGGTACTCGTTGTAGTGCCATACGTCAACTTTCGCGAGGTCGTCGGCAGTGGCGCCCCTGAGGATTTCCTTTGCGCCCATCCTTACGTCGTCGACGGTTACGACGAAGTCTCCGGTGAACTGGTCGCTGGAAACGGTCTTGGTCACGTCAACGCAGCCTGTAGCGGTGAAAAGGAGAGTGTAGTCGTCGATCGTGAGGTCAGCGAACTCATAGATTCCCTCCGCATTGGTAGTGGTGGTCTTCGCGCCTGAATTAAGGCTTACTGAAACTCCCTCCATAGGTGCGTTGTTGTTCTTGGCGTCAATGCACTTTCCTGTAATCTTCGCGCACGCAACTTCCATAACTACATCGACCGTGGCCTTGTCGTTCTTGAAAGAGGAGGCTGTGACGGATGAGGATGCCTCTGCGTAGCCGGCCTTTTCAAAAAGAATGGTCTGCTTTGACTGTGGAACGCCCTTGAGAGTGTAGGAACCGTCAGCGGCGGTGTTTGAAATGATATTCTGTCCCTTTACGGAAACCGTTACGTCTGCGATAGGATTTGCGAGGTTGTCGGTTACTACTCCGGAAACAGTTCCGGTCTTTACCTCAGTGACTCCGCTGTCCTTTTTGCAGGATGCTGTAGAGAATGCACCCGCAACGAGCGCGAGCGACAAAAGTGAGAGTGATAAAATTTTAGTGATCTTCATATTGAAAGATTTTTTGTTGATTAGTGAGTGCAAAGTAAATCCGCAGGGGTTAAATACGGGGTTAACGGAGGGTTAATTTTTAAATATTTTCTGATAATCTTTGCTGATTTTTGGATTATTTGTGCTAAGTTTCCTACCTTTACGGCGGTTTTGGGGTTAAAATCGGGTTAATGCTGTTTTTTTTGCCCCAGGTGCCTGAGAAATTTACCGTCTGCCATTTAAGCGGGCAAAATACATTGTCGATGAGTCGGAAAAATCTGTTCTTGAGGGCTGTGCCGTTTTTGTGTGCAGCGCTTTTTTTAGGGAAGTCTTTTGCGGCGGCCCAGGGTCTGGGTTTCCAGGGGATGAACTTTGGCATAGACCGGAGGACTTCATACGATGTGTTCGGCGGCCGTGCGGAGACTTTCGCCGACTCTCTTGTCGTCTCCTTCGACCTCTACACCGAACCTTCCGCAGATTTCGGCTACTTTCTCCGCATCAAGGACCGTGGGTTTGACTGCCGCATCTGGAATCTTTCCTTCGATGCAAGGGGGGACAGCGTCGTTCTGCGCTTTAACGAGGAGGGACGCAGCAGCCTTATTAAGGCTATACTCCCGCACGAAGAGCTACGGCCTCTCTATTGGTATCCTCTTAAACTGAAGATAGATCTTCTCGGCAACAGGGCGAGCCTTGACGTGGCGGGTCGCCGCTTCGAGTCTTCGTCCTTCGGACTCCCTGATGTTCTTTCCGCTTCGGTTTTCTTCGGACGAAGCGACCATCTTATTGACGTTCCCTCTTTCGCAATCAGGAATCTTCGCATTTGCGGAACCGGGCGCAACTTTTTCTTCCCGCTTGACAACACTGACGGCTCCCTTGTGACCGATGCCGCCTACAGTTTTCTGGGAAAGGTGGAAAATCCGCTCTGGCTTGTGAACAATTCTTTGAAGTGGAGCGAAGTGGCGCAGTTCGCCTATCCCGACATCGCCGGGGCCTGCTACAATCCCCGCCGTAAGGAGTTCTACTATTTCACCCGCACTCAGTTCACCGCTCTTTCGCTTCAGAACGGCGAAACCTTCAGCCGCGATTTTCCTTCGCCGTGCCCTGTTCAGATGAAACTTGGCAACTGCTTCGTCTCCGAGGACGGCGTAAGTCTTTATGCATACGAACTTTACAACGAAGATGTCCCCCCCGGCAGCCCGTCGACGGCGCGTCTTGACCTTGACTCCTTCCGCTGGGAAGTCCTTTCGCGGGATCAGCTCCCGATGCCGCTCCACCACCACGCCGCCTTCAGCAACCCGGAGACCTGCCGCTACACCATCCTCGGCGGCTTCGGGAATATGCTCTACAACGGCTCCTTTTACGAATTTGACGCCTCCTCAGGTCACTGGAGAGGCCTCTGGAGCGATCTCGGGGGCGAGGAAATATATCCGCGCTATTTTACCTCCGCCGGCACTGACGGCCGTTATGTCTACATCTACGGCGGTATGGGCAACGAATGCGGGGAACAGGTTGTGGGAAGACGCTACTTCTATGACCTTCATCGCATTGACCCTTCGACAGGGGAGTGCGAGAAGCTTTGGGAACTTGACCGGAAGGCTCTTAATGGCGGCGAGGACGGCGGAGATATGGTGCCGGTGCGAAGTCTCATCGTTGACTCATCCTTTTTCTACACCCTCTGCTACCCTGAGTACATCAGCCGTTCGGCGCTGGGTCTCTACAGATTTTCGATTGCTGACGGCACTCCCCAAAGGCTTTGCGACGACATCCCCATCGTCTCGGACAAGATGAGGACCAATGCGAATCTCTATCTTGACCGCGACCTCGGCCGCTTTTTCGCCACGGTGCAGGAGTTCCCGGACGACATCCGGTCCACTCTGAAGATATATTCCCTTTCCTATCCTCCGCTTCAAAGCATCTCGGGCCTTTCGGACTCCCAGAGGCGCTCGCGGGTGTTCCTGCGCCGCTGGGGACTGCTGACTTTTCTTGCCGCCGCGGCACTGATTGCTCTCGGGGCATACCTTATATATAAACATAGAAAAAGTCGGGCTCTACTTCTTGAATCCCGTACGGGATCGCCGAGAAGGGTTTTCAGAAGCATCGAGCGCCCCGACTCCATATACCTTTTCGGTGATTTTACGGTCATCGACCACGAAGGCACCGACATAACCCCGCTTTTCTCTCCGCAGCAGATTCTCATTCTCTGCCTTCTCATAAAAAGGGGCGAGAAGGGTATGTCCAGCAAGCGGCTCAGCAGCATCCTCTGGCCGGACAAGGAGGAGGACAAGGTCAAGAACTCCCGGGGAGTGGCTATCAACAATCTCCGGAAATCTCTCTCGAGGCTCCAGGGCGCGGGAATATCCTACCGCGAAGGCCGCTACTACCTCTCCCTCTCCGGTGACTGTTTCTGTGACCTTTTCGCCCTTCAGGAAGCCCTAAAGGACGATTCTCCGGACAAAGACCTCGTTTTCGGAGTGCTCTCCAGGGGAAAATTCCTCCGCGGAGTGGATGACGAAATTTTCGACGAGTTCAAGGACAGCACCGACGCGGTGACGGTGCCGCTTATGGAGCAGGAGCTCGCCCTGCGCTTCAGGGAAAGGGACTACGAGGCGGTTTACGAGATAGGCGAAATGCTCACGAAGATTGACCCTGTGAACGAGGATGCGATGCGCACTGTAGTCCGCGCCCTAAAAAGGCAGAAACGGGTCGAGGAAGCCCTCGTGGTCTATTCCGCCTTCTGCTCCGACTACAAAAAGAACTGCGACGCCGACTTCACCACCCCTTTCCGCACGATTTAGACCCTTACGGGGGAGCGAGGAGGCAGCGGGAGAGTTTTCGGGCGTTTTCTTCGCTTAGGATGCGGTTGTTTTTCAGTTCTTCTATGCTCCATCTTTCCCTGGGCTGGCTTTCCCGCCAGAGAACCACCCCGTGCGCGGCATTTCCTATATACGGGTGGCGCCTGAGCTCTTCTTCGGGGAGAGTCCAGAGCGGGTAGGGGGCCCGGGTGCGGGAATTTATCTGGATGAGGCCACTGAGAGCGTCGAATTTGTCCCTGTCAAAGTTCTTTATTTCAAGCAGTTGCTCGGGATATGAGTAGCTTCCCCCGAGCCTCCCTCTGTACTCCACCATCTTCCTGGCGAAATATCCCCCGATGCCGGGCAGCGCGTCAAAGGCTGCGGAATCTGCCGTGTTGAGGTCAAGCCGCGGGATGTCTATGTAGGGCTCGAGGCGGCGGTAGATCGAGTCCGAGACCACGAAGGATTTTGCAAAGTCGCTCTTCCGGCGGAAGCGTCCTCCCTTAAGACGGTAATTGTCAATTGATTGCGCCTGCTTCAGGGAAAATCCCAGCCTCTGGAGGTCTTCGACGCTCACCGAATTGGGGTCAAAGCGGAACGACTCCACCTTCCGTCTCGGCACCTTCTCCCGCACGGTCTTTCCAGTTTCCGATTTCGCTCCGCTGCGCCTTTGGACCACTTTCCAGTTCCCTTTCTCATTCCCCCCGCTCCCATATTCGCTTTCATCGTGCTCTCTTGATGTTTTCCTGCTCCCATTGTAATCGTTTCTGCTTTTCTTCCCGCTTTCTCTTTGCGAGGTCCCCACGCTCACATTCCTGCGTGCCGTTCCTTCAGCCTCCGCAGCCTCTTCTTCAGCGGCCCTGGCAAGAAAAACCGTGTCGGGGCAGTCCCTGTCGGCTGCGATGCGGGCAACTGCGGCGCTGTGTACGAAAAGTGCCGCCTGATAGCCCACGACCAGGAATACGAGCGCGATGGTGCCCGCAGCGAATGATGATTTGAGAACTTCCTTGCCCATACCGGATGCCGAATTTTAACTGGCGTGCCAGCCTTCGGGCGAAGGTGGGGATTGGGCGGGAAAATATCAAGGGGTCAGCGAAGATTTTTGTTTTTTTTGAATAGATTTTTCTATTTTTTGAACCTTCCGGGCGTCTTTGCCGCAAAATGTCCCTTCAAAGACTGAATTTTAATTTCACTTGTATTCTAAAATTGCGTAAATTCGCACCTCAATGTTTCCCGGAGATTTTCCGCGTGGAACAACAGGCAAATAAACTCGCGTTTCACGCGCTGTATGAAAACTAATAGGCAATGGCGAATAAATTCTTGAATTTCTTTAAAATAAGCGAGCCGGCGGCTCAGCGCTACGACAATCCTTCCGAGGAGCAGAAAACTTATAAGAAACTGCGTTTCCAGTCCTTCCTTGCAATCACGCTCGGCTACGGACTCTACTATGTCTGCCGCACATCGCTCAACGTGATGAAGCAGCCGATCATCGACAGCGGATTCCTCAGCGCATCCCAGCTCGGCGTCATCGGCTCCTGCCTTCTGTTCACCTACGCAATCGGCAAGTTCCTGAACGGATTTCTGGGCGACTACTGCAACGCCAAGCGGTTTATGGCGACGGGCCTTATAATTTCCGCTGCAGCAAACACCATTATGGGGCTTCTTGGAGTTGAGGCTGCGGGAGCAGGTGCCGCCAACGCGTTCATATTCATACTGTTCGCGATTATGTGGGGCATCAACGGCTGGGGCCAGTCTATGGGCGCGGCTCCCTGCGTGGTGTCGCTCTCAAGATGGTTCCCGCTTAAAATAAGGGGAACATATTACGGATTCTGGTGCCTTGCGCACAATCTCGGAGAGTTCCTTTCATTCATCTTCGTGGGACTCATAGTTTCTGCGGCGGGCTGGCAGGCCGGCTTCTTCGGCTCTGCGGTTGCCGGAGTAATCGGGGTCGTGATCATTCTTTTTATGCTCCACGACACCCCCGAGAGCAAGGGCCTGCGTCCTGTGGAAGTGCTTTCAGGCGAGTGCACTGACGAGGAATATGCCCAGAGGAAGGCCGCTGCCGCCGCGAAAAACGGAAGCCGCGCCGCGCAGGTGGCTCTCAAGCAGTGGGAAGTCATCAAGAACCCGAAGGTCTGGATTCTCGCGCTCGCAAGCGCATTTATGTACATAAGCCGCTATGCTCTGAACGGATGGGGAGTGCTGTTTCTTCAGAAGGCCAAGGATTTCTCTCTTGAAATGGCCACTACGATCGTTTCCGTCAACGCCCTCCTCGGCATCTTCGGCACGGCGCTCTCAGGGTGGCTCTCCGACAAACTTTTCAAGGGCGACAGGTACATCCCGGCTCTGCTTTGCGGAGTGCTCCTTTCTGCGTCTTTCGCGCTCTTCCTCTACGGAGGCAACTCTGTGGTAGTCAATGGAGTGGCTATGGCGCTGTTCGGCACGGCGGTGGGAGCTCTCATCTGCTTCCTCGGCGGACTTATGGCTGTTGACATTGTCCCGAGGGAGGTTTCCGGAGCGGCTCTTGGAGTCGTGGGACTTGCAAGTTATGTCGCTGCCGGCATTCAGGATGTAGTGAGCGGCCGCCTTATCGACAAATACGCCACTACCGAGATTGTTGACGGAGTGGAGAAGATAGTGGAGTACGACTTCGGCCCGGTTTCCATTTTCTGGCTCACCGCCTCAGTCATCTCCTTCCTCCTCCCGCTTCTGAACGTCTATCTGAAAAAGCGTGAAGCCAAGCGCAACGCCTAACTAAGAGCCTAACATAAGAGCAGGGGTTAGCCGCGTAATTTTCTACGCAGGGCACGAAGACCCCACAGCGCAATCCGGTCAAAAGGAATAATCCCCGACGCTCCACGAAGCCCAGACGCGATGAGATTTGTTCCGCTGTAGGCTTCCCGCGCCTCGGCCCAAAGTTCATCCACCCTCGCGGCTTTAGCCTCCGCCTTTCCCTTTGCGGCCCTAATCGCGGAGTCCAGCTCCGCAAGCGTCTTTATATCAGTGTATTTCATTCCTGGACCTCCTCTGAATTTTCCCCGTCAAAGAAAAGGGCGAGGAACAGTTTGATGAAACCGCCTACAAACAGTTTTTTGCGAACAAGGAACAGGACAATCAGCGCGATGAGGAAAACTCCCGCGATGATGAATGCCCCTGCGGCATAGCTTCCGATGAGGTCTCCAAGAAGAAGCACCCCTCCGAAGGCCGAGGCCATAAGGACTATTGTTCCCAGTGAAATCATCATAGTGGCGACAAGAACCTTGCTGAGGGTTAGCGAGAGCCCTTTCACCGTACGCAGCTTGAGCTCATCGACCTTCCGGTCAACATATTCCATAGCGCCGGATGCCAAATCTTCCGCCGGTTTTGTAAATTGACTTTGCATTGCCTAAAAGTTTTACATTATCTATGGAAATTTAAGAAAAAGATGGAGTGCAAGGCTTGCGTTGAAGCCCAATACCGGAGCAACCTTTGGGCCCAGAGGATTTGGGCAAGACGCGTAACGCAGCAATCCGCTTTTTATTAAATTTCCCCCTCGCCGCAACCTTCTTCCTCGTGGTCATACCCCACCGGCGCCTCGGTCGGTTCAAGCGCACGCTCCAGCTTGTCAATCTGGCAGAGAATCTTCTCCCGCGCACTCTCCTTCAGCCCCTCGCCCTCGGTCTGTACGAGCTCCTTGAGAGCCTCGATGCTTGTCGAAGCCTCATCCAGCGTGTCCTCGGCCACTGCCTTAATCCTGCGCCTTGTAACCGACCCCTTTGCAGGAGCGAAAAGCACTCCCAGAACGGCTCCTATGGCCGCTCCGGCGATGAATGTAGAAAAATTCCTTTCCATATCGTTCTTCTATTTGATTAGGTTCAAAAATTCGTTGCGGGTGCGTTCCGAATTGAGAAAAGCCCCTGAAAATGCGGATGTCACCGTCACCGCGTTGGCCTTCTGCACACCGCGAAGCGACATACAGGAGTGTGACGCCTCAATCACCACCGCCACTCCGAGCGGCTTGAGAGTGTCCTGAATGCAGTCGCGAATCTGCACCGTGAGCCTTTCCTGCACCTGAAGCCTGCGGGCGTAGCACTCCACCACGCGAGCGATTTTGCTCAGTCCGGTTATGTACCCGTTCGGGATGTAGGCGACGTGTGCCTTGCCGATGAACGGCATAAGGTGGTGTTCGCAGGTGGAGTAGAGATCTATGTCCTTGACCAGCACCATCTGGCTGTAGTCCTCCTCGAACATCGCGCTCCGGAGAATCTCCGCCCCGTCCTCGCCGTAGCCTTTGGTGAGAAACTGAAGAGCCTTCGCGACCCTTTCCGGGGTTTTCAGCAGCCCCTCTCTTGCGGGGTCTTCGCCCAGAAGTCGCAGAATATCAGTGTAGTGAGCGGCAATCTTCTCAGTGACCGCCCCGTCATCGGTGAAAGTCGAATAATTCTTATCCATAAATTCGTGGTATAAAAAGTTTCTATTCTTATCTATTCAGGGCGCTGCAGCGCCGTGTGGAGTTTGCGAAGGGAGAGGGATGCGTTGATAGGGCAAATGGAGCACCACTTCCCCTACAGAGGGGACGGGAGGGGTGTATTACAAGGTTTGATTTCCAATAAACTCTCGCATGATGGATGTCGGCGGAATCATTGCAATCTCCTCAGGGCTCATCGCCGTGATGTAGCCCAGGAACTTCAGCAGACGGAAAGCCTCGCTGTAGGCAGGCGACTGCGGGCTGATGCGCCTAAGCAGCGGCTCTGCGTAGTATTTCAGCACCGGAAGCTCGAAAATCAGCGCGGAGTTGAACATGGCGTCGGCGTTCTCCTGGAACGGGAAAATGTTGCGGTTCTCGCCCCTACGGACGCTTCCCCAGCGAAGAATCGTCTCCTCGGGATTGATGCCTCTTGTGCGGTTGTCGCGCACCATACGTCGTAGAAGGCGGTTGTCGGTGGTGGAAATGTTGTTGTCCTCGTCAAGCGAAAGGGAGGTGAGCGCGGAGGCATAGACCCTGAAGATCCTTGACTGGTCCACTCCCGGCACCATTTCCGGATTCAGCGCGTGGATGCCCTCCATAATGAGGATGTCCTCCGCTGCAAGTCTCATCTTCTTCCCTTCGAAAACCCTTTCCCCCTTCTTGAAATCATAGCGCGGGAGTTCAATTTCCTTTCCTTCGAGAAGAGAATTGAGCTGGGTGTTGAGAAACCCCAGGTCCATAGCCCCGAGACATTCGAAATCATAGTTCCCGTTCTCGTCCTTAGGGGTGTTTTCACGGCCGAGGAAATAGTTGTCCAGTTCGATTACTTTCGGGTTCATACCGAGGATCTTGCACTGCTGCGCAAGCCTGAGCGAGGAGGAAGTCTTTCCTGAGGATGAAGGACCCGCAATGAACACGATCTTGACCTTGTCCCTCCTCTGCCAGATAGCGTCCGCCACCTCGGCATATTTTCTTTCGTGCCGGGCCTCGGCTATGTTGATGATTTGCCGCGCATATCCGTTCTGGATGGCGTAGTTCAGCGTTCCGACGCTGCTGACGCTTATAATCCGGGTCCACTGCTCGTGGTCGCGAAGGGCCGCGGCCATCTTAGTCTGCTTTTTCATCGGCTCGATGTGTCCCTTCTTTCCGAGCGGCGGGTACTGAAGGCATACTCCCTTGTTGAACGGCCGGAGGTCGAAGGTGTGAAGGTAGCCTGTTGTGGGGAGCATAGGGCCGTAGAACGTGTCCAGAATGCCGTCCAGGCTGTAAACAGTGTAGGTGAAGCGTCCGACGGTCTTTAGAAGTTCGACCTTCTGAGGTTGGGAGTATGAGGCGAAAGTCTTCTCCGCTTCCTCTGCAGAGATTACTTCGCGCCTGATTTCAAGGTTGCGGGAAACAATCCCCCTCATAGCCTCTTTCAAAGCCCTGATTTCGGCTCCGGAAGGAATGTAGACAGTCTCTTTGGGCGTGTTCTCGTGGATTTCGCAGTAGAGACCGCTTGGAAGGGAGTATTTGATATTCAGTACCTTGCCGGGAAAGACATCCCTCACCGCCCTCTGAAGAACGAAGCAGAGCGAGCGGATGTAGGTGCGGATGCCGTTGGGATGGCCGTAGCCGATGAAAGTGATGCGGTGGCTCCGGCAAATCTCGAAGCTCAGCCCCTTGAGCTGGTTGTCCACAAGGGCCGCAAGTATCTGTTTGTCGCTCGTCCCCTCGGCCTCCTTCGGCAGGAGGGAGTGCGCGAGAGTGAGTAGCGTTGTCCCGAAGGGAACTTCCGCGTAACTTTCAGTGTTTTCGCAATATACCCGTATATTTTCCATATTTTGCTGTCGTTTGTAAGTCTATGTCCATTTGGACTTCCAAAGGTACGAAATTCTACAAATTATTAGCCGAATGGAATAAAATGACTCACTCAAGTTTCAGAAACTTGATAAGGGCTTCTGCCCGCCGGCCCCTAGGGCCGTAAAAAATCCCCCTGACAGGGGGTGCAGGGGGTTCAGATAAAACTGAGGGAGGGTTTGTGTGAGGGAAAAAGTGCGTGGGATTTGAGAGGGTAATAAGAGAGATGAGGTTTGTATAAGAATTAGATACTTGCGAAAGTTGAATGACCCATATATGGAATAAAATGAGTAAATTTGCGGTTCGCTTTTTTGATATGGACGCAGACAAATACATAAAAATTCGCGGAGCGCGGGCTCACAATCTCAAGAACGTTTCTCTGGATATCCCGAGGGGGAAGTTTGTGGTTGTGACGGGCCTGAGCGGTAGCGGAAAATCCTCCCTTGCCTTCGACACCCTTTACGCAGAGGGCCAGAGGCGCTATATGGACACCCTTTCCCCCTACGCGAAGCATTTTATGGGCATACTCGAAAAACCGCAGGTCGAGAGCATCGAGGGTCTGAGTCCTGTCATCGCCATCGAGCAGAAAACCACCGGCAAAAATCCGCGTTCCACTGTGGGCACCATCACGGAAATCTACGATTTTCTCCGTCTTCTCTATGCCCGCGCATCCACTGCCTATTCCCCCGCGACCGGAAAGGCGATGGTCCGCTACAGGGACGAGCAGATAGTTTCGCTCATTCTCGACAACTTCTCCGGGCGCAAGTGCCTGCTTCTTTCGCCACTCGTGAGGGGCCGCAAAGGACACTACCGCGAACTTCTTTCCCAGATGCGCCGGCGTGGATATACCCAGGCGCTCATTGACGGAGAGATTGTGGAACTCTCTGAAACCGAGGCGCTTGACCGCTACAAAGCCCACTTCATTTTCCTCGTAGTGGACCGTCTGAAACCGGAGGCGAAGGACGAAAAAAGAATCCGGGAGAGCGTTGTGACGGCGCTTGGACTCGGAAAGGGAAGCGTCGCGCTTATGGATATGGACTCGGGGGAGATGCACCACTATTCCAAGCACCTCATCTGCCCGGACAGCGGCCTCTCGCTCGAGGAACCGGCCCCGCACACATTCTCCTTCAATTCCCCGCAGGGTTATTGCCCTCATTGCAAGGGACTTGGAACGATTGTGAATGTGGACGAGTCGCTGATAATCCCGGACAGGAGAGTTTCCATCGCTGACGGAGGAATTGTTCCGCTGGGAAGCGTTCGCCAGACCCGAAAATTCGATATAATCCGCTCAATAGCAAGGAAATACGACTTCTCGCTCTATGACCCCATAGAACTTGTCCCGCCAGAGGCTCTTTCTCTTATAATATATGGCTCGGACGAACTTTTCCGGGTGGGGGAGGGAGCGATGTCCGAAATGGTGTCGTTCCCCGGAATCGTGGGCGACATCGAGGACAAAATCGTCTGCCCCGAGTGCGGCGGAACAAGGCTCCGCAAAGAGGCGGGATATTTCAAAATAGACGGCAAGACCATCTCCGAGGTGGCTGCAATGGAGATTTCCGAGCTTCAAGGGTGGCTGGAGAGCCTTCCGGAAAAGCTTGACGGAAGGCAGAACGCCATCGCCCGCGACATCCTCAAGGAACTTCGCGAGAGGGTGGGCTTTCTGATGGATGTGGGACTTGAGTACCTTTCCCTCGACAGGGCTACGGCCTCGCTTTCGGGCGGAGAGAGTCAGAGAATCCGTCTCGCGACCCAGATCGGCTCGAAACTCGTGAATGTTCTCTACATTCTGGACGAACCCTCAATCGGTCTGCACCAGAGGGACAACCGCAAGCTAATCGCATCTCTGAAGTCTCTTCGCGACAGCGGCAACTCCGTGATGGTCGTGGAGCACGACGAGGACACGATGAGGGCGGCGGACTGGCTGGTGGATGTGGGCCCGGGCGCAGGAGCGCAGGGCGGACAGATCTGCTACAACGGGCCTGTTGACTCCCTGAAGGGCGACTCGGTGACCCTTGAATACCTCACAGGAAAGCGCAAAATCGAGGTACCGGCGGTGCGCCGCCCCGGGAACGGCCTTTATCTTACTTTAAAAGGTGCCCGCGGCAACAACCTCAAGAGCGTCACGGCACGCTTCCCTCTGGGGTGCTTCATCGGGGTCGCCGGAGTGAGCGGCTCGGGAAAGTCCACCCTTGTGAATGAGACGCTGATGCCGATTCTGAAAAACCGCTTTTTCAACGCGAAACTTCCTGTTCTTCCATACGGGAGCATCGAAGGAGTGGAAAACATAGACAAGGTAATCGAGATTGACCAGTCGCCGATTGGACGCACTCCGAGAAGCAACCCGGCCACGTTTACGGGCGTTTTCGACGACATCCGCCGCCTTTTCGAGGCCACTCCCGACGCGAAAGTGAGGGGCTACAAGGCGAGCCGCTTCTCGTTCAATGTGGCGGGAGGCCGCTGCGAGGAGTGCAAGGGAGCGGGCCTGAAAGTGATTGAGATGAATTTCCTCCCGTCTGTGAACGTCGTCTGCCCGCAGTGCGGAGGACGGCGCTACACCGAGGACACTCTCGCGGTCCGCTACAAGGGCAAAAGCATAAACGACGTTCTCGAAATGCAGATTGCCCAGGCTTTTGAGTTTTTCCGCCCCGTCCCTTCGATTGCCCAGAAACTCAAGGCCCTTCTCGACGTGGGACTTGGCTATGTGACTCTCGGCCAGTCTTCGGTGACTCTCTCCGGAGGCGAAAGCCAGAGGATGAAACTCTCCGCCGAACTTTCGAAAAAATCCACCGGCAAGACCCTCTACATCCTTGACGAGCCCACTACGGGTCTCCACTCAGAAGACATAAAAGTGCTCCTTGGAGTGCTCCAGAAGCTGGTTGACGCAGGGAATACGGTCCTTGTGATAGAGCACAACCTGGATGTTCTCAAATCCGCCGACTATCTCTTCGACCTCGGTCCGGAAGGCGGCGAAAGAGGCGGAAGAATTCTTTCCGAAGGCACCCCGGAGCAGGTAGCCGCCGACCCGGCTTCAGTGACGGGCCCCTACCTGGGGCCGCTGCTGTAGAGAAGCGCGTCGGATTTTAAAGCCGCTGCAGTTTAGGATTTTTCTCCGTTTCTCTTGCATATTCGGCGGAAATTCCTAAATTTGCACTTCGATGTGCGAAAACAATGAAGATAATTGCGTCCGGTTGTTTTCTCCCGGACTTTTTTTATTTAATAACCATTTTATAATTAATCACTAAACAATGAAAAAGTTAATTTATCTTTTGACGATTGTTACAACCGTCTTTATTTTCTCTTCATGCCAGAAGGCGCCGGACGCCAAGGACATTACCGGTACCTGGGAGGTTTACTCGGTTGAGAATTATGACGCTGAGGATAAACTCCTTGATTCGTGGGCACAACCACTGGGCACTTATGTTCTTCAGGAAGGCGGAGTATGCGTTGTTACCTATAAATCAAATGGAATGTCCTTTAACTGGAGTTGGAGCTACGACAAATCAACAAAAGTCCTGAGTCTGACAACAAACAACGACTGGGGTACTGTGAGTTTGAATATTATTGAATTTGACGACCAGAACGCAAAGGCTAAAGTGGAGAAAGATCCGGAAACATCCAATATCGCTTATAGGTTAATTTCCGCCCGCAAGAAATAACTGCGCATCCACTACTAATAAACTTAAGGCAGGTGATTTTTCAGTCGCCTGCTTTTTGTTTTTCCGGTTCTGTTCGGGGGGCGGCTTGCTTTAGGCGAAAAGGCGGGTGATGTCGTTTAGGGAGAGGGCCGCGCTGAGGCTGAAGTCGTCGCTGCGGCTGCGGGTGAGGTAGCTAAGGAAGGCTCCTCCACCGAGACTCTCTCCGAGGTCTCTTGCGAATGCGCGGACGTATGTGCCTTTGGTGCACTCGAGCCTTATTTCTGCAAGCGGAAGGTGCAGTCCGCTAATATCCACTATGTTGATGCGGCTGTCTCTCTCTTTTGCTCTCTCAATCTCCTCGGGGCTGAGGCCGCTGTAGTCAGGCTCTGTCTTAGGGGCGAATTTCGGCGTGCCTTCTAGGCTGAAATTCAGAAGTTCGGCTCTGTCGATGCGAATTCTGGCCGTGCGGATGAGCTGCTCGGCCTGTGAGTCGAAAGTTGAGCCCTGAACATCTGTAGGGCCGTTTTCACTGGAGTCATTCGGGATGTTTTGCCCGGAGCAACTCTCGTCTGAGCGGCCCTGCTGAGCCTTCCGGTAGAGCTTTCTTGCGATTTCGTAGGCGCGAACCCCGTCAACGGACTTCGCGCTGAAAAGCGGCGCCACCTGCTCCTGCTCTCCGAGAAAGCCTTCAAGAGCCTTCCTCACGGCCTCTTCCGTAACGCCATCCACAGGAAACCGCCTGTCAATGTCCTTTTCGAGGTCGTAGGACGGAGTGGTCGCGCCGAACGAAACTCCGGCGATGTACTCCTTGTCGTGTGCCTGAAGCTGTTCGGCCTTTTTGGTGGCGTTGCCGATGCAGACCAGAAGCACCCCCGTCGCAAGCGGGTCAAGCGTGCCGGCGTGGCCGACTTTCAGGTTCTTCTTTCCGAAATGGCGGCAGGAGAGCCACTTGACTTTCCGGATCACATCCGCCGAGGTCCACCTGTAGGGCTTATCCACAACGAGGACTATCCCGTCGGGGTAGTCCTCAATGTCGTGGCTGAGTGCCGCAGTATTTTTCTCCGGAATGAACATCAAAAATGTAAAATAAAAAGATACACGACAAGTGAACGCAGTAATCCGCCTTTTAGAGAGCTATTTTATCAATGCGGCGCTGATGCCTTCCGCCCTCGAAGTCCTCTCCCAGCCACGCATCCACAATCTCGAGTGCAGTCTCCAGCGGGATGAAGCGAGCCGGCATCACGAGAATGTTAGCGTTGTTGTGCTGCTTGACGAGTTTTCCGACCTCGGTGTTCCAGGCAAGTCCGGCCCTGATGCCCTGATGCTTGTTAAGAGTCATCGCCATCCCGTTTCCGGTGCCGCAGAGCGCGATGCCGAGGTCCACCCGTTTGTTTTCAACGGCCTGTGCCAGCGGATGCGCCACATCGGGGTAGTCCATACTTTCGGCCGTGTCGGTCCCGAAGTTTTCCACCTCTATGCCTTTGGCTTCCAAGTGCTTAACGATTGCGAATTTATAATCTACGCCAGCGTGATCGTTGCAAATACCGATTTTCATAATGCTTTCTTAACTAATTCAACTTTCGCAAGTATCTAACTTATTCATATATAAACCTTTCCCCTCTAATCAAACTCTCAAATCCCACGCGCTTTTCCCCTCACACAAACCCTCCCGCATTTTTATCTGAACCCCCTGCACCCCCTGTCAGGGGGATTTTTTACGGCCCTCAGGGCCGGCGGGCAGAAGCCCTTGTCAAGTTTCGCACTTGCGAAACTTGAGTTAACTAATCCTTTAAAAAACCTTATCCCTTTAATCTCCCTCTCAAATCCCCCGCACATTTTATTTATACACCCCTCCCGTCCCCTCTGTAGGGGAAGTGGTGCTTCATTTGCCCCATTCACTTTTCTTCCCTTCGCAAATTTCGCACAGCGCACCTGCGCCTTTTTATCTCAAGGATATACTCTTTATTTCTTCAAGACCTAGATTATTTACCGAGAACCTTGACTGCGTTGTCGATGCGGCGGGCGAACTCATCGCGGCCGATGAGGGTCACGATGTCGGCGATGCCAAGTCCGCTGGATGCCCCGACAAGAGCGAGTCTGAGGCAATTCATCACCTTGCCCATCGGCCACTCGTTGCCCCTGATATACTCCTCAAGCGGCCCCTCGAGAGCCTCCTTTGTGAACCCTTCGCCTTTTCCTGCGTCTTTGTCCTCCTCTGCCTTAAGCGCGAAATCCTTGATGAAATCCGCAACCTTCAGCGCCAGCTCCACATTTTCGCTCTTCCAGAACTTGGCAGCGTCCTTCTCCGCATACTCGGCGGGAGCGACGAAAAGATAGGAAGCGATGTTCCAGAAATCGGAAACGAAAGTTGCCCTTTCCTTGATGAGGCCCACAACCTTCTCCGCGTACACCTTCGGGAACCACTTGTTCTCGAAATCAGGGTACGGGCGGTACTCCACTCCGTGCTTTTCGGCGCAGTGAGGGCACTGGACGGTGATTCCGTGCTCAGAAAGGATTGGTTTGAAAAGTTTTGTAAGCTCGTGGTCTGACTTCTTGCGGAGGTACTCCTTGTTGTACCACTTCGCCTTCTCCGGGTTGAACTTCGCCCCGTGCATCACCACTCTTTCGAGCGAGAACGCCTCGATAAGCTCCGGCATTGTGAAAAGCTCCCTGTCGTCGCCCGGGTTCCATCCCAGCATAGCGAGCATATTCACGAAAGCCTCAGGGAAATATCCGTCCTCACGGTAGCCTCTGGAAACCTCTCCCTCTGCGTTTACCCACTTAAGCGGGAACACAGGGAATCCGAGCCTGTCTCCGTCCCTCTTGCTCAGTTTTCCCTTGCCGTCCGGCTTGAGAAGGAGCGAAAGGTGGGCAAAGCGCGGCATAGTGTCCTGCCAGCCGAATGCCTCGTAGAGGAGGTAGTGCAGCGGAAGGGAAGGAAGCCACTCCTCGCCGCGGATGACCTCGGTAATCTCCATCAGATGGTCGTCCACGATGTTCGCAAGGTGGTAGGTAGGAAGCTCGTCGGCCCTTTTCCAAAGCACCTTGTCGTCAAGCGTGCCGGAGTTCACCTCCACATGTCCGCGGATGAGGTCGTCCATCTTCACGACCCTGTCGCCTGGCATCTTGAAGCGGATGGTCCAGTCGGTGGTCTCCTTAAGGAGCCTCTCTACCTCGTCTGCTGGCAGGCTCAGGGAGTTACGCAGCGACATCCTTGTCGTGTGGTTGTAGATGAAGGTTTCCTTGCGGCTCTCCATCTCGGTGCGTATCTTCGAAAGTTCCTCGGCGGAGTCGAATGCGTAGTAGGCATATCCCTTCTCCACGAGTTCCTCTGCATATTTGCGGTAAATCCCCCTTCTCTGGCTCTGGCGGTAAGGCGCGTGCGGATGCTTCTCGGAAGCGACTTCCACCACTTTCCCGTTCTCGTCCACTCCCTCGTCCGGGATGATCCCGCACCAGTTGAGGGCTTCGATTATGTAGGCTTCGGCCCCAGGAACGAATCTCTGAGAGTCCGTGTCCTCAATCCTGATGATGAAATCTCCGCCTTTCTGCTTGGCATAGAGGTAGTTGTAGAGCGCTGTCCTCACTCCGCCCATATGAAGCGGACCGGTCGGAGAGGGCGCAAAACGAACGCGTGTTCTTCTTTCCATATTGTGTAGTTTTTTTTAATTCTATTTTGAAGCGGTCATCCCGTGAATGGAGAACCTGCGGCAACTGACGCAAAAATCCTCCGGAGCCATAACGCCGCGCAAAGTTAATAAATTTCGTACATTTGCACTTCATATTTTTATCCAATATGGATATGGCTCAGAATAAAGACACAATATTCGAAATTCGCGACGCACGGCCTTCAGACGCGGCATTCATCGCCCGTAACATCCTCGCGGGGATGGGCTATGACGTTTTCTCCGAGGGGGGCCTGGAAGAAAAAATGGACTTTGAGCAAAGGGAAATATCTCTCGCTGAGGCAATAGAAGCCTTCATCCCCATCTGCGCCGCCCCCGACACGCTCTATTCATACTCCCGAACCCGCATATCCACCGTTGAAGGCATCCCCACAGGCTCCCTCACGGCATACCCCGGGGACGAATATCTGACTCTGAGGGAAAGAACCTGGGGAGAGTGGGGCAGAAGCCTCGGGGTCGAAACCGTTGTCTCCTCAGAGCCCGAATGTTTCCCTGGGGAGTTCTATCTCGACACCCTTGCGGTGCTTCCCAAGTGGCGTAACCAACTGTTTACAAATGAGGGAGTTACCGACAAAACTGGCCATCTTCTGATGCTGGATGCTCTGAGCAAGGGGCGGACGGCGGGCCTAAAGTGCGCGAGCCTTATCGTTGACAGCGAAAAGCCGCACCTGGGAGAGTACTATTCCCGCATAGGCTTCCGTCCCGAAGCCCAAATGCTTTTCTTCGGCCACCCCTACACCCGTATGCGAGCGCAGCTATAACCCACTCGCTAAAAGAGGTCGAATCTCTTAGACTTCATCGAACAAGCGTTTCAAGACGGGCCAGTGGCAAATCCACGCCACGCAGTGCTGCGGCAGAAGACCGCAGAAAACCAGCGCGAGCTTCGCAATGAACGAAGGGATGTAAATCCTCTTACCCCTCCAAAGTGCTTTCAGGGCGTTCTTTACAAGTCCCTGCGGGTAAATCATCACCCCGAGCCTGTGCGCAAGTTTCCTTAGGCTCGGCTTCAGCTTAATCAGCGGAGTGTCCACCGCCGAAGGGCAGACTGTGGTGACATTCACCCCGTAGTCCCTCAGTTCGTGCCAAAGAGAGGTGCCGAGGCTCTTGGAATAAGCCTTTGTGGCAGAATAGGTTGAGATGGTCGGGTAGGGCATATAGGCGGCAAGGGAGGACATAATGAGAATCTTCCCCGCTTCTCCCCGGCGGATTTTCCCGGCTCTGCGCGCCTTCCGGCTCCCCTGTTTCGCTCCCTCGGCAATGGCTTTTTCCGTTCTCTCGCGCGAAAGTTCCAGCGCGCGGGCCTTCATATCCGCTCCGAAAAGGCGGCAGAGATGGGTCGTTGCGAGGCAGTGAATCCCCACGATGAGGTCCACCTTGAAGGCCGGAGTGTTCTCCAGCTTGTTCCAGACGAGGATGCCGGCATTGCTGATGAGAACATCCACCGTGTAGCCCTGCGCCTTTGTCCAATCATAGAGCTCCTGACAGGTTTCGCTGCGGGAGAGGTCGGCGTAATATGGAACAGCCTTCACTCCGAAATCCCGTTCAATCTCGGAGGCGACCCTCCTGTTGTCTTCGTCACGGTTGCTTACTACAAGCACATTATGGCCTTTCGCGGCCAGTTGGCGGGCATACTCCAGGCCCATTCCCGATGATGCCCCGGTGACAAGGGCGAAGATGTTCTGTGTGTTGGTTTCCATATCGTAAACTGTTGTGCCACTGCTCCCCGGGGGAAATGAAAATGCTATCTTCCCCTATCAAGTGCAAAGGCGAGGGGCAAAAGTACAAAATAATTTGCGTACCTAAGCACAAAATTCACTAACTTCGCGAGTTCTGGCGTCATAGCCCCTTTGGGGGAGTGGGGGAATCCCCCGATGAGCCGAAAAAATGAATAAAAACATACCGCTATGAGGAATTTATATATAACCGACACTCTATCAAGGAAAAAGGAACTTTTCTCTCCAATAAACCCGGGCAGGGTGGGACTTTATGTCTGCGGCCCTACGGTCTATGGCGAAGCCCATCTGGGACACGCGCGTCCGGGAATCACCTACGACGTTCTGGTGCGCCTTCTGCGTCATCTCGGGTATAAAGTGCGCTATGTCAGGAACATAACCGATGTGGGACACCTCGTGGGAGATGCCGACGAGGGAGAGGACAAGATTGCGAAGAAGGCCAAGCTCGAACAGATTGAGCCGATGGAGGTGGTGCAGAAATACACCCTTGCCTACCACGAGTCTATGCGTTCGCTGAATGTGGCCCCGCCTTCAATCGAGCCGCGCGCATCGGCGCATATAATTGAGCAGGAGGCACTTGTGAAGAAAATCCTCGACGCGGGCTATGCCTACGAAAGCAACGGCTCCATCTATTTCGACGTGGTCAAATATAATAAGGACCACCGCTACGGCATCCTTTCCGGCCGCACGCTCGACGACACTCTCGAAGGCACCCGAAACCTCGACGGCCAGGACGACAAGAGGGCGGCATACGACTTCGCGCTTTGGAAAAAGGCTTCTCCGGAGCACATTATGAAGTGGCCTTCTCCGTGGAGCGAGGGCTTCCCGGGCTGGCATCTGGAGTGCTCGGTTATGAGCGAGAAATATCTCGGAAAGGAGTTTGACATCCACGGCGGCGGAATGGACCTTATGTTCCCTCACCACGAGTGCGAAATTGCTCAGAATGTGGCTTCAAGGGGCTGCATCGGTGTGAAATACTGGATGCACAACAATATGATTACCATAAACGGCAAGAAGATGGGCAAGTCGCTGGGCAATTTCATCACCCTGAGCGAGCTTTTCGCCGGCACACATCCGCTTCTCGAGCAGGCCTACAGCCCGATGACGGTGCGCTTTTTCATCCTTCAGGCCCACTACCGCAGCACCCTTGACTTCAGCAACGAGGCTCTTCAGGGCGCCGAGAAAGGACTCAAGAGGGTTATGCAGGCCTACCGCGACCTTCTTTCTCTCTGCAAGGCCGCAGGGGTAGAAAGCTGCGTGAAAGGCGAAAACGGAAGCGCCGCCGACAGCCTCAAATATGGCGAATTCATTTCCGACATCGCTCCTGACTCTCTTGCCGAGGGCGCATCTGAGGCGGTCCGCAAGGTGGTTGAGGGAGTGTATGACGCTCTTTGCGACGACCTTAACACTTCGGTCGCTCTCTCCGGCATTTTTGAGGCCGTGAAGATGATCAACACATCCAAGAGCGCCAAGGCGGGCGCCGAGGGCAGCCTCTCAAAGGAGGACCTCGCAGCGCTTCTGAGGCTTTTCGACGACATAGTTTTCGGCGTTCTCGGTCTTCGCGACGAGGAAACTTCCGACGGCGGCTCCAAGGCAATGGAAGTGATAGGAGGCCTGATGGGAATGGTGCTCGATCAGCGCAAGGCGGCGAAGGCGGCGAAGGACTGGGCGACGAGCGACCGCATCCGCAACGACCTGAATGCTCTGGGAGTTGCAATAAAAGACACCAAAGACGGCACAGAGTGGAGCCTGAATTAAAATATGGGCGGATTGCTGCGCCCAACTCCTCGGTGAAATCCTCTGGGCCCTCAGGTTGCTCCGGTTTCCCCTTCGTCGCGAGCCTTGCACTCCATCCCCTATTTTAATTCAGGAAAAAAGTTATTATATGAAGCTGATTTCGTGGAACGTTAATGGCTTGAGAGCCGTATGCGGGAAAGGGTTCGCGGACCTGTTTCTCGGCTTTGACGCCGATGTGGTCTGCCTTCAGGAAACCAAACTGCAGGCGGGTCAGATTGACCTTGAGTTTCCGGGCTACCGCAGTTTCTGGAACTACGCCGACAAAAAAGGCTATTCCGGAGTCGCGGTCTACACCAGAGTGGAGCCGCTCTCAGTCCGCTACGGCATCGGAGTCGACGCCCACGACCACGAAGGCAGGGTCATAACCCTCGAATTTCCGGAATTCTACCTCGTCTGCTGCTACACCCCCAACTCCCAGAACCCCGACACCCCGGGCGAACTTCCCAGGAGGCTCGGCTACAGGATGGAGTGGGAGGACGCCTTCCGGGAGTATGTGACAGCGCTCCACCGGGGCGGGGCGAAACCCGTTGTAATCTGCGGCGATCTCAATGTCGCCCACAAGGAAATAGACCTTAAAAACCCGAAGACCAACACCAAATCCGCAGGATTCACCCCGGAGGAAAGGGAGAAAATGACCGTCCTTCTGGGCAGCGGCTTCATCGACACCTTCCGCCATTTCCACCCCGACGAGAAAGACGCCTATTCCTGGTGGTCCTATCGGATGCGGGCCCGCGAGAAGAACATAGGCTGGCGCATAGACTATTTCCTGGCCACATCGGACCTCGCCCCAAGACTCCGCTCCGCCGAAATCCTCTCCACCGTCCCCGGCTCCGATCACTGTCCCGTCAGCCTGGAGATAGACTGACCAGCCGGTAAATAATTAGCAGATTGCCTTTTATTTTTACCGCAATACTCTCCAGTAACCGTTCTTGGTTGCTCCAACCCGCTCTATAATTCCAGCATCCTGGAGGTTTTTCAAGTGCATTTTTACTGTATCTTCCGCTTTCCCGATGTTTTTTGCAATTTCGGCTCGTGTCGCAGTCGGATTTTGTATAAGAGTGTCTATTATGAGCTGAGCAGTTTTTCCGACCGATTTTGAGCCGCCCGGCTTATTGGAACCGATTTCTTGGGTAGGTTTCTTGGGTAGGTTTTCAGTTTCTTGGGTAGGTTTTTCGTTTCTTAGGTAGGTTTCTTGGGTAGGTTTTACCCCCGCAAATTCGGCGAGTTCCGCTTGAGTCATTCCATAATTTACATTCTTCCATACACAGCTCAGAAACAAAAATGACACATCCTACCTGTGTGTATGAATTGAAAAATAATTTGCAGTTAAAAAATTATTTGTTACCTTTGCGCCAATGAAACTAAAAGTCAGTGAGAGATAAGCGCCTCACGCAAAAAAAAACAACAGGGTATAAGTTCGCGAGAATATATGCCCTGTTTTATTTTCTAACGGACGATGTAATCTTGAGAAGCCGCTCCTCGCTCTCACTTGCTTATAAACAGTAATCAAAATGATTTTTAGTTTCTATTTTATTTTTTGCGTTAGAGAGCGCCTTTGCAAAGATTGCAAAAAGGTGCAGCGACGTAAACGCATTCGTGTCAGAGGGCACTTTCGAGTGGTCAATGGCAAGAAAGTTTATGTGAAGACGCACTTCCGAAGGAAGTAGTGCGTCCTGTTCCGTTCCCGTCCGTGGGAGGGTGGCTAATTCGCGTTAGCCACCCTCTTTTTAATCAGATGTATTTAGCTATTCTGGATTCTTTTAGTGCGTGTAAAGATACGACTTTTCATTGTCTTTCAGAAAATTTGGCGTATATTTGCGCTGTTGCAGAAGCAATTCTGCACAGACATATTTGATGAAAGTGTTTTCGCACTATCCTTCTGAAGAAATCTGACAGTTTCAACCAAAAGCAAGGATGACGAGCAACACCGTTCATCTGTATTCGCTTGTGTGTTCAACACCATCGATACAGGTGTGGGGATTGGTCTCAGTTTGTTTGCTTTTAGGTTTTGTCAGAACCTCTTCAGAGACAAACGAAGTCAGGCTCCACACTTTCTTTTTGCGTTTATCCGTCCGCCGGAGTCCCGGACAAAGCAAAAATCGCATAGGAAATCTATGAAAATCTCAAAACTAATGGCCCTGCCGCTTTTTGTTGCGGCTGCTCTTTCCGTCTCCTGTGGCAAACTTGAGGACCAGATCAGCGCCCTTGAGCAGCGAATCGCCCAGCTCGAGGACTCCAAAATCCCTTCAGTCGAGAAGCAGATAACTTCCATTAACGGGACAATCTCCGATATGCAGCAGACCGACGCCGCACTGAAGGACTACATCTCGGCTCTCCAGCAGAAGGACACCGAACTCTCCGCCGAAATAGAGAAGACGAACGGGGACATCACCGCCCTTCAGGAAACTCTTCGCGCAGAAATGGCTTCCGACAAGGAGGAACTCTCCGCCGGAACCGCCGCGGCAAAAGCCGAGGTCATCGCCCAGATGGACGCCTACAAAGTCCTGATGGAAGGGGAGCTCACGACAATAGACCGGACCATTGACTCCCTGAAGGCGCAGGACTCAACTCTTCTTGTCAAGATAGAGGAATTGAAAGCATACGTTGACTCAGAGATAAGCTCCACGAAGGATTGGGCAAACGCGACATTCGCAACCATTGAGCAGCAGAACGCCCTCTCGGAGACCGTTGCGGGGATAAAGACCCAGCTGGAGTCGCTCAATACCTACACTCTCAACCTCGATGTACGCTTGACGAACAAGACGGAGGAACTCTCGAAGACTATCTCCGCCCTCGACGAGTCCACAAAAGAGCAGATTGAAACGCTCACGGGAACGCTCACGGAGTCCATTTCCTCATTGAGAGGGGAACTCACCGATGCCTACACCGGTCTCATCTCGCAGGAAATCACCGCCTTGGAGACTTCGCTCAAAAGTTGGGTGAACGAGCAGCTCTCTGCCTACTACACGGCGGAGCAGGTGGAGGCGAAACTCTCCGCCCTCAGCGAGGAACTCGGCACCAGGATGGATTCTGATAAGGCCTACCTCGAAGGCCTCATAGCAGCCCTTGAGACCAGCACGAACAAGAAGATTGCCGCGAACACGACTCTGATCACTTCGCTCCGCAACGACCTCACTGCCGCCCAGAAGGACATCGCCGAGAATGCCGGGAAGATAGCCGACGACGCCATTCTCATCAGCCAGAACACTCAGAAAATTTCGGAGAACGCCACGGCAATCGCAAAGAACGCGACCGATGTTGCCGCAGCAAAGAAGCTCGCTGATGACAACAGCGCGCTGATCTCTTCCAACTCTTCGAAAATCAGCGAGATGGAGACTCTGCTTGAATCCCTCAAAAACAGCGGAGTGTCGGATTACGCCGAGACCATCGTTCAGAACACGAAGGACATCGCCACCAATGCTGCTGCGATTTCCGAGAATGCGTCGGGCATAAACTCTAACACAGCGCTTATCGCCAATATGGATAACCAGATTTATACTTTGAGAAATCAGCTTTCCACGACAAAGACCGAAATTACCGAGGCCTACACTGCTGCCATCGAAAAGGCCATAGACGACTATGACGGCACGATAACATCTAAACTCGCCTCGGACATCTCTGCCGTTGAGACAAAGATTACCGACCTCCAGTCTTCGCTCACATCCCTCACGACAAGGGTCACAAACCTTGAAGACCGCGTGGACAAGGTGGAGGAAATCCTGGAGAATCTCACCTCAATCTCGTATATCCCGATGTACACGGACTATACGGAACATGTCGAATATGTCCGCGACGTGCTTGATTTTAGCGGTTCAGTCAAACTGAGGTTCGATGTTCACCCGGCAAGTTCCGCTGCGGCCATAGCGAAGGACTGGAGCAAGCTGCTTTCGGCCCGTGCGGTTTACACGGCGACAAAATCCTCCGCCGGAGACCTTACGGCACTTGAGGTGACCGGAGCATCGGCTACTGACGGGATATTATCGGTGACCGTTTCCACGAACAATCTGGGCAAGGACTTCATCGTCGGCAATCTTGACGCTTCGGTTGTCGTGAAGGTGTCATCGGAAAACCGTCAGATAATCTCCGATTATGTCCATCTGACCCCGGTCGGCGAGGAGTTGGAATTCGTCCGCTACCTTCTGAACAATTTTGACTCAGACGGGGACGGAAAAGTGGAATCTTCTCTGGTCGAGGCGGCCACTGAGCTCAATGTCTCCGGGATGAACATCCAGACTCTTGACGGCGTTCTTGAGCAGATGCCAAACCTAACAAGTATAGATTGTAGCGCGCACAATCTGAAGAGCCTCAATATCTCTCAAAATACACTTTTGACCGATCTCGATTGCAGCGGCAATAAAATTTCGGAACTGGACTTGAGTCAGAATACATTAATTGAAAATCTGGATTGTAGTAACAATGGTCTGTCAACCTTGGATGTGGCTCAGTTAACAAAACTTCTTAGTCTCGATGTTTCCCATAATTCTCTAACGGGGCTTGATATATCGAATAACACCCTGCTTACTGAACTTGATGTATCAAATAACGATTCCCTTACTGCCCTCGACGTGTCTAACAACAGTTCCCTCGCTACGCTCGACGTGTCGAACACTTCACTCACTACGCTCGACGTGTCGAACACTTCACTCACAACATTAAATGTTAATGGACTTAATATATCTTCTCTGAAGATAACCGGCACAATGAGTTCTCTTATTGGCCAATATGTCGTGTGTGAAGGCATTAAAGGCGTTATTTTCTATGCTACCGGTACAGTGAAGGTCGTTTCAACAGATGAAACCTCAACAACATGGTCAAGAGGCAAGAGTTGGTGTACTAGTAAGGGCTCAGCCTGGTATATGCCAAGTCTTGATGAACTGAAGGTGATATACAACAATAAGTCAACGCTCAACGCTACACTCTCCTCAATTGGCGGAACCCAGTTCGGAACAAGTTATTACTGGTCGTCTACTGAGTACTATAGTGACAGCGCATACTACCTGAGTCTCAGTTCGGACAGTTCGGGCGCCCTCAATAAGTACTATTCCTACGAGGTGCGTGCGGTTCGAGCTTTATAAACATTACTAAGACTTATTAGATGATTTTAATCTTAATTCGTTAATACACAGCGCGATGAAATACGCGAGTTCAGATTTCTTTCACTACACAAATAGTTTGGAAACGGTCAAGAAAATTTTGACAGGTGGCTTCGGAATGTTCTATTGTCGAGAGGATTTGTATCAGAAGAAGTGTGTAGTGGAGCATATCGCCATTCCGATGGTATGTTTCTGTGACATCCCTTTAGGCTTTATCTCATCCAACACCTACGGCAAATATATAATAGGAATGAAAAGAAGCTGGGGGATACGAGCCGGTCTTATGCCTGTAATGTATTATCCAAACAATTCAAGATGTCCTTCTACAAAGGACGTCCTTAGAGCTACAGAATCTTTTAAAACGGATCCATATGATACCGCCAAGTATTCGATATTGGGATATTCCAAACCCATAAAAAAGATCGGTAAGTCAAGCAACAAACATCCGCGTCCGAAAAATAATTATCTTGAGCGCGAGTGGCGGAAAATATATTTGGCTTCATCGCCCTATAGATGGAAAAACGATGAGGAGTATGATACCTATAGAGGAGATGTAACGTCTCCCAAGGCAACTGTAGGGAACCCTGTCTGCTTTGGTGAGAATGATGTGGATATGATAATCGTGCCCCAATCGGATGTGTCAAGTTTGATAAAATTCATCTCTGGAACATCATTCTGTAAATTGGGAGGAAAGCAGGGAAAAGTTAAACCTATTCAATGCACAAGATTGATTTCCAAGATAATCCCATTTGAGAGTCTTGTAAACAATGTGTGATAAGATGTCATAAAATTCCGACTTAGCGGAGGAATGGGGGGAGTGACCGAAAAGTCACTCCTCTTTTTGTGGCCTGGAAGAAAATTATGAAAATGCCTCCGGGATGCCTGGAGGCGTTGTTTTATATCTTTTTTATACGCGGATTAAAAAATATCGAAAAAGATTTTTCTTTTTTTGATGCCTCTTCGCTCCGTCAGCTCCTATCTTTACCTCCGTTGCAACAGCGTGATATTAATAGTAGAAAAATGTACACGATTTGTTGTAATAATAGAAAATAATCTATAATTTTGTGAGGCTAAATGAAATATTCAGAATTGCACAGGTTGATCCGGCGGAGTGGATGGGTGGCCGTCCGGCAGAGCGGTAGCCACATCATTTACAAAAAAGGCAATGTGTCCTATCCGGTGCCGAATCACGGAAGTAAGGAGATTAAATTGGGGCTGTTCTTGAAAATTAAAGGAGAAATGGGCTTATGAGAAAGGTGAAAGTTATTATTGAACGGGCTAAGGACGGGTTCTACAGCGCAAGTTGCGTCGGCTCCCCGATGTTTTTCGGGGGCGGAGAGAGCGTTGAGGAGGCGAAGGCCGAGATGATTGAGACCATCAGACTGACAAAAGAAATCGGTAAGGAGGACGCCGGATGCTGGCCCGAATGGCTGGATGAGGACTATGAGTTCGAGTATCAGATTGATGTGCCGTCGCTTATGAACTACTACGACGGAATAATGACTCCTACCGGCATCGGCAGGATGGCCGGAATCAACCCCAAGCAGATGTGGGCGTATGCACACGGGAAGTCGAAGCCTCGCAGAAAACAGGCGGAGAAAATTCAGAACGCTCTTCATCGTCTGGGGCAAGACCTGTGCAATTTGTCTTTCTGAGCGCGATTTAAGGCTCTCGACGACGCTCAAACCGCAGCAACCTTTCGGTTGTAAGGATTTAATCGCTTATTAATCAGATATACTTTGCAGTTCTGGATTCGGGGCATTTCCTCAGGTCTTCCGGGGTGCCTTCGAAGACTATGCGGCCGCCTCCTTCGCCGGCTTCAGGGCCGAGTTCGATGACCCAGTCGGCGCTGCGGATTACATCGGCGTTGTGCTCCACCACCACGATTGAATGGCCCTTTGAGAGCAGGGCGTCGAAGGAGCGGAGGAGTTTTTCTGTGTCGTAGAAATGGAGTCCTGTGGTGGGCTCGTCGAAGATGAAGAGAATGTGGGAGGATTTCCCACGCGGCTGCTCGTCCTCGCTCTGAAGCATAAAGTAGGCGAGTTTGATCCTCTGGCTTTCTCCGCCGGAGAGCGTGCTGCTGCTCTGTCCCAGTTTTATATATCCAAGTCCCACGTCCACAAGCACTTGCAGCTTCTGCGCAATCCTCTGTGCGGTCGGGTCGCTCTGAGCGCCGAAAAAGGCGATTGCCTCGTCAACGCTCAGCGACAGGATGTCGTCGATGTTCTTGCCCCTGTAGCGCACCTCCAGGATGTCCGGCTTGAACCGCTTTCCGCCGCAGGCCTCGCAGACCATCGTCACGTCTGCCATAAACTGCATACTTATCTTCACGAAACCGTCTCCCTGACACTCCGGACAGCGGCCGCCGTCCTGGTTGAAGGAGAAGAACGATGGGGTGTAGCCGTTGATTTTCGCGTACTGCTGGTCGGAAAGGAGCTTTCGGATGTCGTCGTAGATTTTGAGATAGGTGACGGCGTTGCTTCGGGAGCTGCGGCCTATCGGGTTCTGGTCCACATATTCCACTCCCGTGAGGCGGTCGAGATTGCCTCCGAGGTGGCGGAATGTCCCGGGGAGCGGCCCCGCCTGGTTTATTTCCCGGTTGAGGGCAGGGTAGAGGATGTCCCCGACGAGCGAAGACTTACCAGAGCCGCTCACTCCGCTTACGACCGTCAGCACTCCGAGCGGGAAACGGACGGTGATATCCTTGAGGTTGTGCTGCATCGCGCCCTCCACGGTGATGGAGTAGTTCCAGAGGCGGCGCTCCCTTGTCGGGCGGGGGCGCTGCCCCGTGAGGTACTGAAGCGTCAGAGAGCGCTCGAGGGCGTTTTCAGCACTGCCCTGAGCATCAGCGCCGCCCTGCACTGCGCTGTCCTGACCCTCGGAGCCTTTGGAAATGCCCTTCGCGGAGCACTCGCGCAGCGCATCCTCCAGCCTTCCCTGAAAGACAATCTCTCCGCCGCCGACTCCCGCCCTCGGGCCTATGTCCAGCAGAAGGTCGGCCGCCTTCATAATGTTCTCGTCGTGCTCCACCACGACCACAGTGTTTCCGATGTCGCGAAGCCTCTTCAGCACCCCGATGAGCCTGTCGGTGTCCCTCGGGTGCAACCCGATTGAAGGCTCGTCGAGAATGTAGAGCGAGCCCACGAGCGAACTTCCCAGCGCCGCCACAAGGTTCACCCTCTGGCTTTCTCCGCCCGAAAGGGAATTGGAGCGGCGGTCAAGGGTGAGGTACCCCAGCCCCACATCGCTTATGCAGCGCAGCCTCATCCGGATCTCCTCAATGGCTTTCCCTGCAACACCCCTTTCATAATCAGAGAGTTGCAGACCCTCGAAAAACTCCATCAGCTGCTCCACATTCATCCGCAGCAGTTCGTGGATGTTCTTTCCCCCGACCTTCACCCAGAGCGCCTCCTTCCTCAGCCGGCTTCCCCCGCACTCGTGGCAGGTGGTCTTGCCGCTGTAGCGGCTCAGCATATATTTGTACTGAATCTTGTACTTGTTCTGTTCCACCCAGCGGAAGAACTCGTCCAGCCCCACGATGGAATCCTCTTCCTTCTCCGCCTTGCATCCCTTCCAGATTTTCGCCCGCTGCTCCTCGGTGAGGTTGCAGTAAGGCTCGAAAATCGGGATTCCGTAGCGGTCGGCGTTGCGCACGAGCAGGTCCTTGAACCAGCTCATCTTCTCGCCCCTCCAGCAGGCGATGGCCTCGTCGTAGATGGTCCGGCTCTTGTCCGGCACCACGAGGTCTTCGCTCACTCCGATAATCTCCCCGAGACCTCCGCACACAGGGCACGCCCCGAGCGGGCTGTTGAAGCTGAAAAGATATTCGTCGCTTTCGCGGAACTTGATTCCGTCCATCTCCAGACGGTTGCAGAAGCTCTCCCTCTGAAGTTCTCCTGAAGCTCCCCAGCAAACTTCCACGGTCCCGTCCCCTTTGCCGAATGCCGTCTGAATCGATGAATGGAGCCGGGTGGAGAGTTCTTCGCCGATTCCCTCCCGAGTGAGGCGAAGCCTGTCCACAAGAAGCTTCAGGCCCCGAGGGAAATCCCCGCTTTCGGAGCGCTTCATTACATCCTCTATGCTGATCTGGGTGCCCTCAGTGCTGAAAAAACGCGAAAATCCCTCTTCCTTCAGAGAGAGCATAGTCTCCACCTTGTCCGCCCTTGAGTCCCAGCCAATGTCCGAAAGGATGTACACCGCGATGCTCCCGTCCCCCGAAGGTGCGAGATTACGGATGAATGAAAGCACGTCCTGAACGGAGTTGGCGCGGACTTCCCGTCCTGAAACTGGGGAATATATCCGGCCTATTTTCGCGAATATGAGCCGGAGGTAATCATATATTTCAGTGGTTGTGGCAACGGTGGAACGCGGGTTTCGGATGTTGACTTTCTGCTCGATGGCAATCGCAGGGGGTATTCCCTCAATGGACTCAACATCGGGTTTCGCCATCCTTCCGAGGAACTGGCGGGCGTAGGAGGAGAGGCTCTCGGCGAACCTTCGCTGCCCTTCGGCGAAAAGTGTGTCGAACGCGAGGGAAGACTTGCCGGAGCCGGAAATGCCGGTCACCACGACAAATTTGCCGCGCGGAATCTCCACGCTGATGTTCTTGAGATTGTTGACTTTCGCCCCCCGGATTATGATGCTGCCCTCGTCTGCCATATTGTGTACACTGCTTTTTCTCTCCCATTTCCGCCCCCGGCAGGTTTGCTCTGCCGGATTTTTTGCCGTATGACTGATTTTCTGCGGAAAGACTGCAAAAATACGAAAAAAAATTTGGAGGATGTGAAAAAATGAGTACCTTTGCATCCGCAATCGGAAAAACGACTGCAAGTGACAAGATTGGTGCGGTAGTTCAGCTGGTTAGAATGCCGGCCTGTCACGCCGGAGGTCGAGGGTTCGAGTCCCTTCCGCACCGCAAAACGAGCGCTTCAGATTTTGAGGCGCTCGATTTGTTTTTCATCGCCAAGATTGGGCTATCTGGACACTTGGGGCGATAGATTGGTTCCCCAAAGTGCCTGGTGGACAATTTGAACATCAATTCTTTTGTGACATTATGCAATCGGAAAATGAAAGGCTCGAGCAGATAGTGGAGTTCTGCAAGACCATAGATAAGGAAAAGTTCATCCAAAGACATACATATCTCACTGATGGAGAGCGATTTGAGAATGATGCCGAGCACGCCTGGCATATGGCCGTGATGGCTCTTCTTCTTTCGGAATACTCCAACGAAAAGATTGATGTCCTGAAGGTTGTGAGCATCCTTCTTATCCACGACCTCGTGGAAATCTACGCCGGAGACACCTTCGCCTACGACGAGGAAGGAAAGAAAAGCCAGCGGGCGCGTGAATTGGCCGCCGCTGACAGGCTCTACGCTCAACTCCCCAATGACCTCGGCGTGAAGCTCCGCTCTCTCTGGGACGAGTTCGAGGCAGGGGAGACTCCCGAGGCGAAGTTCGCCCACACCCTCGACAACTTCCAGCCGATGATGCTTCAGAGCGCCACCCACGGCAAGGCCTGGAGAGAAGGAGGCCGCAGGTTGTCCGAGGTTCTGGGAAGAAACGAGAACAGCGCAGCCGGCTCAAAAACGCTCTGGAACTACGCCAGGGCGAACTTCATCCAGAGGGAGATAGACGCAGGCAATCTCAAGGAGGACTGAGTTTATATTATCCTACTCTAGCTAAAAAACAGGATCTCCATTCGTCGCCAAACCTTATCAAAGAATCTTTTAACTTTCTTAAATTCATATTCAAATCTAGAACTTGTTAAATCAAACACCCAATCACCACAAGCTATTGTGTCTTTTTTACTTAAAATGAACACCATCAGTTCATAATGATCTGAAGTCCCTTCATAACGAAGGTCCAAATTGGTGTCATACACCCTTACGTGATATTTCATAACCGTTTGTGTTTAATTCCGGCGGCAAAAATATCGCGAGCTTCAGCAAAAATGTGGCAAAGTCTCAGAATTTTGACAAATTATATGAGTATTCGAGCAGTTTTGGCTTGTGCTTCAGCTGATAGCGGTCATCAAGCGAGGAGCCGTTGGAGAATATGATCCCGTCCTGCTCCACCTCACCGTAGGCATCGTGGGCGTGGCCGAAAAGATGATATTTCGGCTTGATTTCCAATACTTTGTTGCGAAGAGGCAGATTTCCCCAGTGCCTGCCGCCACTTTCATCCAGAATCATAATCGGAGGCTCGTGAGTGACAAGCACATCGACATCGGGGAGAATCCTCTTTTCGGGATGGTTGTAACCCAAGCCAAAGAATTTTACGCCTTCAATCGTGCAATCTCTGTCTTGAAGAAAGTGTACATTGTCCGGAAGGTCTTCTATCCATAGAGCATCCCACAGACACAGGTCGTGGTTGCCGACGACGAACATCTTTTCCGCGTAAGGCAAATCAATGAACCAGTTGAGGAAATCCAGCGCTTCTTCCTCAGTCCCCCGGTCGGTGAAATCGCCGCAATGCACTATCACATCGGCATCGGGCAGGTCTGTCAGCAGGGCGTGCCTGTTATGAGTGTCGGAAATCTGGAGAATGCTCAGCGGCCGCTCATTTATCGTTTTGCGGTAAAGGCTCTCTCCCAATGCAGCCCGCAGCTGAACGTGGCTGAGATAATGGCCGAAATCCTCATCCCAGTTCCGCCGGGAAGTAACTGAAACCACTCTGCCTCCCTTCGTAAGGAGCACGGCCACAAACGACAACCCGTAATTGTCATAGGGATAATCGGTGCCGAATGCAACTTTCTCATAAAGGTCAGCGTCGTCGCGTTTGCAAAAAACAAAATAGTATGCGCCTCTGAATGTTTCTTCCTCGAACACCTTCTCCGACTGGAAAATGCACCAGGTCGGGGCATAGCTCTCGTAGGGTTTTGCCTGTGCGAAAGAGTCAATGCGGATTACCTCGTAGGTGTGCGCCGCGCCGTCCGAAGCATGGTCGTCCACAGTCGCGTCAACAAAGCGCAACAGTTCCTCATCCGACATTCCGTCAATTTCACCGTTCGAATGCTCCATCGCAAGCGGACTGTTCCGGAAGTAACTAAGAATCGTTTTTCGCAAATTTGCCTTTGTCCCGTTCATAAATGTTGTCGTCTATTTGTAGGCTTTGTTGTCAATGCCTGATGGTAAAAGAAAGAGTCGTGCCGTCAGCCTCAATGGGCGCGGTGTTGTCATCGGCGGAAAAATTAGCGTTGGCTTCGACAAAAATATAACTGAGGTTTAGAAAATTTCACGGAAGTTCTATTTCTGCATATAGAGAATAAACTTTGGGCTTCTCCTTTCTATTAAGTACATAAATACAAGTATCTGAATAGTTGCCTAAGGCTTCATCTACTTTAAAGCCAAATTTAGGAAGACAAGAGAAATAGTCGTTCTTATTTCTGAGAGCCTGCTTCTCGTCCTCTTTGTAGTGATCTGTTTTAAATACCAACACTGGAAGAATAATTATGTCAGCTACAGAACGCTTTTCTAAAGGTTTATTGCTTTCTTTCAATGTCGCTCCTTCTTTTTCTGAAGCTGCAACATAATGAAGCAACTGATACCGAAGGTTGCGCACACTCCCATCAGTCGGAAGTGCTGTCGGGAAGAATCTCGCTACAAGATCTTCGATTCTTTCTGCTTTTTTACTGTGAGGATTTGTATCTCTATACTTAACGGCCTCATTGTACGCATCGACAACTGTTTTGTCAAATGATTCAAGTACCTTGGCCTCGATTCCGATGAAAATGGATGAATTGGCAGCAGTTCCCCAAATGGATAAGTCTTGCATACGCTGCCCACCTTTGCGATTATCTAACTTGCTGGCGTGCTCAATTTGTGCATCTCCGAAGTTAAATTGTTCTCCTGTTATATGCTTGCTCAGTCCTTCAATCCAGCGTTGCCCATTAGAACATCCATCAATTTCTTTTCCTTCTGTGAAAAATCTGGCTAAAGAATGGGCACTATAGTCTTTTTTCCAATGTTTTGGCTCCTTGTCAACAGCTTTGAAGCCTTCTTCCCAGTTCTGAAGGTCCGGCAATTCTGTACCTTTACTGTTTTTAATAACGAATTGTCCCATATTACTTTGTGCTAAAATTAATACTTAATTATAAGTCAGCCCCGTTGTACTTGGCGTTCAAAGCCTTTATTGTTTCTGCAAGTTCTTTTCTCAGATGCCCGGGCTCGAGGACCTCCACCGCCTCGCCGAAGGAGAGGACATCCTGTTTGAAGTCGTAATCCGGAATTAGGAAATAGCGGAACAGGGTGTAGCGGTCGCTCTCTTCAATGACCTCCTGCGAGGTGTGCAGAGGAAGGGATTTGAGGTATTTCGCCTGTCTCGCTTCTGCCTTCAGAACAATGATTTCGGGCTTCGTATTCGGATATATTCTGGGGCCGTAACAGCCGGCGAAGAGCTCCGTGGCGTTGAAATCCTCCTGCAACGTGAATTTATCCTCCCCGATTTTTATACTCTCAATGCGGTCGAGGGCGAACATTTTCAGCTCCGGTTTATCGCTTTCGTGCGCATACAGATACCATCTTCTCTTGTGCTCTCTCAGAAAATACGGTTCCAGAGTGTGCTCTTGCGGCTCGGCTTGTTTGTAGCTTTTATATACCACGTTGAGCACCATCTCGTCCCGCATTGCCTGAATGACGGTCGGGAGCCATTTCTCTCTTGAAGGGACATTCTCGAAAAGGATCCGGTCCTTTAGGCCGGCGCTCTCGTTGAGAAGATTCTTTAGACTCAGAACCCCGAGCATCCAGTCCCGCATCTTGCCACCTCCGATGTCCTCTCCGTTTCGGATGCTGTAGGTGTTGTCGCGGCGGTCGCATCTGATTTCCACGCCCAATACGTCCTCGATGGCCTGAATGTGGTTCGAGAAGGTCCTCGGGGCAAGTTTTTTCCCTTCGTCGTTGACACTGCTGCGAAGCCACAGCCTCTGGATGCCCTTCAATGTCAGTGGACCGCGGCTCTGAAGCGTTTCCAGAAGCCAGATGTAGGATTTGAAATAATTTTTTGCCATAAAGATTGGATAACCGGGTTAGTTTGTCCACAAAGTTAGCGAATACTTCGGCAAAAAAATGGCAGAAGGTAAAAATATTCGAAAATGCTGAAAAATTTCGATGCGAAAGATTTCTGAAGGCATCTGGCCCGTGAAGGGATCATTCGGCGCCGGCTGTCTAACGGTGCATAGCGGCAGGGACTTCGGCGGCGTAGATTTCGTCGAACAGGGGGCGGAGGGTCGCTTCGTTGCCGAGGAGGGCGCGGAACTCCCTTAGCCTCTGCGCGTTAGCTGACTCGGGAATCCACAGGCGTATGTAGCCTCCTTCGCCATATTTCTCCTTCAGATGCCCAAGCATCCTTACCCATTGTTCCTCTTTACCCATCTCCGGGTAGTTCTTCAGCCCGTACTGGACTGTCCGGCGGATTATGACCTCGGGGATAATCGCTCTGTCGGCCTCCGCCACAATTCTTCCGTAGATGCTCCGGGGCTCGTTTTTCGATGAGGCACGGTGATCTTCGGCGGCCTGCGCGATTGTCTCTATCTGCTGCGGGCTAAACCATCTGTGCAGCTCGGTCATTTCCCGGATAAGACGGCCCGATTCCAGGTGGTGGGTGGCGCGGTCCTTTGAAAGCCCGATGTCGTGGCAGGCGGCGGCGACGGCAATCATATCCGTGTCCACATCATAGTGCTCGGCGAGTTCCAGCGCTGTCCTTATCACATATTCGGCATGATCCCTCCTGTGCCCCTTGTCGAAGGCGTCGTAGCGCGGGAGAACGCTCTCCCTGATCCAATTCTCTATTTCCTGATTCATTTTCATACTGCAAAAGTAAGCAATATGAGGGAATAATAGGAAGAAAGTAGCAGTCACTGCCTGAAGTTTACAGCAGAATTTGGCAAAAATTGCTGATACTTTCAGGCAGTTTCTGCCCAAAATTGCTATAACTTTCCGGCAGTTTTCTTATATTTGTCGAAAATTACCGGCAATATGCAAACCCTTATTACACTCTTTCGTCAGAATCTTGAGCTGACCCCGATGGCATTCCAGCGTTCATTCCACAGCAAAATCAACTGGGATTGTCGCCTGATTGGCATTTTGGGACAGAAAGGAGTCGGGAAGTCCACGCTTATGCTTCAGCACATAAAGCAGAACGACGACCTCTCCGAGACCTTGTATGTTTCTGCCGATGACATATATTTCTCCACCCATTCCCTCTTTTCTCTCGCATACGAGTTCCATTCGAAAGGCGGCAGGAAACTTTATATTGACGAAATCCATAAATATCGGGGCTGGAGTCAGCAGATAAAGCAGATCTATGACCGGCTGCCTCTGCTGAAGGTCGTTTATTCGGGAAGTTCCATCCTCGATCTGGAGAGGGGAGGCGGGGACCTTAGCCGGAGGACAATTGAGTACCATCTCCCGGTGCTTTCTTTCCGCGAATACCTCAATCTCCGCAACGGGTGGAACCTTGAAACAGCCGGTCTTGATGAGATTCTGGCTGGGAAAGTGGATTTCCCATACGGTGAGCACCGTCCTCTGAAATACTTCGAGGAGTATAAGCAGTGCGGCTGTTATCCTTTTTTCAATGAACCGGAATTTGCAATAAGGCTTCGCCGCGTCATCAGCACCACCGTTGAGTATGACATTCCTAAATTTGCCGAGATGACCCTCGCATCCACGGATAAATTGAAGAAATTGATGTATTACATATCCCAGAGTGTCCCGGTCAAAATAAACTATTCACAAATGGAGCGCGACCTTGGCCTGGACAGAAACGAACTTCCGAAATACATCGAATATCTTGAGAAAGCGGAACTCCTGACGGCTCTGAGGCTGAAGACCAACGGCGATTTCATCCTGAGAAAGATGGACAAGCTTTATCTGGAGAACAGCAATATGCTACAGGTTCTCGGCGGAGACGATTCCAATGTGGGCAACATCCGTGAGACCCTTTTCCTGTGCTGGATGAAGCGCGGTTTTGATGTATTAGAGTCTCCGGTGTCGGATTTCGAGATTGACGGAAAAATATTTGAAGTGGGCGGCAAATCAAAGGGAAAGAAGCAGATTCTCTCCGCCGCCGAAGGCTACATAGTGAAAGACGACATTGAATACGCCTACGAGAACCAGATTCCCCTCTGGATGTTCGGCTTCATCTACTGAGCCCCGAATTTCTACTACCTCATTCTTGGAATTTTCAATTTTCGGGATTTAACGCAGTTGAGGCATATTCACGAAAAATCATTAACTTTGAGGCGGCTTGCCCTCATACGGTTTATCGGGCGGGTCGAATATGGCTTACAGGCCTGCTGGTAAGGGATGTAGAATTATTCATAAGGACAGATATGGCAACAGAACCTATAAAATTCCCGGTCGGGATTCAGACTTTCAGTGACATCATCACCGGGGGGTATGCTTATGTCGACAAAACGGGGTATCTCTATGAGATTGTAAACCGTTTCAAATATGTGTTCCTCAGCCGTCCGCGCCGTTTCGGAAAATCCCTGTTCGCATCAACTTTGCATTCTTTCTTCGCCGGAGAAAAAGAACTTTTTGACGGTCTTGAGGCGGGGAGACTGGAGACGGAGTGGACCACGCATCCCGTCCTGCATTTTGATATGTCCACGGCCAAGCACACCAATCCGGAGCAGCTTCTTGGCGAACTTGACATCAAGCTCAGCGGCTATGAGGACAAATTCGGCCGGAACCCCGAAGAAAAATACGTGAATCAGAGACTTGAGGGCCTGGTTAAAAGGGCGTACCACAAGACTGGAAACAGGGTCGTCATAATCATTGACGAATACGACGCGCCGCTGCTTGATGCGATGAATTCCAAGGATTTGCTTCAGCCTATGCGACAGATTATGAGGAACTTCTACAGCCCGATAAAAAGTCTTGACCCCTATCTGAGGTTCGTGTTCATAACCGGCATAAACAAGTTTGCCCAGCTCAGCATTTTCAGCGAGTTGAACAATCTGATGAATATTTCGATGCTTCCGGAATATTCGGCCCTGTGCGGAATTTCCCAGTCAGAGCTTGAAAACAGTCTCAAAGAGTCTGTCAAAGAATTCTCCGAGTCCCAGAATGTCAGCCTGGAAGAGGCCTTCGCCCTTTTGAAAGAGAATTATGACGGCTATCATTTCTGCGCGGATTCCGAAGATATCTACAACCCATACAGCCTTATAAAGTGTCTTGCCACAAAGACTCTCGGCTCCTATTGGTTCGAGTCCGGTACTCCGACCTACCTTCTGGAACGTCTTGACCGCAATCCGATTGACGAAAGGGAACTTGACGCTATGGCTGGCATCTCCATTGACACCTTCGATGTTTCACCGGAAGTGAGCGACGACTCCATCCCGATGTTGTACCAGACCGGTTATCTGACAATAAAGTCTTATGACAGGCAGTTCGATTCATACACTCTCGGCTACCCGAACAAGGAAGTCAGAGGCGGTTTCCTGAAATCTCTTCTTGCCCGTTACCGTAGCACAGACCCGAAGAACGCCTCTTTTGTCCTGCAGTTCAACATAGCTCTTCAGAAGGGGGATATCTCTTCCGCTCTTGAACGTCTGCAGACATATCTGTCAGCCATTCCGAACGACCTCGAAAACAAGAGCGAGAAGCACTATCAGACAATAATATATCTCATTTTCTCGCTGCTTGGCTATTACATCCAGACCGAGGTGAAGTCTGCAACGGGTCGTGCCGATGCCGTGTGCAAGACCGCAACGCACATTTTCGTGTTTGAGTTCAAGGTGGACAGCACCGCCGAAACCGCCCTGAAACAAATTGAGGACAAGGGTTATCTGATACCGTACAAATTCGAGGATGGAAAGACGCTGGTGAAGGTGGGCGTAAACATCTCATCTTCAACCCGTTCCATCGAGAGCTGGGCCATCGGATAGCCTCAGCTGCGCTTGCGGTAGGTGAGGACGGCGACTGCGTTCATAAGGACGGTGGTGGCGGCTTGTGCGCAGGATAAAAATAGCGCAAAATTATCCTGCCCACAAGATGAAAATGTGGTAAAATTATCATGCTGATAAGATAAAAACGCTATATTTGCAAAAAATCTTGCGGATATGGACAAGGAATTATTGAAATCGGTGCTGTTTGACAACCAGAATGAGGTTATGCAGTGCGAGGTGGTTGAAAGAGATTTCAAGTTTGAGGAATTCGGCAATTATGTATTCACGGGAATCCGCCGTGCCGGAAAATCGTATCTCCTCTTTCAGCGCATCAAACAGCTGCTTGCTGCAGGGACTCATTGGGACGAAATGCTTTATGTCAATTTTGAAGATGAGCGTCTTGGCGGGATGACTGCAGTGGACCTTAATCTGCTGCTCCAAACCCATCTGGAAATGTACGGGAAGCGTCCGATGTTGTTCCTTGACGAAATTCAGAACATCGACGGATGGGAAAAATTTGCAAGGCGGCTCGCTGATAGCAAATACCGTGTTTACATAACCGGCAGCAATGCGAAAATGCTCAGCAATGAAATCCAGTCGACGCTGGGCGGACGCTATATTAACGTGGATGTCTATCCCTACTCCTTAGAGGAATATCTGAAAGCAAAATCCTTCACCCTTTCTCCCTCTTCCTTTTATTCGACGGAGGAAAAGGCACGACTCCTTGCCCTATTCGATGACTACTTCCGCTTCGGAGGATTTCCCGAGGGCGCTGCGATGAACTCGAAGAGGGACTATCTGACAAGCGTTTACCAGAAGATTTATCTTGGCGACATTGCGGCAAGACACAAAATCGAAAATACCGCCGCCTTGAGGATGATGTTCAGAAAAATTGCAGAGAGCCTCAAACAGCCTGTTTCATACACCCGCCTTGCGAATATAATAACGGCGACAGGGATAAAAACAGGAGTCAGCACCGTAATCAACTATATCGAGTATGCAAAGGATGCGTGGCTTGTCACACCTGTGAGAAACATCGCCGGCAAGATAGTGGAGAAAGAGACTTCCCCGAAATATTATTTCACGGACAACGGAATTTTGAATCTCTTTCTTCTGGATGCGAACACCTCGCTGTTGGAGAATTTGGTCGCGGTGACTCTGCTCCGGAAATATGGCAGGGAAGACTCCGTCTTTTTCTATAATCACGGCATTGAACTGGATTTCTATGTGCCCGAAGCGAAGCTCGCCATCCAAGTGTGCTACTCCATTTCCGACACTGACACATTCACCCGCGAGACTAAATCCCTCCTGAAGGCCGCATCAGTCCTTGGGTGCGAGAGCCTGCTCATAATCACCCGCGACGAGGAGAAAACCATCGAAGTCTCAGGCCGCACAGTCAACATTCTCCCCGTCTGGAAGTGGCTGCTCCAATAGCCCCGGCCGATCATATAAACTGAAAAAACGGCGAAGTTCAGAAAGCTCCGCCGTCTTTTATTTTTCGCTTTATCCAAGGGCCTTACACAAGCTTAGGGGCGTTCTTGTCCGGGGCTTTGAAGAGGATGAGGAAGAGGATTGCCACTACGAGGGCGTAGGCGGCGAAAATGTACCAGCAGGCGCTCCAGCCGTCGATGCCGCAGGAAAGAGGGTTGCCCATCGTGAACACCCTTTCCGTGCCGTCGATAATGACCGTTTCGGCGTGGGTGAAACGGTTTACAATTGCCTGGGCGCTGAGCGTGCCGACAGTGGCTCCGATGCCGTTGGTCATCAGCATAAAGAGGCCCTGGGCGCTGTTCTGGACGCTGCCTGAGGTCCTTTCATTGACGTAGAGCGAGCCGGAGATGTTGAAAAAGTCGAAGGCCACTCCGTAAACTATGCAGGAGAGGATGAGCATCCACACGCCTGAGCCCGTGTCGCCGAGGCCGAAAAGACCGAAGCGGAGAACCCACGCCACCATCGCGATGAGCATTACATTCTTGATCCCGAACTTCTTCATCGCGAACGGGATGAGGAGGATGCCGAGGGTTTCGGCTATCTGGGAAACGGAATATATCGCCGTGGCGTTCCTTGCGCCCCAGGAGTTCTCAAATCCGGCTACTCCCTGGAAATGGGAGATGAACGGAGTCGCGTAGCCGTTTGTGATCTGAAGGGCTATGCCCAGGAGCATCGAGAAGATGAAGAAAAATGCCATCTGCTTGTCCTTGAAGAGCTTGAATGCACTCAGGCCCAAAGCGTCAGCGAATGACTCTCCGCCCTCCTTTGCCGCCTCGGCCTTCCTGATTTTCGGAAGGGTGAAGCAGTAGAGCACGAGCACAAGGCCGATTGCTCCGCAGATTATGAACTGATGGTAGGTGTTCTGGAAAGATACCCCGGCAGCGGTGCGGCAGAAGTTCATAATCCACATACTTGCTATGAAGCCCACGGTGCCGAAGACCCTGATCGGCGGGAAGTCCTTCACGGTGTCGTAGCCGTTCTGCTCCAGAATGCCGTAGGCGGCGGAGTTGGAGAGCGCGATTGTCGGCATATAGAAGGCTACGCTGAGAGTGTAGAGGCTCATAAATACAGGGAAGCTGAAGGTCTCGGCTATGAGAGAGGTAAGTTCGCTTCCTACGGCTCCGGTTGCGATGGCAGCGCTTTCAACCCCGGCGGCATAAAGTCCCGCTCCGAGCATTGAGGCTCCTGCAATCAGGTGGCACAGCGCGAGAGTCTTTATGGCTCCGAGCCATTTGTCCGCCACGATTCCCATCAGGGCCGGCATAAAGATGGAGACGATGCCCTGCATTGCGAAGAACAGTCCGATTTTGCTTCCGAGCCCCACCTGAACGAGGTAGTTGCCCATTGAAGTCAGATATGCTCCCCAGATTGCCCATTGCAGGATGTTCATAACAATGAGCCTGAATTTGATGCTTTTTCCCATATGCTATCTTATTTATGTGTGAGTTTCTTAAGTAACTAATATAAAAATAACCCTTTTCCCTCTAATCAACCTCTCTAATCCCACGCGCATTTTTTTATCTGAACCCCCTGCACCCCCTGTCAGGGGGATTTTTTACGGCC
>CAVAMP010000003.1:72736-75313 GCA_963589825.1 Flexilinea sp. | reverse complement strand
CGCGCGATTTTTGCGATTTGTACGGGGATTTCTTATCTTTGCACGATGTCGGCTTTGAAAAAATATATATTCAACCCCAAGACTCTCTCTTACGAGGTGGACAGGAGCGCTTCGACGACCAGGGCGGTCGGCGTGGCGGTGCTTTTTGTTCTCGCTTCGCTTGCCGCGGTGTTCAACCTCTGGCTGCTTACGGGGGTGCTCGGGGTGGAGCTTCCTAAGACGACCCTGCTCAAGAAACACAACGCCGCTCTGCTTTCGCAGGTGGAAGTGCTGGGGGCGGACCTTCAGGAGTCGCGTGACCGTCTTTCCGCGCTTCAGATGAGGGACAACGACATCTACCGCACGATTCTCGGTATGGGACAGATTACATCCGGGGTGAGAGACGCGGGCTTTCCCGGCGCCAACCGCTACATCTGGCTGGACGAAAGCGACTACAACGCCCAGTTCCGTAACCTTGTGATGGGGACGGACGTGCTTCTCAAGAAGGCCTACATCCAGTCCAAGTCCTACGACGAGGTGGGGCGTCTGGCGCGGCAAGCCGGCGATATGGCTTCCTGCGTGCCGGTCATCCCGCCGGTGAACCCGGACAAGAACAAATATCACCTTTCCAGCACCTTCGGACGGCGCTCCGACCCCAAGACCCATCTGCCGGCGTTCCACCACGGGCTCGATTTTGCGGCCCGCGTGGGCTATCCGGTCTATGCCACGGGCGACGGGGTGGTGGAGTCCGTGAGGTTTGACCTCCGCGGTTACGGAAACCAGATTGTGATTGACCACGGATTCGGCTACAAGACCCGCTATGCGCACCTTAGCTTCGTGAATGTCGCCGAAGGGATGAAGATAAAGAGAGGGGAGAACATCGGCAACATCGGCAATTCGGGCAAATCCACCGGGGCGCACCTCCACTACGAGGTCATCTACAAGGGGGTTGCAACGAACCCGATAAATTATATGGACCTGGATATGAGCACCGAGGAGTATGCGACGATGGCCGATGTGAGCGAAAGCAAGGCTCAGAGGGTTATGATTCATCCCTCCCACCGTAAAAAATAACCAGTATGTGGATAAAGATGCCCTATATAGTGCTCAAGTTTCGCAGAAACTTGACAAGGGCTTCTGCCCGCCGGCCCTAGGGGCCGTAAAAAATCCCCCTGACAGGGGGTGCAGGGGGTTCAGATGTAAAAAAGTGCGTGGGATTTGTGAGTTTGATTAGAGAGAAAAGGTTAATATATTAATGAGTTAGATACCTGCAAAAACCAGGTATAATAGATTAGGCTATGGCGAAAAGATATGTATATGATAAGGAAAGCCTCAGTTTCCGCAAGGAACGGTTTTCTTTTGCGAAGGCGGCAAAGTGGATTGGGATGTTCATCCTGCTCTCCCTGTCGCTTACCGTAGGCTTCTACCTTGTCTTCGCCCTGGTTTTCAACACAAAGCAGGAGTCGGCCCTCATTGTCCAAAACCGGGCCTACGACTCCCAGCTCCCTTCGCTTGAAGAAAAATCCGCGATGCTCGCTTCGGAAATAAAGCGTCTTGAGAGCCGCGACGAGGGGATTTACAGGGAGATTTTCCAGACCGACCCGCCGCGTCTCAATGTGCTTTCCTCCTATCATCTTCCTGACGAACTGGATTCCATACCGGACTCTGACATAGTGATTTACGCTTCCCGTAAGGCCGAAATCCTCTCCACGAAGGCGGCCAGGATTGAGGCGAATCTTCTCGCCGCTCTCGAGGCTGTTTCCTCCGACAGGGAAAATCTTCCGCCGCTTCTTTCTCCGATTGCGGGGGCTTCCTATGCCCAGATCGGGGCTTCGGTGGGGGAGAAGATAAACCCGTACTACAAGGTTGTGGTGCCGCACGGGGGACTGGACATAATCGCGGAGGCGGATGTGCCTGTGAGGGCTTCTGCGCCGGGAGTCGTGAAGAGCGTTGTGAGGTCTATGAAGGGCCAGGGAAATATGGTTACGCTCTCTCACCCGGGAGGTTACGAGACGGGGTATGCCCATCTTGCGGCGATTTCGGTGCGGCCGGGCGCCCGCGTCACCCAGGGACAGATCATCGGCTATGTGGGCATCTCGGGCAACGCCTACGCTCCGCATCTCCACTACGAGGTGCACCGCGATACCCTCACCCTCGACCCGGTGAACCATCTTTTCGCGTCCGTCGGCCCGTATGAATACGTGAATATGCTGGTTACAGCGACAAATACCCGGCAATCAATGGATTGATTGACAAATCGTCATAAATGGCGCATTGCTGCGTCAGAGCGTGGATTTTCAAAACGATACATACATTATGGAAAAGATTCTTTATACTATCGGGGAAGTTGCGCGGGAGTTGGGGGAGAACACCTCGGCGGTGCGCTTCTGGAGCGACTCGTTTCCGCAGTTCATCCGCCCGGTGCGCAACGCAAAGGGCAACCGTATGTTCCACAAGGAGGACATCGAGACTTTCCGCCTCATCCAGTTCCTTCTGAAGACCGAGCGCCTCACAATCGAGGGTGTCACCAAGCGGCTTCTTGACGACCGGAAGGGGGCTGAGCGCAAGTTGAAAGTCGTGCAGTCGCTTCTGTCTATC
>CAVAMP010000003.1:23235-72605 GCA_963589825.1 Flexilinea sp. | reverse complement strand
TCTAATTCAATCCTGCCCTCCCCACACACTATAATATATATATAAATGAAAAATAACGATAAACTAACAGTTGGCGATGTAGTCCGCGTGATTCGCTCCTTCGCTCCCGAGGGAGTGCAGGAGAGCTGGGACAACACCGGCCTCTGCATAGGCGATGAAAACTCGGAGGTTACCGGCATTCTCGTCGGATTTGACTGCACGGAGGCCCTTGTGGACGAAGCCGTTGCGATGGGCGCGAATCTCATCGTTACGCATCATCCCCTCATTTTCGGGGGCATCAAGCGCATTCTTCCTTCAGACCCTGTGGGCCTTGCGGTAATAAAGGCCATCCGCGCGGGGATTTCCGTTTATGCCGCCCACACAAGCGCCGACAAGGTGGTGGGGGGCGTGAGCTGGGCAATCGCCGAGAGAATGGGTCTTGAAAATGTCCGCATTCTGGACCCTGACAGGGCGGTTTCAACGGGGGAAAATGAATATGGACTCGGAATCATAGGGGACCTCCCAAAGCCTCTGACTCCGGAGGAAGCTCTCCAAACGGTTAAAAAGGCTTTCGGACTCAGCGTCATCCGCTCCTCTCAGCCTGAGGCGGGACTGCTGATTTCGAGGGTCGCGGCCTGCGGGGGCGCGGGGACGAGTCTGATTGAAAAAGCGCGTTCCGAAGGGGCTCAGCTCTATCTTTGCGGGGATGTCTCATATCACCATTTCTTCACCCCGAAGGGATTTATGCTTATGGACATAGGTCATTATGAAAGCGAAATAGACATTGTGGATATTTTATTTTCCTTGATTAAGAAAAATTTTCATACCTTTGCAGTTCGCATTGAGCGAAGTATAGACACCAACCCGATATATTATTTCTAAGCGATATGGCTACAACAAAAAAGACTAAGAAAATCGAGACTCCGATTGACCAGCACGAGACCTTCGTGTCCATCCGCAAGAACTTTGCGGATTCTGACTCAAGCGTTGCGGAGAAACTCAAAACCCTCTATGAACTTCAGCAGACCGACTGCGCAATAGACAAGATCGTGCAGCTTCGCGGTGAACTCCCTGAGGAGGTCGAGAGGCTCGAAAATGAGATTGAGGAAATCCAGGCCAAGACTGCGCACCTTAACGCTATGATTGAGGAGTACACTCGCGGTATCGCAGAAAACAAGCATAACATCGTCGAGTGCGATATGCAGACCGAGAAATACCGCTCCCAGCTCGAGAATATCTCCAACAGCCGTGAGTTCGATTCCATCAACAAAGAGATTGAGAATCAGGAACTTCTCCGTCAGATTGCCGAGAAGAACATCGGCGAGGCCAAGGACAGGATTGCAGCTAAGAAGGCTGACATCGAGGTCCTGAAGGAGAAACTCGCAGTGCGCAACGACGACCTCGCAGCGAAGAAGGAAGAGCTTTCCACAATCGTGGAGTCCACTGCAAAGGACGAGGCCGTGCTTCAGGAGAAGAGGGCTGCGTGCGCAGCGAAGATTGACGCCCGCACTATGAGCGCCTACGACCGCATCCGCGAGAGCAACCACAACCACCTCGCAGTCGTTTCGGTTTACAACGGCGACGCCTGCGGCGGCTGCTTCAGCACCATTTCTCCGCAGAGGCTCATTGACATCGCTTCCAACCGCAAGCTCATCATCTGCGAGTACTGCGGAAGAATTCTTGTAAATCCTAATTTCGAGAAGTAAGATATTTATAATCAGGCAGATACTGATAAACTAAAAGTAAACCTACTCTATGGCTGACGAGAGAAAAAACACACGGACGGCCAGAGGCAAGGCACAGCAGGATGTAAATCTTGACACTCTAGGGCTTGAGATGGGAAACAAACCGCCTCAGGCTCTTGATGTTGAAGAGGCTGTCCTCGGCGCCCTGCTCATTGAGCCGAATTGCGTTGAGGAGGCAATGGGAGAGCTTTCCGCCCCTTGCTTCTATGACCAGAAGAACAGAATGATTTTCGAGGCTATGTATGAGCTCTCGAAGGATCACGTCACAATCGACATCATCTCCACATCACAGAAACTCCGCTCTCTCGGCAATTTTGACGCTGTGGGCGGCACTCAGGCTCTCGCCAGGCTTTCGCTCAAGGTGGCCTCCGCGGCGAACATCGAGTACAACATAAAGATTCTCAAGGAGAAATTCATCCAGAGGGAGCTGATTACGGCCTCCTACAAGATTCTCAAGGAGTCCTACAAGGAGTCGGCGAATGTGGACGACCTGATGGATATGGCTCAGACCGAGGTGTACAACGCCATCCAGACCAATGTGAAGAGGGAGGCCCAGCAGATTGGAAGCGCCATCAACGACGCGCTGGAGGCTATGCAGAAGGCTCAGGACAATCCGGGTCTTAACGGCGTGCCTTCAGGGTTCGCCACTCTCGACAGCGTCACCAACGGCTGGCAGCCTTCGGACCTTATAATCCTTGCGGCCCGCCCTTCAGTGGGTAAGACCGCCTTCGTTCTGAATGTGGCGCGCAACGCTGCTGTGGATTTCAATGTCCCGGTGGCTATTTTCTCGCTTGAGATGCCTACAATCCAGCTCGCCAAGCGTATGATGACTTCCGAGGCGAGGATTGACGCAAAGAAAATCAAGGGCGCGGTGAAGCTCGAACCCTATGAGTGGACTCAGCTTGAGACCAGGCTCGGAAAGCTTACAAAAGCCCCGATCTACATCGATGACACCCCGGCTCTCCCTGTGAACGAGTTCCGTTCGAAGGTGAAGAGGCTTGTGGTTCGGAAGGGAGTGAAACTCGTGATTGTGGACTACCTCCAGCTGATGCAGGGCCCGGCGGAGCTGCGCGGAATGAGGGAGCAGGAAGTCGCAGCGATTTCGCGTAACCTCAAGGCCACGGCAAAGGAGCTCCAGATTCCTATTATCGCCCTCTCGCAGCTTTCCCGTCAGTCCGAGATGAGGGACGGAAGCAGGAGGAGGCCTCAGCTTAGCGACCTTAGGGAGTCAGGCTCAATCGAGCAGGACGCCGATATGGTTCTTTTCATCCACCGTCTTGACTATCAGGGAATGGCGGCCTCTCCGGAGGACGAGGGAAAGACCCAGCTCATCATCGCGAAGCACCGTAACGGTGAAATCGGTGACATCGACCTGCGGTTCCACCACGAGGAAGTGAGGTTCGTGGACGAAGCGGACAGCACCTTCAACCAGGTGGAAAGCGTCGGTTCCGCGATGAACAACGATGCTGCCCCGGTGGATTATTTCCCTCCGATTGACGGGGGATACGGCGCTGGCGACGAGTTTGTAAGCGGCATATAATCAGGCGGTTAAAGACTTCTCTGAGTTCTTTATGAAGCGTTTTAATTTCTTATACACAGTTTCCACGGCTCTTTGCATCCTTCTCGGTGCAGCCGCTCTGTGGGCCGGCGTCCCTTCGGGGGAGGATTCATCGGAGGCGGCCGCCCCTGAGGAGGTTCCCGATTATGACGGGGAGTCCGCAGTCGGTGGAAGCAAGACGGGGTGCATCCCGGTGGGGAGCCTTAGCCGCGACAGCCTTGCCTTCAAGGGCGGGGAGAAACTCGGTTTCACGATTCACTACACCTGGGGAATGATTAACTCGGATGTGGGCACGGCAGAAATCGAACTCTCTGAACTGGACTACAACGGCACTCCGGCCTTCCACTGCGAGGTGAGCGGCAAGACGACCCGCCTCTTCGACCTTTTCTTCAAGGTCCGCGAGGATTTCAACTCGTGGTTCACCTGCGACGGCCTGAGGCCTCTGAAGTTCACCCGCGACTCCCACGAGGGCAAATATGTTTCGACAAATTCCTACATCTACGACCCTGAGAAGGCTCTCATTTATGCCGACGCCTATTCCACGACGCACGGGCAGAGGAATGTGGAGCTTCCCTGGGACAAGTGCACCTACGACCTTCCGTCGCTGTTTTTCCTTGCGAGGAATATGAATCTTGGTGTGGTTACTCCCGAGGTGCGCTACCCGATGACTTTCGCGATTGACGACGACGTTTTCAATGTGCATTTCATCTACTACGGGCGCGAGACCATCACGGTGAAGGGCCTCGGGGAGGTGAAGGTGCTCCGTTTCGGGGCGCGGCTTCTCGCGGGCGAGGTTTTCAAGAGCGACACCGATATGGACATCTACATTTCCGACGACAAGAACCGCCTGCCGGTCTATTTCGAGGCTCCGCTGCTTGTGGGCAAGGCCAGCGGCAGGATGAACTCCTACTCCGGTCTGGCTCATCCGTTCTCCGCGCTTGTCGAAGAGGATTAAGGAATTGGACGGGGCTTCCGGAACTAAGGATAACGATTTGATTGACAAATAAATATGGCAGACAAAAAGGAAATATCGCACGAGGGAAGGATTGTCGAAATCACCCCGGAATACACCTCGGTGGAAATCATCTCCAGCTCGGCCTGCTCGGCGTGTCACGCGAAGGGCCTCTGCGGCTTTTCGGAGGAGGAGAGCAAGCTCGTTATGCTCCCGACCGACCCTTACACCGAGCGTCACGTCGGCGACACCGTTAACCTTGCGCTCCGCCAGACGATGGGGCTCAAGGCAGTGTGGATTTCTTATGTAATTCCTTTGCTCATTTTATTGATAATTGTCTTAACTTTGTGCGCCGTTAACGTTAACGAAGTCGTTGCGGGGCTGAGCGGAGTAGCCGGCGTTCTGGTCTATTACTTCATAATCTGGCTCCTGCGAGACCGCCTCAAAAACGAGTTCGTATTTTACATAAAGGATTGAATATAAACCTTTTAGGCCTAATAGAAGAGCATAAGCAGAAGAGTATAATAGAAGAGCATAAGCAAAAGAGACAATAGTTAGAAAAATAAAGCACACAAGTTTCGAAGAAACTTGAAAAGGGCTTCTGCCCGCCGGCCCTAAGGGCCGAAAAAAGTCCCCCTGACAGGGGGTGCAGGGGGTTCAGAAGTAAAAAAATGTGCGTGGGACATGAGATGAGGGTAATTAGAGAAAAGAGGTTAAATTAGAAAATAGGTAAAATATAGAAATTACATAAATAATAGCTATGGTTAACACGATTATTTGGACTATTGCGGTAATCACCGTTCTCGGACTGCTGCTCTCGGTCTCCATCTACCTTGTAGCCAAGAAGTTCAAGGTTGAAGAGGACCCGAGAATCGACGAGGTCGAGGCTGTGATGCCGGGTGCGAACTGCGGCGGTTGCGGATTTGCCGGCTGCCGTGCATTCGCGACTTCCTGCGTCGGGGCCGACAACCTCGACAATAACTACTGTCCTGTCGGCGGAAACGAGACTATGAAAAAGGTGGCCGGAATCCTCGGGATGACCGTCGCAGAGAAAGCCCCTATGGTTGCCGTTGTCCGCTGCAACGGAACTTGCGCCAACAGACCGAAGACTACGGACTACGACGGAGTGCAGTCCTGCCGCGTGAAGGCTTCCCTTTACAGCGGTGACACAGGCTGCTCCTACGGCTGCCTCGGCTGCGGAGACTGCGTTGCAGCCTGCCAGTTCGGAGCCCTCAGTATGGACCCTGAAACAGGTCTTCCTGTTGTGGACGAGAGCAAGTGTACCGCCTGCGGAGCTTGTGTAAAAGCCTGCCCTAAGAGCGTGATTGAGCTTCGCGCAAAGGGTCCTCGCGGAATGAGGGTCTATGTTTCCTGCATCAACAGGGACAAGGGCGCCGTTGCCCGCAAGGCCTGCAAGGCTGCCTGCATAGGCTGCGGAAAGTGCGCGAAGGTCTGCCCGCAGGATGCAATCACCGTGGAGAACAATGTGGCCTACATAGACTTCACAAAGTGCAAGCTCTGCCGCAAATGCGTGCTTGAGTGCCCTACAGGCGCAATCCACGATGTGAATTTCCCTAAGCCTGCAGTAAAGCCTGAGGCTCCTAAGGCAGCCCCTGCGCCTAAGGCCGAGCCGGTTGCAAAGGCATCTGAAGCCCCTGCTGCAAAGCCAGCCCCTGCGCCTAAGGCCGAGCCGGTTGCAAAGGCCCCTGTAACTGAAGAAAAAGTTGTAAAGGAGGAGAAATAATGAGAGAGAAGATAACATTCAAAATCGGCGGAGTTCACCCCAACGACAGCAAAATCTCCGCTGCCTGCCCTATAGAGGTGCTCCCTCTTCCTAAGACCGTGTATGTGTCTATGGCACAGCATCTTGGCGCTCCTGCAAAACCTATTGTCGAGGTCGGCGCCGAGGTCAAGACAGGTCAGGTCATCGCGGAACCGGGCGGATTCATCTCCGCATTCGTTCACTCTCCTGCAACGGGAGTGGTGAAGTCGATAGCTCCGCGTCAGGACCTTGCCGGGAACTGGATGACCCACATCGAGATTGCCGTCGCTGACGAGGAAGTCTGGGCCGACGGAATCGACACATCAAAGGACATCGTAACGGAAATCCCTGCCGACAAGGATTTCATCGTGGGCCGCATCAAGGCTAACGGCGTTGTGGGACTTGGCGGCGCGACATTCCCGACTCACGTCAAACTTTGCCCCGCTCCTGGAAAGAAGGCCGACTGCCTGATTCTTAACGGCGCCGAGTGCGAGCCATATCTTACTTCCGACAACCGCATTATGATTGAGCGCAGCCGCGAAATCGTCATCGGAGCCGCTCTTATGCAGAAGGTTCTCGGAGGCTGCCCTGTTGTTATCGGCATCGAGGAAAACAAGCCTGAGGCCATTGCGGCAATGACTGCTGCAGTCCAGGCGCTTGCTTCTTCATCCGCAGACTACGCGAATATCCGCGTACAGACCCTCAAGAAGAAATATCCGCAGGGAGGAGAAAAACAGCTCATCGCAGCGGTTATGCACCGCGAGGTGAAGTCTATGGGACTTCCTATCGACGTGGGCGCTGTGGTTCAGAACGTTGCGACTTCCCTCGCTGTGTATGAGGCCGTTCAGAAGAATATGCCGCTCATCACCAACACTCTCACCGTCACGGGAGACTGCCTGAGCGCGGAAAAGCAGCACAACTACCTTTTCCGCATCGGTATGCCGCTTTCCTACATCGCAGAATATGCCGGCGGAGTGCCTGATGAGGCTGCAAAGATCGTTTCCGGCGGTCCTATGATGGGTAAGGCCATCGCAAACCTCGACGCCTGCACCGTGAAGGGCTCCTCTTCGCTTCTGTACCTCACCGAGGCTCAGACCCGCCGCGCCCCTCAGACCAACTGCATCCGCTGCGGAAAATGCGCCGACGCCTGCCCTATGGGCCTGGAGCCGTTCCTTCTGAACAAGCTCGCGCTTCACGGAATGAAGGACGAACTGGAGGCCGCTTCAGTTCAGGACTGCATCGAGTGCGGCTGCTGCCTCTACACCTGCCCTGCAAACATTCCGCTTCTTGACACAATCAGGATTGCGAAGGGCGACGTCATCAAGATAATCCGCGGAAGAGCAGCCGCAGCAGCTGCCGCCGCAAAGAAATAATGGAGGAAAATAATTGAATATGAACAAGATAGTTTCACCTTCACCTCACATCCACAGCTCTCTTTCCACCAGGAGGCTTATGCTTGATGTGATCATAGCGCTCCTCCCTGCAGCGGTGCTTTCCTGCCTTCTCTACGGCTGGAAGGAACTCCTTCTGCTCGCCGTGAGCGTAGTTTCCTGCGTCGGGATTGAGTACCTTGTGAACAGGTTCCTTCTGAAGAAACCCATTTCCATCACCGACCTTTCAGCTGTCGTAACGGGTATTCTCCTCGCGCTCAACGTTCCGGTTTCCTGCCCGTGGTGGGTGATGATAATCGGCGCTGTCATCGCCATCGGAGTCGTAAAGATGACTTTCGGCGGTCTCGGACAGAATGTTTTCAACCCGGCGATTGCAGCCAGGGTATTCCTCCTGCTCTCTTTCCCGGCATATATGACCGACTGGGCATACACCCCGACGGGAGTCTTCTCAGGCGTTGACGCCGTTTCAGGCCCGACCCTTCTTGGAGTTCTCAACGAGCAGGGAGTCCAGGCTCTCGGAAACTTCGACTGGAGAACTCTGCTTCTTAACACCTGCGGCGGTTCTGCCGGAGAGCTTTCAGCGGTTGCGCTTCTTGTAGGGTTCGTGTATCTTCTCTGCCGCAAGGTAATCAAGCCGTGGATTACTCTTTCAATCCTCGGAACGGTTGCCGTTTTCGCGCTCATCTACGGTCTTGTAGTGAACCCTGCGATGGGAGTCGGAAACTTTATCGTCTTCAACCTTATGACCGGCGGTCTTCTTCTTGGAGCCATCTTTATGGCGACCGACTATGTCACCAGCCCGATGAACTGCTGGGGCGGAGTAATCTACGGAGTGGGAATCGGCCTTCTGACGATGCTCATCCGCTACTTCGGCTCATATCCGGAGGGAGTTTCCTTCGCAATCCTTATTATGAATATGACGGTTCCGCTCATCAACAAGGCGTTCCATCAGAGAAAATACGGGAGGGCATAAGCTATGGCAATGAAATCCACTTTCAAGAATATGGTAGTCTGCCTTACGGTGATTTGCCTTGTCTGCTCAGTGCTTCTGGGCGGTGTGTATGCAATCACCAAGGCTCCTATTGAAAAGGCTGCCGCAGAAAAACTCCGCGGAGCAATCGCAGAGGTTCTTCCTGAGTTTGCCTCAATGTCAGAGTCTCTCAGCATAGAGTATGACGGTCAGTCCTACAGCTATTATGAGGTTTCAGATTCTACGGGCGCAGTCCTCGGATATGCCGTCACTTCAGCCTGCACCGGCTTCGGAGGCCCTGTAAGCCTTATGGTCGGAGTGCTTCCTGACGGGGTTGTCTACAACACGAAGGTTCTTTCCCACAGCGAGACTCCGGGTCTTGGAGCGAAGTGCACCGAGCCCGCTTTCGCCGACCAGTTCAAGATGCTGAACCCGGCCGAAAAGAAGCTTGACGTTAAGAAAAACGGCGGAGACATCGACGCAATCACCGCAGCGACAATCACTTCCAACGCCTACACGAAGGCTGTGGCTCTCGCGGTAAAGGTAGCCGGCGCAATTGCGGCTTCCGGTGAGGCGCTCCCAGATGAACCTTCTCAAAACAATGGAGGAAACAGCAATGAGTAAGCTTAAATATATTGTAAACGGTCTTCTGAAGGAGAACCCTACATTCGTGCTCCTTCTGGGTATGTGCCCGACGCTTGCCACCACGACTTCCGCAATCAACGGTATGAGTATGGGACTTGCGACTATGTTCGTCCTCATCCTTTCCAATATGGCGATTTCAGCCGTAGCGGGTCTCATTCCGGACAAGGTCAGGATTCCTTCCTACATCGTCATCATCGCGACGTTCGTTACGCTTCTCCAGTTCCTGATGCAGGCATACGTTCCTGACATCTACGAGACTCTGGGTCTGTTCATCCCGCTTATCGTCGTGAACTGCATCGTGCTCGGAAGGGCTGAGGCGTTCGCAAACAAGCACACGGTTCTCGAATCCGCCTGCGACGGCATCGGAATCGGCCTCGGATTCACCGTCGCGCTCACCATCCTCGGACTCGTGAGGGAAATCCTCGGAAACGGCTCCGCTTTCGGATGGAAGTTCATCCCGGGAGACGGCATCCTCGTGTTCGTCCTCGCTCCGGGTGCGTTTATGGTGCTGGGCTACCTCATCGTGCTTTTCAGAAAACTCACATCTAAAAAATAGGGGAGATTGTCTATATGGAATATGTAATTATCTTTATATCAGCGATATTCGTTAACAATATCCTGCTTTCCCAGTTCCTCGGCATCTGCCCGTTCCTCGGAGTTTCCAACAAGCTCTCGACGGCTGTGGGTATGTCAGGCGCGGTTTGCTTCGTCATCACCCTTTCCACGCTCGTCACCTATCTTCTTCAGAGCTATGTTCTTGCGCCGCTTCACATCGAGTTTCTGCAGACCATCGCGTTCATCCTCGTGATTGCAGCCCTCGTGCAGATGGTGGAGATTGTGCTTAAGAAGGTGAGCCCTGCGCTGTATTCGGCCCTCGGAATTTTCCTTCCGCTCATCACGACCAACTGCGCCGTTCTCGGAGTAGCTCTCATCGTGGTCACCAAGGAGTTCACGTTCGGTCTTCCGGCGCACTACCTCAACCTCGGCGAGTCCGTCTTCTACGCTTTCGCGACTTCTCTCGGATACGGCCTTGCGATGATTCTCTTCGCCGGCATCCGCGAGACCCTCGCGCTGAACGACATTCCGAAGTCCTTCAGGGGCATTCCGATCGCGCTCATCACAGCCAGCGTGATGGCGATGGCCTTTATGGGCTTCTCCGGACTTGTATAATGTAAAAACCGCCTAAGCGGCACGCTTACTTTGTTGCGTGCTCGATTTTAATCCTCTGGGCCCCCCAGGTTGCTCCGGTTAAAATCTCCCACGCGTCGCGTAATCGCACCACTTATGCGATTTTTACTCTGAGTAGTTCTTATTGTTTTCTAAAAATTAAAGAAAAATTATTTCTTTATTTTTAATAGGAATTTCTTTTTTTTGAATCCTTTTTTAGGATTTATGCTGAAATTGCGCTCCCCTAATTTGGGGGGCGTAATTTTTTGTGGGTTGCGGCGATTTGTCGAAGCCACAGGCTAAAATAGGATTTCTATGAAGATACAGGATTTGACTTTGGAGGAGAGGCCGCGGGAGAAACTGCGGGACCGGGGACTTATGGCTATGTCCAATGTGGAGCTGCTGGCGATTCTGATCCGCTCGGGGGCGCGGGGAAAGAATGCCGTGGATGTGGCCCGGGAGCTCTTCGCTATGACGGACAACCGGCTCTGCACTCTCTCCTCGCTTTCGCTGGACAAGGTGAGCTCTGTCAGCGGGGTGGGGTTCAGCAAGGCCTGCCAGATTGTGGCGGCGTTCGAGCTCGGAAGACGGTGCGCGGCGGAGATGCCCGTCACGATGCGGGGCTCAATCCGCAACACCTCTCAGGCCTGCAAGCTCCTTCAGCCGCGCCTTCGGGTCCTAGACCACGAGGAGTGCTGGGCTCTCTTTCTCAACCGGAACAACCGCCCAATCTGCAAGAAGATGATAAGCTCAGGAGGACTTTGCGAGACGACTCTCGACTCCAGGATGGTGGCGGAGTTCGCCCTCGAGAAAAAGGCCACGGGAGTGATTCTTTTCCACAATCACCCGGGAGGGTCTCCCGAGCCGAGCAAGGCGGACCTCAAGATGACCTCCTCGCTCCGTAATGCGCTCGCCTCGCTGGACATAATCCTTTTTGACCATATAATCATATCTGGGGACAGCTACTACAGCTGCTGCGACCAGGTGGTGACGCAGCTCTAGAGGGGAATCTTTCTCTTGGGGGGAGGGGGCCTGCCGCCCCTGCCCGCAGCACATCTTTGCGGAAACTGTACGCTTTATTCGCTGATTTCAAGAAAAATGGATAACTTTGCGAGGTTAATCGTGTTTTTATACTTGCGAAAGCTAAATTATGAAACTCATCAATCTCGGGGAGCAGAATTCGGTTCTGAACAGCTTTGTGGCTCAGCTTCGTGACAAGAGCATCCAGAAGGACAGTATGCGTTTTCGCCGCAACCTTGAAAGGGTCGGCGAGGTGTTCGCATACGAAATCAGCAAAACATTGTCCTACAGCGAGAAAGAGGTGGAGACCCCGCTCGGGATCGCTTCGGTCAGCACCCCTGACGACCAAATTGTGGCCGCCACAATCCTCCGCGCCGGGCTCCCTCTCCATCAGGGCATACTGAATGTTTTCGACTCGGCCCAGAGCGCATTCGTCGCGGCCTACCGCAAATATGCAAAGGGAGATGACTTCCAGATGAAGGTGGAGTATGCAAGCTCCGCGGATGTCGAGGGCAAGGTGCTCATCCTTGCGGACGCCGTGCTTGCAACGGGCTCGTCGATGGAAATCGTTTATGACACTCTCACCGAGAACGGCACTCCGAAGCACACGCACCTCGTCTGCCCGGTCTGCAGCGCCTACGCCGTGGACCATCTCAGGCGGGATATGCGTTCCGCAGATGTGACCCTCTGGGTTGCCGCAATTGACGAGGAACTCACAAGCCAGTCTTACATTGTGCCCGGAATCGGCGACGCCGGCGACCTTGCATACGGAGAAAAAGGCGAATAGGACGGGGCTGTGAAAGGTAGATTTACAAGTTTGGCACTCGTGGGCGCAGTAATCCTTGTGATGGCTGCGGCCTCTCTCATTTCCCCGTTTGAACTTTTCGGGCTCCGCATCTCCCGCGCAAATCTTTTCCCGGAGTTTTTGGAATATGACGAAGAACCTCTCCAGGAGGAGTTCTCCGCCGATTTTGACAATCTTTACGAGCAGATTTCCTCGGAGTGCGACTCCTCCTGCGCCGCAGACACGTCCGCAGTCATAACTTTCCTCGCGGAAGGCGACTCTCTTCCGGAGTTCACCAGGCAGTTTCGCATAGCCTTTATGGGCGACTCGTTCATCGAGGGCGACATCCTCACAAAAGACCTTAGGGAAAGCCTGCAGAGCGAAGTCGGAGGCAGGGGAGTGGGATTTGTCCCTTGCGCCCTTCCTTTCGGGGTCTATCGCCAGAGCGCTAAAAGCACCGGCGAAGGCTGGAGGAAATTCAGCATAATGAAAAGCAAGGCCGTTCCCGAGTCTTATAAAGACTGTTTCCTCGCTTCCGGATATATGGACGCGGGCCCCAAGGGTGCGGCGATGACCTGGGAGCAGAAGCCTCTTATGGAGCATCTTGACAGCGCCGGAGTGTGCAGGATAATTTTCCTTAGCCAGGAGGGCGGAAGCATTGAAGTGAGCACAGCAGAGGGCAAGGCTCCCGTCCGCTTTGAGGTGGAGGGGTCGCCGAGGCTGCGCCAGGTGGTGCTGAGAAGCTTTTCAAGCACAATCTCCCTAAAAGTCACCTCCGGTTCCATTCTCTGCTACGGGGCGTCGTTCGAAAGCCCGGAGGGAGTCATCGTGGACAATTTTTCAGTCCGGAGCAACAGCGGAGACGCCATTTTCCACAGCAACGCCGCGCTTAACCGCCAGCTGAACGATTTTCTCGGCTACGACCTTGTCGTGCTCCAGTACGGACTCAACATAATGCTGCCGGACAAGACGAATTATTCGAAATATCAGGCCCAGCTAGAGGATGTAATAAAATATGTGAAAGCCGGATTCCCGGGGAGTCAGATAGTCGTTATGGGCGTGAGTGAAAGGGGAGTGCTCCGCGACGGGGACACCACCTACACCTCCATCAACTCCGCTCCTGCCCTGAGCCGCCACCAGAAGGCTGCTGCAGATGCGCAGGGAGTGCTTTTCTGGGACACCTACGGCGCGATGGAAAGCCTCGGCGGACTCGACGCCTTCGTTCGCAACGGCTGGATTGCCGCGGACAGGACGCATTTCAATTTCTACGGCGGAAAGGCCATCGCGAAGAAGATGTATCCTTTCATCAAGGAGGTGCTCGTGGAGAAAAAGCGCTCCGACAGGGGTGCGGACAGCCTTCAGAGCGTTTCTCCGGATTCAGTCCTCTTCGCCCCGGCGCGGAAGGCCCCTGTGGCTGGAAATGCTTCGGTTTCCACTGCTTCGGGAAATCCAGCGGTTTCCCCCGTGCGCAAAGCTCCTGCGGAGGAAAATGCAAATAACCCCGCTCAAGAAAAATAACCCCCGCTCCGAAGATGGAATTTCCCGAGATAAATCCCCAGTGGTTCAGCGCCCTTCTGAGTTCGCTCCGCTATGACGGCGCAGCCCCGCTTCAGATTCCGAGCGCATTTTTTCTCGTCGCCTTTCTGCTTTTCCTTTCGGTACATTCCTTCCTTCTGAACCGCCCCAAAGCGAGAAACCTTTTCACCCTGCTTTTCTCGCTCTACCTCTACTACAAGCTCAGCGGCGCGTATGTCCTCCTTCTTTTGGGCATAGGCCTCGTTGACTGGACTCTGGCCCATTTCATCGGGAAGGCATCTCCGGCTGCGGACTCTCCCGCTTCCAGCGCGGACGGCAAGCTCCGCCGGAGATTGAGCCCCAAGGCGCTTGTTGCTCTTAGCGTTACGATGAATGTTGCGGTGCTTCTTTTTTTCAAGGCAAACGGCGTGTTCGTAGACCTGGTGTCGGAGATTTCGAAGGGCGGAGTGACCTTACAGAAAATCGCAGTTCCTGCGGGAGTTTCCTTTTTCTGCTTCCAGTCCATTTCTTACGTTGTGGACTGCTACAGGGGCAAAATTCAGCCGCTGAAAAATCCTCTTGACTATCTTTTCCTGCTTAGTTTCTTCCCGAAGATGTTCCTCGGCCCGCTCGTTTCCAACGCCGACTTCATCGCCCAGATGCAGAGGAAGGATATAGAGGTTTCCCGCGAAGACAGGGGACAGGCGGCAAGGCAGATTTTTTCCGGAATTCTGAAATTCTGCATACTTTCGAAAATCATAGGCCAGCTTTTCGTCCATCCGACCCTTTCCCAGCCGGATTCCAGCAGCGGATTCAGCCTTCTTGCGGCCGTCTATGCCTACACCATCCAGCTCTATTGTGACTTTTCGGGCTACACCGACCTCGCGAGCGGAGTCTCGCTCCTTATGGGTTACCGCCTGCCGCTTAATTTCCGCCTGCCGTATCACAGCGCCACCATCACCGAGTTCTGGCGCCGCTGGCACATAAGCCTTTCATCCTGGCTGAGGGACTATCTTTACATCTCCCTCGGCGGCAACCGCAAGGGAAGAGTCCGCACCTACGTCAACCTTCTTCTTACGATGGCTCTGGGAGGCCTCTGGCACGGATTCGGGCTTATGTTCCTTCTCTGGGGCCTCTGGCACGGGGTGCTGCTGTGCCTTCATAAGGCGTGGATGAAATTCGTCCCGGGAGCCCGCCCTACGGGGGAGGGAATGCCGCTTTGGAGACGCGCAATCGGCATTTTTGTGACTTTCAATGCCGTAGCCTTCGGGTGGCTGATGTTTGTGAGCCCATCCTGGGAGAGTTTCGCCGCTGTCCTTAAAGGCATATTCACGACATTCAGCTTCGACTCCATCCCGGCCATAATCCTTGCAAACCTTCCGGCTTTCACTGCGATGGCCCTTGCCTACCTTCTCCACTGCATTCCAAGCGGCGCAGTTGAGAAAATAGACCGCCTTTTCACCCGCTCCGGTTTTGTCGGAGAGGTCGCCCTTGTCTGTCTTGTAATCTGGATTGCCCTTCAGTGCGACGCCACCTTCTTCCCCGCAGCCGCCGGCAATGCCGCCCTACCGATCTACGCCAACTTCTAGATGTTCAACTTGGCGCTACGAGGTTAAATAGAAGATGGGATGCAAGGCTTGCGGCGCGGCTCAATACCGGAGCAACCTGTCGGTTGTGAGGATTTGAGCAAGCCGCGTAACGCAGCAGACCGCTTATATTTAACCTCGCAGCAGCTCTTTTGCGTTGGCTATGGCGGCATCGGAAATGGTGCTGCCGCTGAGAAGCCTAGCGATTTCCATAACCCTCTCCTTGTCGCCGAGGCGGCTTATCGTTGAGACGGTCTTGCCGTCTTCCTGGCGGACGCTTTTTGAAACGAGGTAGTGGGCGGAGCCTTTGGCGGCTACCTGCGGGAGGTGTGTGATGGCGAAAACCTGCATTTCGCGGCCCATCGTGCAAATCATCCCGCCCATCTTGTCCGCTACGCTGCCGGAAACTCCCGTGTCGATTTCGTCGAAAATCAGGGTCGGCATTGCGGTGAAATGTGCCATCTGGGCTTTCAGGCACAGCATAATCCTCGAGAGCTCACCTCCGGAGGCGCATTTTTGAACCGGAATCGGGTTGCGTCCGGTTGAACTGAAAAGGAAACTGATGCTGTCACGCCCGAGAGCCGACGGCTTGTCCGCAGGGCTCACCTCCACGCTGAAAAGAGCCTGGGGAATTTCGAGGCTTCGGATCATTTCCTCTATGTGGGCGGCGAATGGTGCGGCTGCATCTTTGCGCGCCCGAGTGAGTTTCCCTGCAAGGGAATCATTGTTCTTCTTCTCTGCGGAGATTTCCTTTCCGATTTCTTCAAGCCTCTCGTCAAGGCTTGTCGTGTCCGAGAGCATCCCGGCGTATTTTTCTCTTTCTGCTATGAGCTCGGCCTCGCTCGTGCAGCCGAATTTCTGAAGCAGGCCGTAAAGAAGCGACATTCTGATTTCCACCGCCTCAAGCCTCTCGGGCGAGACGTCTGTTTTCTCGCAGAGCGAGGAGACCTCAGCGCAGATGTCGTCTATTTCCATCCTTGCGGACTCGACCCTGCCTGCAAGTTCCCCTGCCGCAGGGATGTAGGCCGCGACTTTTTCGAGGCTTCGGGCGGCTTCCTTAAGGCGGCTCGCCACGGACGGAGACTCCTCGTCCGAAGGGGTGAACGCCTCGCTTGCTCCTGAGAGCAGTTCCCGGATCTCTTCCGCATTGGCAAGGCTCCGCTGCTCCTGCTCCAGTTCTTCAAGTTCGCCCTCGCGAAGAGAGGCCCCGTCCAACTGGCGGAACTGCGCCTCGTTGAAGTCCCTTTCCTTTTTTAGAGATTCCAAAGAGTCGGAAATCTTCTTCTGTTCGGCCCTGAGGGCGCAGAGCTTTGAGTAGGACTCGGCGTATTCGGCCCTGAGGGCCAGGTCGCCCGCGAAATTGTCCAGCAGGTCGGTCTGATATTGCGGCCTCTGGAGCTCAAGCGTGCCGTGCTGGGAGTGGATGTCGAAAAGGGAGGATGAGACTGCGGAGAGCGCAGGAGCGCCCACAGGGCAGTCGTTGATGAAGTTTCTCGACCTTCCGGCCTTGGAGACGACTCTGCGGATAATTATGTTTCCGCCCTCGTCCCATTCCGCTCCGGCCTCTTCCACTTTTTCCCTCAAAAGAGGGTCAACGCCTTCGAATTCAGCCTCCACGATGCAGTTTTCCGCACCTTCGGAGACCACACCGGAGTCGGCCTTGCCCCCGCCGAGCAGGCTCAGGGCACCGAGCAGGATGGATTTTCCCGCTCCGGTCTGTCCGGAAATAATGATAAGACCCTTTGGAAACTCGATGTCCAAAGAGTCTATCAAAACGTAATTGTGTATTTCGAGGCGTTTTAACATAAATGCTTAAAGCGTAACGCAGTAATTCGCCTTTTAAGACGGCCGGGTGTTACTCCTCGTCTTTCTTGGCGATACGGTAAGAGATCTGGTTGTTCTCGAACTCGGCGATTGCCACCAGTCCCGGTTTAGGCTGCCTTTCGTAGTATTTTGAAATCTCAATCTGCTCCCTGTTCTCGAATACCTCCTCCATCGTGTCTCTCTCGTTCTTGAAATCCTCGAGCTTCTTGGTGAGTTCTTTCTTTTCTGCCGCTGCAATCTGGTTGGCCCTCTTTGAAAGGATTACTACAGTCTCGTAGATGTTTCCGGTAGGTGCGGCCAAATCGCACAAATCCCTCGTGATTGTGTTTGAGGGAACTTTCTTGATGTTAGTTGCCATATTTTGTGTTTATTTTCTATCTACTTATATATACGGAGCCGGTTTCGCCCGGTTTCAAAAATTTTTCAATAAAATTTTTCTCTGCGGCGAGGCTCCATTGATTCGCCTTTTAGGACAGTCTCGCTATTTGCCTAAGTATTTCTGGGCTTTCGCATACGGCTGCTCCAGGTCCTTGCGCAGGGAGGACTCCGGGTACTCCCCGATGAAGTTCAGGTAGTCGTCGATGAAGACGAGATACCTCTCCTTCTGCTTTGCAGGCACGCTCAGCGAAGCATATTTATAGGAAGACATAGCGATGTAGAAGAGGATGTCCTCGCGGTAGATGTTCTCGGAGTCGTCCTTCAGAACATTGCGCAGAGCCACCCTCGCGGCGAGATAGTCCTCCATCTTGTAGTAGAGCTTCGCGCCTTCGTAGGCCTTGCGGTCAAGCCTCTCGTTAAGGTCCGCAATCATATCCTCGCACTCTTTAAGGTGCTCATTGTCAGGATATTCCCTGAGATACTCCGTCATGGCGTTAAGCGCCGTGTAGGTCGGCGACTGGTCCAGCTCGTAGCGCAGGGTGGAGCGGTAGAGGCAGTCGATGCGGAGAAATCTCGCCTCGGAAGCGAACGGGCTCCTCGGATAGACCTCCAGGAACCGCTGGAAATTGGTTTCGGCGGTGTAGTAGTCCTTCATCCTGTAGTTGCTAAGGCCCCAGTAGTACCTCACCGTGTCGTCCTTCTCGGTGCCCTCGGTGAACATTGTGAGGGACTCGAAAAGAGCCGCGGCCTTGCTGTATTTCTTCTTCTCGAAGTAGTCGAACGCGCCCTTGTATTTCGCGTCGGTGTCCACGCTGTTAAGGAGCAGCTCGTACTGAGATTTGCAGGAGCAGAGCGAGAGAGCCATAAGGACGGTCAGCAATGCTGTCTTAAAGTATCTTTTCATCTAAAAATATGTTTTATCCATTTGATTCAGAAGGAGTCCGCGGGTTTATTCCGAAGCCCCGTGAGCACCCGTCCCCCCGGCTTATTTTCCCTGAGCCTTCAGGAACTTCTCGGCGTCGAGAGCGGCCCTGCACCCCGAGGCGGCCGCATTCACAGCCTGCCTGTAAACCGGATCCTGCACGTCTCCGGCGGCAAAAACGCCCTCCACATTGGTCCTGGATGACTTGCCTTCGGTGAGGATATATCCCTCCGGGTTGACATTCACCCATTTTGAGAACAGCTCCGAGTTCGGGTGGTGTCCGATGGCAAGGAAAAAGCCGTCGATGGCAATGTCAAAAACCTCGCCATCTTTCCTCTCGAGCCGCGCCCCGGTCACGCCGAAGTCGTCTCCGAGCACTTCGCGGGTGTTGCAGTTCCAGAGAATCTCTATGTTTTCGGTCCCGAGAACCCTCTCCCTCATAGCCTCCGAAGCACGAAGTACGTCGCGCCGCACAATCATATAGACCTTCTTGCAAAGCCCCGCAAGGTAGGAAGCCTCCTCGCAGGCGGTGTCTCCTCCGCCCACAACGGCAACGGTTTTCTTGCGGTAGAAAAATCCGTCGCAGGTGGCGCAGGCGGAAACGCCCATTCCCCGGTATTTCTCCTCGGAAGGCAGGCCCAGATAGCGCGCTGTGGCGCCGGTGGCGATTATAAGGCTCTCCGCCTCGATGGCCGGAACTCCGTCAATCTCGACTGTAAAAGGCCTCGCCGAGAGGTCCACTCCGCTAACGCATCCTGTCCTTAGGTCTGCCCCAAGCCGCTCGGCCTGAGCCCTCATCGCGCTCATAAGTTCCTGTCCGTCAATTCCGTCGGTGAACCCGGGGTAGTTCTCCACGATGGTTGTCGTGGTGAGCTGACCTCCCGGCTGCACCCCCTCGATGAGCACAGGTGAAAGATTTGCGCGCGAAGCATAAATCGCCGCAGTATATCCGGCAGGGCCCCCGCCGACAATAAGGCATTGTGTCTTTTCCATACAATAATGTAAATTATGAATGAATTGCCTCTTTGGGGTTCATTCAAACCTGCGAATTTACGAAAAATATATAAAATGTGAAGATTTATGCGCGGGATTCGCGCCAGACCGGGCAAATTAAAGATATTTCCCCGGGGGAAAGTCACGGCAGCCGGCCTTAGAGAATAGTTCTGATGACAAGGGCCACCAGGGCAAGCGGCAGATAGTCGCGAAGATCGGCGCGAAGAAACTTCAGGGCCGCCTGGATCTCGGCAGTCACCTTCCTCACCGGGATTCCGAACTTAGCGGCGATTTCCTCGTAGGTGAGCCCCTCGCCGCGGCTTGCAAGGAAAATCTGCCCCGTGCTCTTCGGCATCCTGCTGAGGCTCTTGTTCAGAAGCTCAAGGACCTCGGTCCTGAAAAGTTCCGTGGGATTGCACCCCTCCAGGGAGTTGATTTCAAAATCCAGCAGGGCCATCCCGCCCTCCTGAATGTGCTCCAGATTCTTTTCCTTGATTTTTTGGTTTTTCAGCCAGTCCAGGCAGCGGTTCGTCACAATCTTGAACATATAGGACTCGTAGTTGCCCGAAAGAACCTCTTCGCGTTTGTTCCAGAGCCGCACGAAACTCTCGTTCACGATGTCTTCGGCCGTGCTCAGGTCGTGCACATACGAGGCGGCGATGTTGACATACATGGCACGGAAATTCTCATAGAGGTCGTTGAACTCCGCCTCTGAAAGAATGCCGGTCGTATGTTCTTTTTTTGCCATAAAATCCGCTCCGCTCCGGAGTTTTTGTTCCATTATAATTTATCGCGAAAAGTGCCACAAAGATAATGGTTTTTCACTGATTTGTTCCCGAGGCGAAACAAAAACGGCCCCGAATGAAGAAAAATGTAAAAATGTGAATGAAAAAAGTAAAAAATATATGTAAGGTCGGCGCTTTGTGTCGTCTATATAATCAGTCGAAAATCTTTGAACGAAAAATGAGAGACGAACTTTTATATAAATACTTCAAAAACGAGGCTTCTTCCGCAGAGGTGGAGGAGATCCTCGCGTGGCTCGTCTCCGACCCTTCGGCGCAGGAGCAGTTCGACTCCGCACACGCCCTTTTCAACCTCTCCGAAATCCGTCGGGCACGTCTCGAGGCGGAGCGTAAGGGGAAGAGAGAGCGCGGCGTCAGAGTCTTTCGCCGCATAGCTGTTGCGGTTTCTTCAGTTGCCGCAGCGGCCCTTGTGGGATATGTTTCCTTCGACGCAGGAAAGAAAATTCAGAAAAACGAGCTTGAGGCCGTCCACAATGTCCTTGAAGTTCCGAACGGAAAGGTAGTGGAGTTCGCCCTTAGCGACGGAACTATGGTAACCCTCAACGGAGGTTCCCGCCTGGAGTATCCGGTGGTTTTCGCCGACGAGAAGAGGGAGGTCGAGTTCTCCGGTCAGGCGAAGTTTTCTGTCGCCCACGACGAGGAGTGTCCGTTTGTGGTGAAGACGGGAATGTGTGACGTGACGGTGCTCGGAACCGAGTTCGAGGTAATGTCGGACGCCCTCGCAGGCGAGTTTTCCGCATCGCTGTTCTCCGGCTCGGTGAAAGTTACCGACTGCCGCGACAACTCCTGCCTCTACCTCAAGCCGAATCAGATGGTATATATGAAGGACAACAGGCTTCAGCGCACCAACATAACCGATGACGCCGACTACCTGTGGTCCGAAGGCATAATAAGCATAGGAAACGCCGATTTCAAGACCCTTATGTCGAAGTTCGAGCGCTCTTTCGGAGTCAAAATCAACATCCTCCGGGACACGATGCCCGAGGTTAAGTTCATCTCCGGAAAGATGTATGTGTGCGAGGGGATAGAGAATGCGCTGAGAACCCTTCAGACGGGATGCGACTTCGAGTACACCTGGAGTCAGGAGACGGGGGTTGTGGAGATAAGGTAGGGAAGGGGTCCCGACAAAACTTTCTCAAGTTCCCCCGTGGAACTTGGGCAACGCAGAATTAATAGCAGTCCGGTTTCGGGCCGGACATATTAAGATACATAATTAGTAATTCTAAAAAACCGCTTATGGCAAACAAAATGAATCTGTCTCGCAGATTCGGATTGTTCTTCGCCCTTGCTACGGTCCTGGCTCTGTTCTCAACAGCAGCGTACGGACAGTCAGCTACGGTGACTTTGAATATGGAGAATGTCCCTATGTCCAAAGTCATGAAGGCAATAGAATCGCAGACAACCTATTTGTTTATGAATCAGGATGTTGATGTTTCAATTCCTGTAGTAGTAAAAGGTGAAAACATTTCCATCGGCAACGCTTTGGATCAGATGGTCAAGGGCACTGACGTGGAGTATGCAATCACATCCGGAAGAAATATTATTCTGAGCAAGGCCCGCAAAGTGGCGGAGAATTCCGTTACCGGCGTTGTCAGGGATCAGAATGGCGAGCCCGTTCCGGGAGCATCCGTGGTGCTCAAAAACTGCAGGCTCGGAGCAAATGCCGACATCGACGGCTCATTCACAATCCAGCTTCCGGACGGTTTCACATCTGACGTCATCGAGGTTTCCTTCCTCGGTTACAAGGCCGTTTCAGAGCAGGTGACCGACAAGAGGCGCTTCAACTTCATCCTCGTTGAGGAAAATCAGGTCCTCGAGGCCGGAGTCGTAACCGCACTCGGCATCAAGCGTTCAGAGAAAGCCTTGAACTACAACGTTCAGCAGGTTTCCAGCGACAAAATCACCGCAGTCAAGGACGTCAACCTCGTCAATGCACTCAACGGTAAGATTGCCGGCGTTACAATCAACGCCTCCTCTTCAGGAGTCGGAGGAGAGACCAAAGTCGTGATGCGCGGTACCAAGGGCATCAACTCCTCTTCCAACGCACTCTATGTCATCGACGGTATTCCTATGTACTCAATGTCCGACAACGGCGAGACTGACTATGGCTCAAGAGGCCGTTCAGAAGGCATCGCCGACATCAACCCTGAGGACATCGAGTCCATCTCCGTTCTTACAGGTGCAGCCGCAGCCGCTCTTTACGGTAGCAACGCATCCAACGGAGCCATAATCATCAACACCAAGAAAGGCCAGGCAGGCAAGCTTTCCTTCACCGTAACCAGCAACACCGAAATGCAGAACGCCTTTGTGCTTCCGCAGTTCCAGAACCGCTACGGCAACATCGAAGGCGAGGCAACCAGTTGGGGTTCGCTTCTTTCAGGCAAGGACAGAATGAACTACAATCCGGGAACGGACTTCCTCCGCACCGGCCTTGTGGGCACAGAAACAGCCTCCCTGTCAGTCGGTAACGAAAAGAATCAGGTTTACGCTTCAGTGGGCGCTGTTGACTCCAAGGGAATAATCCCGAACAACGGCTACCACCGCTACAACGCTTCCATCAGGGCCACTTCCTCATTCCTTCAGGACAAGCTTCATCTTGACGTGAGCGCCCAGTATGTAAAGCAGAGAGACCTCAATATGATCAACCAGGGTATCTACGGCAACCCTCTCGTTGCAGCCTACCTCTATCCGAGGGGCGAGGACTGGGAGTATGCCAAGATGTTCGAGCGCTACGACGACTCCAGGAAGATCTATGTTCAGAACTGGGATCTTATGGGCAAGGCCGGCCTCGAGTGGGACAACCCTTACTGGACTCAGTACAGAATGCTCCGCAGGAACGACAAGGACCGTTATATGGTTTCAGGCGGTCTCACCTGGGACATCCTCGACTGGTTGAAACTTTCCGGCAGGGTTAAGCTCGACAACACCGACAACACCTACACCAACCAGACCAACGCCAGCACCAACACCACCATCACCGAAGGTTCATCCAACGGTTTCTACCACTCCGAGAAGACAACCCAGCGTCAGATTTACGCCGATGTCCTTCTGAGCGTGAACAAGACCTGGGGCGACTGGTCACTCAACGCCAACCTCAGCGCTTCAATCTCTGACGTGAAGTACGACCTTCTCAAAATCCGCGGCGGTATCCGCGAGGACGGTCTTCCTAACGTGTTCACCGTCAAGCAGCTTGACAAGAACACTATGGAGAACACCGACGAGGGATGGCAGGAGCAGACCCAGTCAGTGCTCGGTTCTGCCGAAGTCGGCTACAAGGGCGCCTACTACCTCACCGTCACAGGACGTAACGACTGGCCTTCACAGCTTGCCGGTCCTCACTCTTCAAAGAAGAGCTTCTTCTACCCTTCAGTCGGAGCTGCAGTCGTTCTTTCAGAGATAATTCCTATGCCGGAGGCCATCGACTTCCTCAAAGTCCGCGGTTCCTGGGCATCCGTAGGTCTTCCTTTCTCAAGGTTCATCGCCAACCCTACCTATTCCTGGAACACAAGGACAGGTGCGTGGGAGACTTCCAAGAGCTATCCTATGTACGACCTCAAGCCGGAGAGGACAGACTCCTGGGAAATCGGTGTCACATTCAAGGCATTCAAGGGCTTCAGCCTCGACCTGAGCTACTATGACACGAAGACATACAACCAGACCTTCGACTCTCAGCTTTCAGTTTCCTCAGGTTACACCTCCCTCTATGTTCAGACAGGTAGCGTAATCAACAGGGGTATCGAGCTCACCGCAGGATACGACCACCAGTGGGGCGACTTCAGTTGGAACACCAACTACACCCTGAGCGTCAACAAGAACAAGGTCGAGAAGCTTATGGAGAATTACACCCATCCTGAGACCGGCGAGGTCATCACTCTTGACCGTCTTAAAGTCGGCGGACTCGGAAATGCGGCATTCGTCCTCACTCCGGGCGGCACACTCGGCGACCTCTACTCCACCATCGACCTCAACCGCGACAGCAACGGCAACATCTATGTTGACGCGGAAGGCAAGGTGAGCAGCAGCACAACCGACTACAAGAAGCTCGGTTCCGTATTCCCTAAGGCAAATATGGCCTGGAGCAACGACTTCGGCTACAAGGGCTTCAACCTCGGCTTTATGATTTCAGCCCGCATCGGCGGCATCGTATATTCCGCAACTCAGGCCCGTATGGACTACTTCGGAGTTTCCGAGGCTTCGGCTCTCGCACGCGACAGGGGGGGAGTCTTTGTTGACGGCTGCTCCATTGACCCTAAGTCCTGGTACTCTGTAGTCGCAGCTGACGGAGGAATCCCTCAGTACTACACCTACAGCGCAACCAACGTCCGCCTTCAGGAAGCCCACATCGGCTACAACATCCCTCGCAAGGTTCTCGGCAACATCTTCGACCTCAACGTCTCAATTGTCGGAAGAAACCTCTGGATGATTTACTGCAAGGCTCCGTTCGATCCTGAGTCAATCGCTTCTGCAGGCAACTACTATCAGGGAATCGACAGCTTTATGATGCCGTCAACCCGTTCGGTAGCATTGAGCCTCCGTTTCAAATTCTAAAATGAACTGTCAATATGAAAATAAATAACATCATAGGAATAGCTCTGGTTTGTGTGATTTCAGCTTCCTGCACCGGAAAATATCTGGAAATCAACACCAACCCTTATGAAGCTACCGAAAGCCAGATTGCTGCGGACGACTATGTAATCCAGGGCGCCCTGAAGAATATGCTGGGCTATGTGGTTCCTGTGCAGGAGCACCAGTTCCAGTTTATGGATGTTCTTTGCGGAAGCACTCTCGGAGGTTATCTCGCAGAGCAGAAAGGTTGGGGAACAAAGATTTCCACCTACAACCCGAACGATGAGTGGTGCGCTTATCCGTTCGAAAACGTTATCCCGGGTTTCTACGGGGCATACATCCAGCTTACTTCTTCCACAACCGACGAGGTGGCTCTCGCAGTCGCTGAAATTGTGAAAGTATCAGTCTTCCAGCAGCTTACAGATATGTACGGCCCGCTTCCATTCTCAAAGATCGGCACCAACGGCTCCCTGGTCGCTCCTTACGACTCTCAGGAGGACATTTACTCCTTAGGGTTTGAGAAGCTCACCGAGGCCATCGGCACTCTCTCCGAGAGAAGCACCGAGAAGCTCAACGCCAACGCCGACATCGTCTTCCACGGCGACGTCCAGAAATGGATCAAGTATGCGAACACTCTCAAGCTCCGTATGGCTATGAGAATCGTTTACGCAGACCCTGTGAAGGCTCAGCAGATGGCTGAGGAGGCTGCAAACCAGTCATTCGGAACAATGACTGACAATTCCGACAACGCAGCGTTCACCCACGCCACCAACAACCTCTACTATCTCACCTGCATCCAGTGGGGTGACTACCGTGCAGCCGCCGACATCGTATGCTATATGAACGGCTACGCTGACCCTCGCCGCTCCGCTTATTTCACCGCTTCCTCATACACCGCCCAGACTTATGCCGGATGGCGCAGAGGAACAGCGATGGCAGATTCCAACGGAGGAGCCAAATGCTCAAATATGAATGTGACCACCACCGACCAGATGTACTGGATGAACGCAGCCGAGGCTATGTTCCTTAAGGCTGAAGGCGCTCTCAGAGGTTGGAATATGGGCGGCGGCACCGCAAAGGAGTATTATGAGGCCGGAGTGGAGCTTTCATTCTCACAGTGGGGTGCAAAGGGCGTCGAGGCATATCTTGCCGATGCCACTTCAGCTCCTGACAGCTACACCGACCTTTCAGGCAAGGGATATGACGCCACCATTTCAGGCGCAGCGTCAATCGCCTGGAACGAGAGCGCTGACTTCGAGAAGAATCTCGAAAGAATCATAACCCAGAAATGGATTGCCAACTGGAAGGCTACCGGCGTTGAGGCCTGGGCTGAGTTCCGCCGTACCGGTTATCCTCGCCTTTTCACCGCAGGTGTCAACCTCAGCGGAGGAGTTATCGCCGAGGACGGCTATGCACGCAGGCTCAACTACCCTGTCAACGAGAGGACCAGCAACGGCGACAACTACAAGACTGCCGTTTCAACTCTTCTGGGAGGCGCCGACAATATGGCTACCCGCCTCTGGTGGGACTGCAATCCTAACACCAAATAAATATGGAGGTAAGAATGAAAAAAAGTTCAATCATAGCGATGGCCCTCAGTGCTGCGGCTCTTGTTGCCTGCAGCGACTGGACCACTCCGGAGTCCATCTCAATCAAGGTGTCATCTCTGGAAAATGACTATCCTGAGGTGTATGCCCAGTATTGCCAGCAGCTGCGTGACTACAAGGCAAGCGAGAACCACAATCTTGTGTACGTCGCTTTCGACAATCAGCAGAGCGCTGCCAACGGTTCATACCGCCTCACCTCTCTTCCCGACAGCGTAGACGTGGTCGAAATCTCCAATCCGGAGCTTATTGACGGGACGCTCGTTGATGAAATGAAAAAGCTCCGCACCGACAAGGGCTTCAAGTTCGCCCTCGCATTCTCATTCGACGATGTGAACGCTGAATACCAGGAGGCTGTCGACAGCCTCGACGACGCTTATCTTGCAGAGCGTGACGCCATCTCCGAGCAGGGCGGCGATCCTGAGACTGTTGCGGCTCCTACCTATCCGGAGCTTGACGAAATGGTCAAGGAAAGCCTTGCAGGGGTTATGAAATATGTGGATGAATATGGCTTTGACGCCGTTAGGGTCACCTATTCAGACCTCCACAGCCGCACTCACCTTACCGAAAAAGAGGACAGCGCATACGTCGCTGACCAGAAGGCGAGGTTCGATGTGATCCTTGGCGAAATCGCTTCACGCTCAGGCGTAGGGATGTATCTTAACGCTGACGCGCAGTACATAGCATCCGAGGACATAATCAAGGCTGCCGAGTGCATCATTCTGCCGACCGAGAACTGCGCCGGCACTGACGAGATGGCCTATATGGCTCTCAGAGCATCGGAGGTTTATCCTGATGCAAGACTCGTCTTTGCGGTTTCCGCCACTCTTCCGGATGACGCCACTCTCACTACCGGCTATTTCACCGCCGGCGAGCAGATTCCTCTCGCTTCAAAGTGGGTGGGCTCTGAGCGCAGCAAGTCCGGTCTTGTGATTTACAATGCGAGAAACACTTTCTTCGATGCCGACCGCAATGTTTACAGCAAGCTTCGCGCAGCCATCAAGAACCTGAATCCGAACTCTTAAAAAGACAACAAGATGAATATGAAATGTGTTAAATATGCAATTTTCGCCCTTGCGGCGCTCGGCGCGCTGTCTTCCTGCGAAAAAAGCGCATCGGAGGTCTATACCAACAAGGCCTTCATAGAGGACTATGCAAGCAGCAAGACCCTGTATATTTCCATTGAAAACAAATACAGCGAAAGTCTGGTTGCGGTTCTTCCAAAGCCGGCTGAGACTGCGCTGAAGGTAAGATACGCCGTGGACGCTTCCGAAGTTGACTATTACAATCAGAAATTCGGAACCGAGGCCATTCTTCTTCCTGAGAAGTTCTACTCTTTCTCCGCCACCGAGTTCACTTTCAACCAGGGCGCTGTCCGCACCGAGGAGTGCGTAATCTCATTCAAGGACGTGCTTTCCCTGAACAAGGACTCCCTGTATGTTCTTCCGGTAGCGCTCCAGTCCGACGACATTGACGTCCTTTCTTCCCGCAGCACCAAATTCTATGTGTTCGAGGGCGCGAACCTCATCAATGACGTCGCCTATATGTGGGAGAACTACTGCACGATTGACTGGCACAACAAAGAGGTCCTGAGCAATCTCAAGCAGATCACAATCGAGATGCTTCTCAACAGCGACTGGAACAAGGTGAAGACCGACCACAGCGAGAACAACAGTTTCTTCGGCGTAGAGGGCTACTTCCTCTTCCGTACGGGTGACCTTGCGAACGATCCGCACCGTCTCCAGATCTGCACGAACAGCGGAGAGCCTCTTACCGACTGCTATATGCCGGACAACGAGTGGTTCAACCTCATCGTGACTTACGACTGCGACACCCGCGCCCTTACAGTCTACAAGAGCGGAGAGAAGGTTGCAACCGCAACTGCAGGAAATTATCCTGACGGTCTTTCCTTCTACACTGGAGATGACAACATTGGCGACCTTAAGAAGACCTTCAACATCAACACCGCCTACAACCCTAACAGAAATGCGGCCGCATTCTTCTCCGAGGTGAGAATCTGGAACAAGATCCTTGACGAGGAGACAATCGCCGACCAGGAGATGCACCCTTACTTCGTGGATCCTGCCTCAGACGGCCTCGTGGCATACTGGAAATTCAATGAGGGAAGCGGCACCGTCATCGCGGACCGCACCGGCAACGGCAACGACGCCCTGGCTGTGAACCCGGTTGTCTGGAGCAAAGTGGCTCTTCCTGAATAACAATCAAAACAGATATGAATATGAAAACATATAAATCAGTTCTGCTGCTCTCCGCTGCACTTTGCCTGGCATCCTCCTGTCAGAAAGATGTCTTCGAAGTGGAAGGAAATGTGGCGAATAAAATAAAGAATGTCGAGCTTCCTACGGCATCGCTGCGCAACGCTTCCGGCTCCGCGTATTACACGACGGTCGAGGCGACCACCGCAGACACCACGATTGCTCTCCATCTGGAGCTCTCCAAGGCTACGGTCGGCGCCGTCAGCGGCACTCTCGCATACGGAGACGCTTCCCTCGTGGAGGAGTACAATTCCGCTTACGGCACATCCTACAAGGTTTTCCCTGAGCAGAATGTGGAGTTCGGCGACCCTGCAGTCGTGATGCCGGGCGAAACGGTTTCAACCGGCGCTGACATAAAACTCACCATCGACGACTCCATCCAGAGCTTCGAAAATACCTCCGGCGACATCACCTACGCAATCCCTGTGACCGTGACAACGGACGACCCTTCAGTCACTCTCCCGGGAGAGCCTCATCTTGTGTTCGTGAAGAACCGCAAGGGCATCACCCCTATCTCCTCCAACAGGAAATATCACATTTTCAGCTGTATGGAGACAGGAACGGCCAATCCTCTTTTCCACCTCGCGCTCAATCTCAGGAGCACAGGCGAGCCTCTCTTTGACCACGTGATCGTTTTCTCTTCAGCCCTTATGTGGGATCCGGATGCGAGGGAAATCAAGGTTAAACCGAACACCTGCCAGGCGGCTCTCAATGCAAATTACGAGAAATACATCAAGCCTCTTCACGACCGCGGCATCAAAGTCATAATGTCCCTGCTTTCAACGGGACACCACGACAGCGGAATCGGACTTACGATGGCCAGCATCGGCGAGGAGACCAGCAAGACCGTGGGTAAGATGCTTGCGGACTACTGCAACACCTACCACCTCGACGGAATCTTCTTCGACGAGGAGTACGGTGAGGTCAGAAGCGACATCCCGGGTGTGGAGTCATACAAATCATCAAAGCTGATTTCCCGCCTTATGTATGAAACCAAGAAGGCGATGCCTGACAAGGAGGTCATAGCCTACACCTACAGTTATACCAGTGCTCTTTACGCCGTTGACGGAGTCAACCCGAGCGAATATGTAGACTGGTCAATCGGAGACTACGGCTCCTGGTCTACAGGAAGCTTTGAAGGAGGAATGCCGCTTTCGAAGATGACCCCGAACAGCGTGAACTGCGCACCGGGAACCCAGAGGTGGACCGCGACATACTCCACCTTCAGGAACTTGAAGAATCAGGGCTGGGGCGGATATATGGTTTATTGCCTCGATTTCGCCATCGACACCTGGTCCAGACAGTGGTCTTCTTTGAACAATATCGCTTACTATCTCTTCGACGGCGACTCCATCGTGGACACAGGCTACAGACCTAAGGCCGAGTGGTAGTTTGAACAACATAAAACGTTTACAGAATGAAAAGAATATTTTATATAGTTTCAGTCTTCGCGGCTCTTTCTCTCGCAGCCTGCCAGAAAGAAGCTCAGGTGGATTCGGTTCAGCTGGATCCGGTGAGCGCCGAGGCCGGATATCTTTCCGGCACGGCGGAGACTACGGTAACTTCCTCCGGAGCGTGGACGATGGAGGGGGACTACACCTGGGTCACTCCTTCCGCAAAGAGCGGAAATACCGGTGACAAGGTCACATTCACCTACGGCGTGAATACGGGCGGAAAAGAGCGTGCGGCCATTTTCAAGGTGCGCTGCGGCTCCGCATACACCAACTTCGCCCTGAGGCAGGAGTCCGGCGTCATCAATCTGACTGCAGTTCTCTCCGAGGTTTCTTCAGAGAGCGGAAATTATGTTCTCAACCTCAATGTCACCTCGCCTAAGGACATCGACAAATTCGTGAAATGGGGCGTACGCTGGTCCACCGACGCTGAAAAGCTCATCACCGAAGGCACCGACATCCTCATCGAGGGTGCTCCTAAGGAGGGCGACACCGCTGTTTCGGTCAAGGATTTCGCCGACGGCTACACCTACTATTTCGTAGGCTGGCTTGAGCTTGCCGACGGACAGCGCAGCTACACCGAGGAAACGGTGAAGATCTACATCACTCCGACATTCGACAGCGCCGTCGAGGTCAAGAACGTGAAGGCACATCAGGCTGACTTCAGCTTCAGTGTCGCATTCCCTGTAGTCGAGACCGGAGTATGTCTGGACGAAATCGACACCGACCTCACCTATGGCAATGCCATCACCTACCAGTTCCAGTACGAGGGCGAGGGTGACATCCCGGCCGGCACCGAGGTGAAGATCAATCCTCTCACCACTCCGATGGCCGATGACGCAGGAGGCTTCGCGCTTTATCCTCAGACTAAGTTCTATGTGCGTGCATTCGTAAAACTTGCCAACGGAGAGTATGTTTACGGTCCTACTTCCAATTTCACAACCCTTGCTTCTCCGTGGGATAATCTCATTGTCGACGGCACTTTCGCGAGCGACTACAATCATTTCCAGTCCCTCTGCGAATTCGGCCCTGTGAAGGACGGCAGCTGGGGAGACAGCCAGTATGTTACCGAGGCGGCCAGCGAGACTCAGACCAATTTCCGCAAGTGGTGGAACACCGCTCTCACATCCTACAGCGAGACTTCAAAGTACGGCGCCCTGTTCAGCGAACTCGCATTCGTTCAGAACGGCAGCACCACAATGATGGAGAACATCGTCTGGAGGGAAGGCACTGCGGGTGAAAACAAGCCTAAGGACGCCAACAGAGTCGGCGGATTCATCTATAAAGTCAATGATGAAGGTGACGGATTCTTCAGCTTCGTACCGGTAAACGGCTATCCGTATGCATTTGTTCCGGAGACATCCTGGGCAGTTGCAAACCAGGGAATGAAGGCCAGTGAGATTGTGGATGTTCTAGGAGGCGCGTCAAATGTCGCCAACCTCAACACCATCCGTTCATTCTGGTCTTCCGGCTCATTCTTCCTTGACTGGGGAGACACCAAGAAGTTCGATGGACAGGACTACACGGAGATTCTTCTCTACAGCGACAAGGGTCTGCACACCGACGTGTTCCGTTTCAACGCAGCCAACTTCGGACAGAGCAAGTATGACGCTGAGGCACAGAACGGAACCACGACCTGGTCCCTGTATGTGGGCGAGGGCACTACCGACAAGACCGACCTCACCGAGCTCTCAACCGGAGGCTACTATATCCGTCTCGACCGTTCGCTCGCCGGAAAGACCGTCCGCATTTCCAAGTCAACGGGAGGCTACCCTGCCTACATCCCTACGGGTGACGGAAAGTACACGCTGGTCAACAGCGCTTCAGACGGGACTTACACCGTGCCGACTGCAAACGAGTGGGCGAACAAGTGCGCGGTTTCATTCAGCCTCGGAAGCAATGTTTGCGTAGTCAAGGACATCTGCGTGCTCACTGACACCTGCTTCCCTTCCGGAGACAATATCGACGGCGTTGACAACTGGAATGCCTATAAGTCATACAATTATTTCAGGGAGAAGGGCTTCTTCGCTCCGACCGACAAGCTCACCGAGCCTCACATTTACAGATGCAATGTGAAGTTCAAACTAAACGCAACCGGAGAAGGATTCAAGATTCCGAAAACCTACGACTACACACAGGGAGGATATAACTCTGCAGTTACATCACCGAACAACAATCCGCTCAATACCTGGATTGGCGTGGTAGTGGAAACTTCCGACGGCAGCACCGGAACCCACGACTGGAAGTGGAAACCGGATGTGGCGGGAGACTATGTCATCGAACTTGATGTCAATGCGATGCAGCTTCGCGTCGTTGCGAAATAAGACTTACAGTTAGTGTATTATTGATGTGGAAACAGGGGATGACGGAAAAACTTCGCTCATTCCCTGTTTTTTATTGAGACCGTCGGTTTTATTGAACCGCCCGGTTTTACAAACAGTTTTACGAAAATGAATAATTTTACAAAACGTTTCGCCCTGCTTTGCGCGGGAGTCCTCTGCGGCTTTTTCGCCCTGGCTCAGACCCCTGCAGCTTCTTCGGAGCCCGAGCAGCCCCTTTTGAGCAGCGCCCGTCTGCGCCCCGAGGCCTACGCCCCCTTCGCTCTTGGAGAACTCAAGCCTGAAGGATGGCTCCGCGAGTGGGCCTCTCTCGCCGCAAAGGGAATGACCAAGACCATCGGCGAGGAATACACCGAGTTCGTCAAGGGCTGGACCAGTGCCGACGAGCCCGGCTGGTGGCACTACGAGCAGACAGCCTACTACACCGACGGATTCACCCGCCTGGGATTTCTTCTTGACGATTCGCTCCTGGTGGAGCGCAGCCGGGGGGTGATGGAGGCGGTCGTAGCCCGTCAGAAGCCGAACGGATACATCCATTCCAACACACGGGAATATGTGGAAAAATGGGGCACCGAGGAGGCTGACGGCGGACTCTACTGGAGCGAAGCCATTTTCTGCCGGGCCGCGCTGGCCTATTACACAGCCACCTCCGACGAGAGGGTCCTCAATATGGTGAAGAGGGTTTATGAAAAATATCCTCTATTCACCTACAAGGACGGCGGCTATCCTTTCAACGGAGGAGACCTGGACAAAATCCGTTTTCTCTGCGGCGTGGAGAACCTTTTCGAGCTCTCGCGCATAACGGGGGATATGTCCTTCGCAAACCGCGCCCTCACGGTTCTCAACAACTACGACCGCGCCTTTATCGAGACCTGGGCACGCCGCAAGGAGTTCCTCCGCACCGCAATCAGCCACGGAGTGAGCTTCAACGAGGCGGCGAAACTCCCCGCAATCGGCTACATCTTCAACTCCGACCCGGAATATCTCGCCGCTTCAGTCAACAACTACGAGTTCCTGCAGGAAAACTCTATGCTCCCTTCAGGAGTCAACTCCTCCAATGAGCACCTGCACGGCATCGGTGCCTTCGAGGCGGCCGAGAGCTGCGACGTGAGCGACTTTATGTGGTCCAACATCTGGCTCGCAAGGGCAACCGGAGACTCCCGCTACGGCGACAGAATCGAGGCCGACGCTTTCAACGCGCTTCCCGGAGCCCTGAACTACACCTTCACACAGTGCGTCTATACCCAGGCTCCGAACCGCATCCCGGGCTTTCACCTCCGCATCCGCGACGACGGCTCCTATTTCAAGCCTATGCACTGGCCGACCTGCTGCCCGTCGAACATCAACCGCGCCCTTCCGAACTACATTATGAATATGGCGATGCTGAACGGAAAAGGGGAGCTGATGTGGCTCACATACGGACCTGCGCACCTCAAGACCCGCGACGGCCGTTTCGACATCCTCTGCGAGACCGAATATCCGTTCAGGGACAACCTCACCTTCACTCTCAACGCTGTTCCCAAGGGGCAGACTCTTCATCTCCGCATTCCTTCCTGGTGCACCGACCCTTCTGTCTGCATCAACGGCAAGGCTAAGAAGGTTGCGGTGAAGGACGGTTTTGTTTCCTTGAAGGGCAAATGGAAGGCTGGCGACAAGATTTCCCTCACCTTCCCGATGAAGCCCGTTCTTGTGGAGGGCCGCGAGAAATTCCCTTATTTCGAGGGCAAGAAAGCGCCGTCCTGGGGCGTTATGGTGGACTACAACGGCGGAATGGTCCTCGACGGTTTCGTCGAGCAGGGCCGCTGCGCCTGGGTGACTTACGGGCCGCTTCTTTTCGCGATGTCTATGCAGAAGGCAAACAGAGAGAGCTACGACATCAACGAGGAGCACTGGACCGAGTACCGCTATGCCCTGACTCCCGAGAGTCTGGACGGCGCCACGGTGGACTCCCTCAAGGTCAATCATCCTTTCGACTGGAGATGGACCAACTCTCCGCTCGTTATGAATGCGAAGGCGGACCTTGTGGACTGGAACCCTGACAAGGGCGACCCTGTGATGCCTCTTGAAGAGCCTGCTGTTCTCGAGAAGGACATTCCAGTGAAGCTCTATCCTTACGGATTCCTTGCATATCGCCTCACTATGTTCCCTTTTGTGGCAGAATAAGGCTAACTTTGCAATCATCTAAATTTTTGTGCAATGAATAGTGATCTTAAGATATTCACCCGGCCCCTGCCGGACATTCCCTGGCAGGAGAGGCCCGAGGGGTGCCCCGAGACGCTCTGGCGCTACAGCGGCAATCCCGTAATCGGCCGTTACGAGCTTTCGACCTCCAATTCCATATTCAATTCGGCTGTCGTGCCTTTCAAAAAGGGGAAGTACAACTACGCCGGTGTTTTCCGCTGCGACGACACCAACCGCCGTATGAGGCTCCACGTCGGTTTTTCCGTGGACGGCTTCAAGTGGGACATCAGGGAGGAGGACCTCAGGTTCGAGGGGGCCGACCCCGAAATCGCCGCCTGGGTCTATGGCTATGACCCCCGAGTGTGCCGCATCGGCGACAGGTTCTATGTGACCTGGTGCAACGGCTATCACGGCCCTACAATCGGAGTGGCCTGGACCGAGGATTTCGAGACCTTCCATCAGGAGGAGAACGCATTTCTTCCCTACAACCGCAACGGAGTTATGTTCCCGCGCAAGATAAACGGGCGTTATGCGATGCTTTCCCGTCCGAGCGACACGGGGCACACGGCTTTCGGAGACATATTCTACTCCGAGTCTCCGGATCTTCAGTTCTGGGGACGCCACCGCCACGTTATGGCTCCGGCTCCGTTTGAGGTGAGCGCCTGGCAGTGTATGAAAATCGGTGCGGGTCCTGTTCCGATTGAGACTTCCGAGGGTTGGTTGCTTCTGTATCACGGCGTGCTCCATTCCTGCAACGGCTATGTCTATGCTTTCGGCTCCGCCCTTTTGGACAGGGAAGAGCCGTGGAAAGTGCTTGCCCGCAGCGGGGCCTACCTGATTTCCCCTCGCGAGAGCTATGAGTGCGCAGGCGACGTTCCGAACGTGACTTTCCCTTGCGCCGCCCTTTGCGACTCTGAGACAGGAAGGCTTGCGGTTTACTATGGCTGCGCCGACTCCGTGACGGGTCTTGCTTTCGGCTATGTGCCTGAAATCATAGACTTTACCCGCCGTACGAACATTCTCTAACTTTACTTTCCCCGCACCCCCTCCGATGGGGCTCAGGCTCAGTCCGCTGTAGGCGCGGGGATATATTTACCAATCATCAGATGAGCGCGAAATTCTCTCTCAAGGCTCTGCTTTTCGCCGCCGCTCTCTCAGCGGTGGCCCCTCTGTCTTTGCCCACGGCCTTTGCTGCGGCTCCCGGCATCCAGGAGGAGGCTTCCTCTTCCGAGGAGCTTAGCCCGGCGCAGTATGTCAATCCGTTCATAGGCACGACCAATTTCGGCACGACCAACCCGGGAGCGGTCTGCCCGAACGGAATGATGAGCGTTTCCCCCTTCAATGTTATGGGCTCGGACGCCAACCGCTGGGACAAGGACTCCAGGTGGTGGTCAACTCCCTACTGCTTTGAAAACAGGTTCCTTACGGGGTTCTCCCACGTGAACCTCAGCGGGGTGGGCTGCCCGGACCTCGGGTCTCTGCTCACTATGGCGACTTCCGGGGAGTTGAGAGTGGATTATCGCGACTATGGCTCTGAATATAGCTCTGAGACGGCTTCTCCGGGCTATCACTCTCTCGTCTTAAGCAAATACGACATCCTTGCGGAGGCGACTGTAACCCCGCGCACAAGCATCGAAAGATACACATTCACCAGGGGAGGGGAGGGCAACATTCTTCTGAATCTCGGCGAAGGGCTCACGAACGAGTCCGGGGCTATGGTGCGCAAGGTAAGCGACACCGAAATCGAGGGCTGCAAGCTCCTGGGCACGTTCTGCTACAATTCCCAGGCAGTTTTCCCTGTTTATTTCGTTCTTCGCGTCAGCAGGACTCCTTCGCGCTGCGGCTACTGGAAAAAGCAGCGTCCGATGACCGCCGAGGCCGCCTGGGACTCTGATCAGGGCAAGTACAAGCTCTACACCCGCTATGCCCGTGAGGTCGCGGGGGACGACATCGGTTACTGGTTCCGCTTCGACGACCTCTCCGCGGGGGAGCAGATCCTTGTGCAGATGGGAGTTTCATTCGTGAGCTGCGAAAATGCCAGGATGAACCTTGAAGCGGAGCAGCCTGTAGTGGATTTTGACTCTGTCCGCTCCGAGGCCCTCGGGAGGTGGAACGCAGATCTTTCCGCTGTTCGTGTGGATGGCGGCACTCCGGAGCAGAAACAGGTCTTCTATACTGCTCTCTATCACACTCTTCTGCACCCGAACATCCTCAGTGACGTCAACGGGGAATACCCGGTTATGGAATACACGGGGGAGGGGGAACTTCCTTCCGAGAGCGTTTTCGCAAGCTATCTCACCTACAAAAGGGGCGTCGGAAGGGTGGCCCCGGGGCACGAACGCTACACGGTTTTCTCCCTCTGGGACACCTACCGCAATGTGCATCAGCTTCTTACGCTGCTTTTTCCCGAGCGTCAGCTGGATATGGTGCGTTCGATGGTCTCGATGTACAGCGAATGGGGCTGGATGCCCAAATGGGAGCTGTACGGCAGGGAAACCTTCACGATGGAGGGTGACCCGGCAATCCCGGTCATCGCGGACACCTACCTCAAGGGCCTTCGCGATTTCGATGTTGACCTTGCCTACGAGGCTTTCCTCAGGTCCGCCCTCGACACGACATCCTCCAATCTGATGCGCCCGGACAACGCCCCGTATGTCTCCCGCGGCTATATCCCCGTAGGATATTTCGCCGGGGATTTTTCAGGCGACAACTCCGTTTCCCACGCTCTGGAATACTACGTTGCGGACAATGCCCTCTCGCTTCTTGCGGCGGAACTTGGCAGGAAGGACGACGCCTCTCTTTTCAGGGAAAGGTCGCTGAACTACCGCCATTATTACAGCCCGGAGTCCGGCACTCTCAGGCCCATCAACGCCGACGGCAGTTTCCTCAATCCTTTCAATCCGCTGGAGGGCGAGAATTTCGAGAACGCGGTGGGCTTTCACGAGGGTAGCGCCTGGAACTACACTTTCTTCGTCCCGCACGATGTCGAAGGATATGCCTCCCTTATGGGCGGAGGAAAGGCGTTCGTGAAGAAGCTCCAGATGGTCTTTGACGAAGGCCTCTATGACCCTGCGAATGAGCCCGACATTGCCTACGCCTACCTTTTCAGCCGTTTCAATGGCGAGCAGTGGCGCACCCAGAAACTGGTTTCGGAGCTTCTCGCAAAGCATTTCACTGTTCAGCCGGACGGCATCCCGGGCAATGACGACACCGGCACGATGTCAGCCTGGGCGGTGTTCTCGATGATGGGCTTCTACCCCGACTGCCCGGGCGAGCCCGCCTACACTCTGACCGCTCCCGCTTTCGAGCGGGTTACGCTCCGCCTCGACCCGAAATGGTACGGGGGACATAATACCATCCAAATCAATAGAACCGGCTCTTTAGGGCAGGAAGGAAAATATCTTCGCATAAAGTCTATGACTCTCGGAGACCGGAAATTAAAAAGCTACCGCATAAGCCACAGCTCCCTCACCGGGGGAAAGACGCTCACGGTTAATTGCGTAGCCGCCAAATAGTTGAATATGAAAAGATTACTTACATTCCTGGCGCTGCCTTTACTTCTTTGGGGCTGCGCGAACTCATCCTCCTGCCCGGGGAGAGACTACACCCGATATGTGAATCCTCTTATCGGCAGCGGCGGACACGGCCACGTTTTCGTCGGCGCAAATGTTCCGTTCGGAATGGTTCAGCTGGGCCCCGTAAGCATCCCGCAGAGCTGGGACTGGTGCTCGGGCTACAATGAGGCCGACTCCACCGTAATCGGCTTTTCGCACACCCACCTGAGCGGCACCGGCATCGGGGATCTGTTCGATGTCACTGTGATGCCGGTAGTGGGCGAAGTCAATTATTCAAGGGGCACGGAGGATGACCTGTCTTCGGGACTGTGGTCCTACGCGGACAGAAGCAGCGAAACGGTCCGTCCGGGATATTACAGCGTGCTTTTGAGGCGTTACGGCATCCGGACGGAGCTCACGGCAACTTCCCGTGTCGGAATGCACCGCTACACCTTCCCCGCTTCGGAGCAGTCCGCGCTCGTTTTCGATCTGGAGAACGGCGGCTGTTGGGACAAGGCCACTTCCACCGGTTTCGAGATTGAGGACAGCCTCCACATTTCCGGCTGGCGCTACTCAACCGGCTGGGCGAAGGACCAGAAGGTCTATTTCGCCGCTGAATTTTCCAGACCGTTCACGGGGGCTCAGGTAGTGGATCCGCTCCAGAGGTGGTGCAGGCTTTCATTCCCGACCTCGGAAGGGGAGCAGATTCTTCTTAAAGTTGCCATCTCGCCGGTCAGCGTCGAGGGCGCAAAACTTAATCTTCGGGAGGAACTCCCGGGATGGGATTTTGATGCAGTGGCTGAGAATGCCTCTTCTCTTTGGAACGGGGAACTTTCGAAAGTTAAGGTTGAGGACAGCACCGTTTCACAGGAAAAACTCCAGTGCTTCTACACGGCGCTCTACCACACTATGGTGGCCCCTTCGGAGTTTTGCGATGTCAACGGGGACTATCGCGGGGCAGACGGAAAGGTTCACAGGGCGGCTTCCCACACCACCTACACCACCTTCTCCCTTTGGGACACCTACCGCGCCGAGATGCCTCTTCTGACCATTCTGCAGAGCGAGAGGATGCCGGACATAATTAACACGATGCTCGCAATCCACTCCGAGCAGGGCCGCCTTCCGGTTTGGCATCTCTGGGGCAACGAGACCGACTGTATGGTCGGCAATCCGGGCATTGTGGTGGTTGCGGACGCCATCGTAAAGGACATTCCGGGCTTTGACAGGGAGGCTGCCTTCAAGGCACTTACGGCTACATCCTACGACAAGGGCCGCGGCGGCGCCCTGAGGGCCCGCTACGGCTACATCCCGTGCGACCTGATGACGGAGAGCGTGGCCTACGATATGGAATACGCCATCGCTGACGGGGCCATAGCTGCTGCCGCAAAGGCTCTCGGCAAAGAGGCCGAGGCGCAGACCTTCACCGCCCGCAGCCACTCCTACAGGCACTATTTCGACCCGTCAATCGGCTTTGTGCGCGGCCTTGACAGCAAGGGAGTGCGCCGCACGCCGTTCAGCCCGTTCAGCTCCGAGCACCGCGCCGACGATTTCTGCGAGGGCAACGCCTGGCAGTACACCTGGCTCGCTCCGCAGGATGTCGAGGGGCTTGAGGAGTGTTTCGGCGGAAGGGAGAATATGCTTTCCAAACTGGATTCGCTTTTCACGATCAGTTCGGTTGTTCTCGGTCAGGATTCCTCTCCGGACATTTCAGGCCTCATAGGTCAGTATGCCCACGGCAACGAGCCGAGCCACCACATCCTCTACCTCTACACGATGCTCTCCCAGCCGTGGAAAACCGCCGACCTTGTCAGCCGCACGCTGAATGATATGTACCGCGCCGCCCCGGACGGCCTTTCGGGCAACGAAGACGTGGGCCAGATGTCAGCCTGGTACATCCTCTCCTCTCTGGGTTTCTACGAGGTGGAACCGGCCTCAGGCAAATACTGTTTCGGTGTTCCGTCCTTCCAAAAGGTCGAGCTCAACCTCCCCGAAGGCCGCAGTTTCACTGTCACCGCTGAAAACCTTTCCGCCCAGAACCGCTACATCCAAAGTGTAAAGCTGAACGGCAAAGAGCTGAAGCAGTCCTACATAGATTATAAAGACATAATGGCTGGAGGCCACCTGGTCTTCCAAATGGGACCCGAGAAGAAGCTCTGGTGGTAGAGAGTCATTGAAAGTTTCTCCCGAAGCGGCGGTCCGCGCAGAATTATTCGCTATATTTGCACCTGCCGATGTTGTATTTGACGATAAAAATGTCGTAAAAGACTTCACAAAAGAGTTATGCGCAGTGACAGGGACCAGATGGAGGAATTTGGCTCCATTTTGAAGAAATATTCGCTTAAGGCGACCCCTCAGCGGTTGGCCGTGCACCGGGCTATGCTCCGCCTGGGGCACGCTTCGGCGGATATGGTGGCGTCCGAGATCGCGCTGGAGGGGGAGGTGAAGGTCACCGTCGCTTCGGTTTACAACATCCTTGCGGACTTCGCTCTGAAGGGGATCTACAGCCACCGGCTCAGCTCGAACAACAAGATGTACTTCGACGTGAACACATTCGAGCACATCCATTTTTACGACAGCGTCAACAATACCTACAAGGACGTCATCGATGAAAAACTTCTCAATGACGTCCTTGCGATGTTTGCCGGGAAACGCTTCCGCGGCTATAAGGTTGACAGGGTGGATATCCAGATCGTAGGTCACCCTACCGCTAAAAAGAAATTCTGAAGCCTTGTGCGGCTCCCGCTCTTAGCCGTTCTGACAGTTCGCTCTCAGTTTTTATTTTCGCTTTTCTTGTCGAAAGCGGACTCGAGCTTAATCTCTGTGCTGTTGTTCACTCCGATTTCGTTGAGAAGTTTTCTCACCTTGAAACTTGCGTATCTCACTTCGTAGGTCTTGTCGTCATCCTTGGTCTCGGGGGTGAAGACATCCCCGTTGGCGTTGTGGTAGAGAGTGAAGGTGACATTCGAAGAGGTGCTTCCGGAGTCCATCACGAGGTCGAGGTCGTGCTCGGTGGTGCTGTCCTTGAGCGTCGGGATTGAAACCAGAACCGTGAGGTAGGTGTTGTCGCCGTTTGCGGTGAGATAGAACGCGTTGGCGTAGTTGTACTTGGCTATGTAGAGAGAGTCGGCCTTGAGAGTCGAAACGGCGGCGTCAGTCCCCTTGAGGCAGGTCTTCACGGCGACCGGGGTCGCGGATGTGAGCTTTATGTCGCAGCCTCCGTTGGAATCCACCGCGTTGAGAAGGTCGCAGATTATATAATACCTTGTGCCTTTTTCAACCGTGCTGAGGTCAATTCCAGAAGCGTTTTCCGAGATTCTGTAAGTCACGTCTCCGTCTCCGCTAAGGGTCGTGGCATCCGTCACTTCCGCGAATGCCGAGTAGTTGGTGTAGCTGAATTCTCCCTTGAGGCAGCCCGTGAAAAGGAGGCAGGCTGCGCCAAATAGGGCAATGATTTTCTTTAGTTTCATATCTTTTGTGTGTTTATATTCATACGGTTTTATGTCCATCCGGACCGGAAGCCCCAATAGGCAAAAGTCAAGCCTAAAATTGGAAAAACTATTGATACAGGGCCACGATTTCGCCTTTTTCCACTTTCTTTCCCTGCGGGGCGGTGACGGCGACGATCCTTCCGGAGGTAGGAGCGACAACAGGTTCCATCCCATAGTATGCCTGAACATACCCGGCGGCTTCTCCCCCTGCGACCTCAGTTCCCGCAACAGGCGCGGCGCAGCGGTCCTCGACGTCAATCTGCCAGAGCATCTGACCCTTCACCGGGGCCTGGAGAGGTTTCGCGTCAGGGTATTTAGCAAGAAGGGCATCCAGGTCAAACTCAGGCATCTCCACAACCGGGCGTTTCACAACAATCGGCGCTCCGGCGGCGGCCCTACGGCTTTCAAGATCCTGACGGAAACGCTCTGCGGCAACTCCTGATTTGTAGTCGCGGTACTGCCTTTCGTGCATTGCGAACTCGAAGAGCTCCTCGCTGTCCTGCCCCTCGTCCCAGCCTTCTTCGGCCATCATCCTGCGATACTCCGGGAGTGCATTCGGGTAGGCGTCCTGCGGGTTGCCTGTGTAGAACTCGAGGCCCTTTTCCTTTGCGAGGGCGACGACCTCCGGAGCGAGCGGGCCGGGGAGCTGACCGGTCTTGCCGAGAATCATATTCCAGGTGTCCTTGTCGATGGAAGACCAGCGCGGGCGCCCTTTCAGCATATCCAGAAGGTTCATCAGCGCGGTGTTCTTCACATACTGGCTGAACGGAGTCACGAGCGGCGGGTAGCCAAGACGCGGCCAGACATACTCCACTTCCTTGAAGAGCCTGACCATAAGGCCGTCAAGGGTTATGGTCTGCTTGCCCTGGGCCTTCAGAGAGGCGTTTACGGCCTTGTGGAAGCCCTGAAGATCAGCCATCATCGAGCCCATCATTCCGCCCGGAAGGCCGCAGCCCACAAGAAGGGAGGACATATGGGAGTTGTTCGGGTCAATCCAGTAGCCGAGGAAATCGTCGATGAACTCCTGCGTGAGCGACCTAACTTCCATATATGCGTCCAGGTCGAGGTCCTTCACCTTGAATCCGTCGGCGCGGAGCATTTCCCTCACCGTGATTACATCCGGGTGGATTTTGCCCCAGGAGAGCGGCTCCACTGCAACGTCGAGATAGTCCGCCCCGGCGCGGGAAACTTCCAGCATCGAAGCGGGGGAGAATCCCGGGCCGCAGTGACCGTGATACTGCACGGTCATCCGTGGGTATTCCTTTTTAATCTGCGCGACCAGCTGTCCGAGGAAAGTCGGGCGTCCGATGCCCGCCATATCCTTGAGACAGATTTCGTCGCAGCCGTATTCGGCGACTTTGCGCACGACTCCCATATAGTATTCGACCGTGTGGACAGGGGAGGAGGTGATGCTGAGGGCGACCTGGGAGATCATCCCGGCCTTCTTCGCGTACTCTACGCTGAGGCGCAGGTTCCTCGGGTCGTTCAGCCCGCAGAAAGAGCGGGAAATGTCCGTGCCCTGGGCCTTCTTTACCCGAAACATCAGTTCCCTTACATCCGCAGGGACAGGATTCATTCTCAGTCCGTTGAGGCCTCTTTCGAGCATCTGGGTGCGGATTCCGGCCTTGTGGAACGGAGCGGTCCACTCTCTTACGGCCTTGTTCGGGTTTTCGCCGAAAAGGAGGTTGACCTGTTCGAAGGCGCCGCCGTTGGTTTCCACCCTGTCGAAACAGCCCATTCCGATGATGGGCTCGGCGACTCTTACAAGCTGGTCCGCCCGTGGAACATATTTTCCTGCGGATTGCCACATATCCCTGTAAACCAGGGCGAATTTGATTTCTTTTGCCATATTGAAGTTTTCGTTTTGCGCTCGTACCCTTCGGCTGCTTTCGGGGCGGAAGAGGCGCGGATGCGTTTCAAATCTACAAAATTAACATTTTTTTTGCGGAAATTCAGAAAATGTCTATCTTTGCAGTCCTCAAACCAATATGGTGCCCGTAGTTCAGTTGGTTAGAGCGTCAGATTGTGGTTCTGAATGTCGTCGGTTCGAATCCGACCGGGCACCCAAAAAGAAGAGACCGAGAAATCGGTCTCTTCTTTTTGGTTTTATATTGGGGGCACACCCCCCAAACCCCTCGCCCTTTGCGTCTTTCGCTTCGCGCTACTTTTCTGCGCTCGGCAATTGAAAGCAAGCTTTCCATTGCTCTCGCTAAACGAAAAGTTTCCGTATTTCTGACATCGCTTCGCGCTGACAGAAATACCCGACCCGGGCGGTCGTCTGATGACGACGTCGCTTCGCTCTATCCTTGTTTTACTTTCTGGCTTTTCTCTTCGCTGTCCTTTTTATTGCAATAAAATCATTTTGTGGGTGAATTTGCTGTGGAGGGTTTTCCAGTCTACGGCGGTTACTACCGTGTAGGGCGGGGAGTCTTCGGAGACGTAGCCGCTGTTGTCGTAGCTGAGGCTCACCGGGGTGTAGGCGGCGAAATCGTAGAGGTAGCGGTCGGTGCCGTATTCGGTGAAAGTCGCGTCGAGGGTGAGCTTTACGGGGTGCGAGTGGTGTGGCCAGTTGTTCGAGTCTCCGTACCAGTTGTGCGAGTCGGTGTAGGTGGTGTTGTAAACGGAAGTGAAAAGCGAGTAGATGCTGCTTCCCGTGAAACTTTTCGCTACCCCTGCGCTGAAATTCTGAAGATATACCGTGGAGGCGCTCGCAGTTTTCGTGAAACTGTAATAGACCGGGTCGCGCTTGGTGCCGTTCGCGTAGGTGTTGCAGGCTCCCGTGCAGGTGAGGCTGCCCTGGGCGCGGACCGAGGCGAAAGTCCCGTCGGTTTTCAGCGTGAAATAGGGATTCGTCGAGGTGGAATTGTCCATCGCGAGCGTGACGCTCCGGCGGTTGTTTATCACTTTGGCAAGCTTGTAGGGGGTCACGTCGGGATAGGCGCTGAAGGGGGAAGCGCTTGTCATTGTGCCGCCCTTGAGGCTTCCGGCGCTGAGAAATCCCACCTTGAGCGGAGCGTAATCGTTCCCGTAGATGTAGTCGCAGGATGAAGACCCGTCTTCCATCTGTTCGGAGAAGGAGAAATTAAGCGTCTTGTCCGCTCCGCTCGCAAGGTCGCTCATCGCACAGATGCCTCCGCCGGTTTTGAATCCGCGGCTGACATTGGAGGTGAGTGAAGAGTCGTAGTAGCCGTACCGGTTGTAACAGAGCCGCCCCTCAGCGGTCTGCACCGCCTTTATAAGGTTCGTAAAATTCCATTTCCACCCGATTCTCGTAAGGGAGTCGCTGCACCGGGTCACCTTGCAGGAAAGGGTCTCGTTCTCCGAAGAAGATTTAACGAAGGCTTCGGCGTAGTGAAGATGCAGGGCCGAAGGGAGAGTTAGGGAGGAGGGGCAGTTGTAGAAGCAAATCGAGGTTCCGTCCTGCACTGCCGTGGTGCTGATTGACGGGGTGGCTTCGCCCCTTTGAGTTATTGCGGCATAGCGGAAGCGGAACGACATCCGTGAAGGGTTCTCCACCATAAGGAACATCTTTTCCTCAGCGGCGGAAAATCCGTATTCGCTCACAAGGGAACTGCCTCCGAATTCCGAGTCGTAAAGACAGACCGAAAGGGGAGTGTAGCCGATGCGAACCGGAGTTTTCCCGCTGACAGCGTTCCCTTCGTCCCGAATCCCGAGTGAAAGCGGAGCGGAGGCTGCCACAACATTCCATAGTTCGGTGTTCACCGCGTAGGAATCCCCGTCGTTTGTGGCCTTGAGAATCACGGTGCAATAGGGCTGTCCCTCCAGCGGGTCTCCTTCGTCATAGACATCCTCAAGGCGGGCCCTGAAGCAGTTCCTTGAGGCGGAGACGCTGTTGTAGCTTAGGACCGACCCAAGACGGTAGGCCTCCGAGTAGAAAGTGAGGTCGAATCCGTTGTCACAGAGAAGGTTGCGCCCGTCTCCGTCGCAAAGGTAGGCATAAATGACAGCCTCCTCTCCGTTCAGAATTGCCGTCGGCTTGTCCTGCACCCCTGAAGGTTCATCGCTCCGGGCCTCTTCCGAAAGCACGACGGAAGGCGGATAGATGCACACATCCGGGCCAATCCGCGTAACGGGCTTTCCTGATGCGTCACAAATCCAGATCTGCGCTCCCGAAAATTCGCTGAGGCACGATCCCGTGACGCTGATGCTTCCCTCGTCGTTTGCCCCGTCAATGCTGAAAAGCAGAGGGTCGTAGACTGAGTCGCTTTCGGCGGGGTCGATGCAGCGGAGAGTGCAGTTTTCGGCCATATCCTCAATGCTGCCGCCGAAAAACGCCGTGACGGACGGGTCTATGCCGGAGATTTTAGCTCCGAAGATTTCACCGATGTAGAGGTCGTCCTCGCTGTGTATTCCCGCAGTTATCCCGAAGGATGCGAGGTCGTCGTTGTAGGAGACATTCCTGTCTATCCTCCAGCTCAGTTCGTCCAGCCCGTTCCGGGAACCGGAAAGAGAGATGGAGTAGGAAGAGTTGCGCTCGAGGTCGAAGTTGGAGGTTATGTCCGCTCCGAGATAGATTCTGTAGGTGAGTCCCCCCTCGAGAAGTTTCCCCTCGTCAAACGAGCAGCTGACCTCAAGATAGGTTGGACCCCGGTCAATGTCCAGATTGTCAGGCACTTTCTGCTTGGGATCAGTGTTGGAGGGAAGCAGATCTCCCCAGCAGTTCTCGAAGGCGTAGAACTCCACCTCCTGTCCGCCGTTAAGACGCGCAAGGTCTTCCGCGCTGCTGTAGTCTCCCTCCGAGACCTGTTCCTCTCCCTCGGCGCGGGACTTTTCCGCAAAGGGGCTGACTTCAAGCGGAGCATCGCAGAGCCGTACCCCCGTAACTTTCAGCCCCGAGCCGCTCAGAGCGACATCGGAGGAAAACCTGAGAACAATCCGGCAGAAAAGCCGCTGGAGACGGATTGTGATCTGGGTGCCGATTTCGGGTAGGGAATAGTCCCTGAGCGCTCCGGATAGGGGAATTCGCGTAGTGGCAGCGGAGGCGTCGCCCCCTGTCTCTCCGCCCGAAGAGTCTTCTGCCCCGTCAACTGAAGCCCCGCCCGAGTCCCCGCTTCCCACGGAGGCGGTCCCAGGAAGCCCTATGCTGAGCCGCTCCATACTCTGCTCGTCGCTCTCCCAGCCGCTCTCGGAAGGAGTGATTTCTTCCCCGCAGTTTGCAAGAACATAGAATGAGTAGCTCTTGCTTCTGGTAAGGTCGAGGCTGATTGTGCCCCCTTCGAGAATAGGAAAATACTGCCTCGAGATGCACTTACCGCCGCTCCAGACATAGAGATTCACATCCTCAATCTGCTCGTCGCGAAACAGTGCGGATTTCACGCTGACTTCGGGGGAGTCGCAGCAGAGATTGAGTGTCACTCTCTCTTTGGCGCTTCTTATGCTGCCGAATTTTAGCAGCACCTCGCCCTCGCAGCCGCAAAGCAGCCCCACTGCCGCCGCAAGGACGGCCGCCGGGGGGAGAAGTTTCAGTATGTTCCAGCTTTTCATATTAAGTCATTTTTTGCAAGTTGCTGAGCAATAGTGTTTTGCGCGGCGTTCGAGCGCGCCCGGAGGGCCCCCCGCGCCGAGGTCATTCCTTGACCTGCAGGTAGAGTATCCCGGCCTGGTTCACAGGGTCGCCGACCTCCATATAGAGCATTCCCGCTCCGGGATTTTTCAGCGTGAGCGTGACTCCAAACCCATCGGAGTCAATGACGTAGTCGTAGATCCCCGTCTTCCTGTCCTCCTCCAGCTCCTCCAGTCCGATGTCGAACGGCGCTCCCGGCGGCGTGAACGAGCAGCGAACGTGAACCGTTTCGCCCACCCGGGCCTCCAGGTAGCCGCTCGGCGTCATCGTGAAGCTGACCTCGGAGCGGAGTGCCTCCTTGCTCACTCTCCACCCGTCGTCCGACAGACCGTCGTTCTCCGGGGTCACCGTTATGTGGTAGTGGCAGTTGCGCTCCACATTAAGGTCCGAGCGGGACTCTCCGAGGTAAAACCTGTATTTCAGGTAGCCCTCCGAGGTGTAGAAATAGGGCGAACTGTACTCAAGGTCCATCTCGACAAAGGTGCACCTTTCGGAGGCCACTTCAAGGCTGTCCAGAGTCTTTTCCGCGTCCGAGGAAATTTCCCCCGGGAAGTCTCCCTGCAGGTTTTCAAGCACATAGAGGCTCACTTCCTGACTCACTCCGCCGCTTAGCGAACGGTTCAGCACCTCGCATTCGTCCCTTCCCCGCTCGAAGCCCTTTGAAAAGCAGTCCCGCGAACTTTCCACCGCGGAAGGTGAGAAAACCTTGGCTTTTTTCGGGCAGTTGCCAACCCTCATCCCGACAACGTTCATCGTTACTCCCTCCCCAAGGCGGTTCCGGTCTATGCTGACGCCCACTTTCGCCATCAGACGCCGTAGTTCCACTCTCGCGCTTCCCCCAGCCTTCACCCCCTTTTTGACTGCGCACATCGGCACACCGAGGGAGTAGTCGTCGGGATAGACGAGGTAGAACTCCGCCGCAAGAAGCTCCTCCAAAGAGCTGATTTTCAATTTATAACCGAAATTCGCGCAGGCATAGATGTCGTACTCCCGGCCTTCCACAAGAGAGAGGGAGCAGCGGGTCTCTCCGCTGAGATATTCCTTCTTCTCCAGAAATCCGTCCGGACTGAACACGAACACATTTATGTCGCTCACCTTGTCCTCATCGGGGTCGGCGGCCCTTGAAAGGGGCGTTCCCGCCGAGAAAAAAATGTCAGTGGCCACGCGGAGCTGTCCCTCCGGATATTCCTCCGAACAGCCACTGACTCCCAATAAACACAAAATGGTAGCAAAAATCGTCAATAAATAATCCTGTAATTTTCTTTCTCGTTCCATTGCACAATCTCCGTCTTTAATTCCGCTTCATTAAGCCCGATGGGCGTGTCGGGGTCAGAGGTGCCGCTTCTGCGAAGCATAACGCTAAGGTCATAGCTCTCGCCCGCCCGGATTCCATCCTCGCCTATGGTGTTGATGTTGATGGGCCAGTACCAGATTTTCCCCTGTATGGTCCCCTCGATTACAAGGCGTGTAAAGGGGCTTCCGAATCCCTCTGTGGTCGCCGGATTTGGGTAGCAGTATAGGCTCACTCCGGTTTCTACAGGGTCCATCCCGATGCTTCCGGGGAGTTCCCGGTAAACTATCCCGGGGCTTTGGAACCGCAGCAGATCGCTCCGGTTTAGCGCTCCTCCGTTCACTATCCTCACTCCGCCCCGAGTCCCCTCCACCAGAGGGCATTCGGCATTCACGTTCGTAAGGTAAACTTTAACATTTTCAAGGCTCTCGAAGGCGTAGGCCGTGCCCCGAAAATCGCAGCAGAGGCTTCGGAGCCGCACCCTGGAAAGAAGCGGCCGCAGAGTAATGTTGAGGTTTTCTCCTGCGACAAAATGCGCCATCCCGCTAAGAACGGGGGAGTCTTCCCCCTCGTTTTCAAGGCTGCTGCACTGGGCCGAAAGGGCCTTCAGCGAGAGCACCTTTTCCCACTTGGGGAGCCCGTCTCCAATGTTCCCGAGCACCACAGCCACCTTTTTCCCGCTTCCGGAGGAAACTTTATGTTCCCCCGCCCCCGGGGTGAAGCTCTGGTAGGAGTCCAACCGGGCGTAGGCATCGTCCTCATAGATGAAAACATCGTATTTCTCTGCGCGGAAACTCTCTGCGCTCTGAGTTATCATCAGTTTGCTTTCAACCGCGCTGCCTCCTTCTTTCCCCTCCGGCGCGATTTCTTCTTCTCTCTCTTCCTGAAGTCCCTCCGCCTTCCCGCAGGAGGAAAAAAGAAGGGCCGGCAAGCAAGCAACTGAAAGAAAAGTCAGAAATGGGCAGAAAACCCGAAGCATCTGACGCAGACGCCGGCCCGTTGAGAAAAAAATGTGTATGTGTGTGCTGAAAATTTCCATAGC
>CAVAMP010000003.1:0-23169 GCA_963589825.1 Flexilinea sp. | reverse complement strand
GATATTTGCGAAAATTGATAAATAAGTGTACCTTTGAACTTTCTGATCGAAAAATTTATGATACTTATCAGCAGAATTTTTGCAAAAAGAAGAAAATACCTGCCTCTTTTTATGAAGCAGGCTGAGTACATCAAGGCGGCTTCCTCCATTCTGGTGAGGATGATGCAGACCACAGACAAGGACGAATGGTTCGCTTGCGAGAACAAAATCAAGTCATACGAGGTGCAGGCGGACGACCTGCTTACTGAAATCTATGAGGACCTGTACGGAAGCATCCTCGTGCCGGTGAGCAGAACCGATATGCAGACCATAGCGATGTCGGTCGACGACTTTATCGACAAAATCAATGCGGCCGCAAAGTCCGTCCTTCTTTATTTCCCGAAAAGGATTGACTCCCAGCTTGAGGATATGGCGACCTACATTATGTCCAGCGCCGACGCTCTCGGGGATATGATTCAGTATCTGACCGACTTCAAGAAGAATTTCCGCCAGATAATCACCCAGTGCGACCGCATCACCGAGCTTGAGCACGCGGCCGACGAGACCTACGAGGAGTATGTGGGCTACATCTTCCAGAACGAGACCGACCCGATTGAACTGATGAAGTACAAGAACATCGCCGAGGTGCTGGAGGAGACTTCCGACACGGCGAAGAGGATTTCGGACAATGTGAGGATGATACTCCTTAAATATATAGACAAAAATTAGCAAAATCGTCCTAAACGGCGCATTGCTGCGTTGCCCCACCGCACAATCATATAATATGATGACTTCCCTTAAACGCATAGCGGCCCTGACGATGGTCCGGGGCGACGATTTCTACCTCCGCAAGTGGGTGGAGCACTACGGCCGTGCGCTAGGAAGGGAGAATCTCTACATCCTTTTTGACGGAACCGACCAGAGCGTACCCTCTTTCTGCGATGGAACGAACACTTCCCTTTATGAGCGGAAGGCGGGAAGCGTTGTCGAAGGGGACAAGCGCCGCATAGACATCCTTTCCGCTAAGGCGGCGGAGCTTTTTTCAAAAGGTTATGACATCGTAATCGGCACCGATGCCGACGAATACATAGTTGTTGACCCGAAAACGGGAAAATCCCTACGGGAATATCTCTCCCAGGCGAAAATCTCCCCGTGCCTCTCTCCTCTCGGGATTGACCTCGGGCAGGTTGAGGGAGTGGAAGGGGACATCTCGTTGGATCGAGCGTTTCTTCAGCAGCGAAGCCGGGGAGTTCTCAGCACCCGCTACACCAAGGCCGCCATTATTTCGCGCCCGCTTCGCTGGGGAAGGGGATTCCATCGCGTCAAAGGGCATAACTTCCACATAGCCCCCGACCTCTACCTTTTCCACTGCGGCTATTTCGACCTTTCGCGTCTTAGGGAGCGTTTCGCTGACCCTGACCGCCGCGCAGACGGCTGGCAGAAGCATCTTGAAAAGCGTTCCCGCACTATCCGCACCACCACAGTTTGCCGATCTCCGAAGGATTTTGACAAGTGGACCCGCAGAGCCCGCCTGATCCAGACTCTCATCCGTCCGCCCTACGCCTGGAACAAGCCTGCGATGTTCAACGCGAAAATCGTCGTCGCCATCCCCGAACGCTTCAAATCAACATTATAAAAAAACTCTCCCAGAAATTCTGAGAGAGTTTTTTAATGTTTGTCTAGGAGTGAAAGTCGCATAAGTGGTGCGATTGCGAGGCGCAGGAAGAATTTCACCCGGAGCAACCTGAGGGTTGTGAGGACTGAAATTCTGAGCGCAACAAAGCAAGCGTGCCGCTTAGGCGGCTTTTACCTATGCACCGAAGTTATCATAGAGGATACTCTCCGGAGCTACTCCGAGTGAGTCGAGCAACTTGTTCACGGAAGCGACCATCATAGGCGGTCCGCACATAAAGTACTTGATGTCCTCAGGTGCCTCGTGATTCTTAAGATATGTCTCCCACATCACATTGTGCACGAAGCCAGGCGTGTAGGCAACTCCAAGCTCATCTGCCTTAGGATCCGGACGGTCGAGGGCGAGATGGAAGTGGAAGTTAGGGAACTCCTTCTCGATCTGGGCGAAGTCCTCGAGATAGAATGCCTCGACGAGAGCCCTTGCGCCGTAGAAGTAGTGAACTTCCTTCTTGGTCTTGAGAGTCTTGAACAGCTGCATAATGTGGCTGCGCAGTGGTGCCATACCGGCGCCGCCGCCCACGAAGATGTACTCCTGTGAATCAGGGTCGTTCTCCGGAAGAAGGAACTCTCCGTAAGGGCCGCTGATGGTGACCTTGTCGCCAGGCTTGCGTGTGAACACGTATGATGAACCGATACCGGGGTTTACAGGCAGAAGCTTAGGACCCAGTTCGCGAGGAACGCTCCTGTCGAACGGAGGTGTCGCTATGCGGACGTTGAGCTTTATGATGCCCTTCTCACCTGGGTAAGAGGCCATTGAGTAGGCGCGGACGGTTGCTGTAGGGTTTGAAGCGTGAAGGCCGAAGAACCCGTATTTCTCCCAGTCTGCCTTGTACTCGTCGCTGACGCTGATGTCTTTGAAGTCGAGCTCGTATGCAGGGATGTCAATCTGGATGTACTCGCCGCTCTTGAACTCAAGATGCTCTCCCTCAGGGAGTTTGACGGTGAATTCCTTGATGAAGGTCGCAACGTTATCGTTGCTGATGACCTCGCACTCAAGTTTCTTCACTGAAAGCGCTGAGTCAGGGATGACGATTTTCATATCTTCCTTGATCTTCACCTGGCAGCCGAGTCTCCAGTGGTCGTTGATCTGCTTGCGGTTGAAGAAGCCCACCTCGGTAGGGAGGATGGTTCCGCCGCCTTCAAGCACACGGCATTTGCACTGGCCGCAGTTTCCCTTTCCGCCGCAGGCTGAAGGGAGGAAGATCTGCTCTCCTGCAAGGGTGTGGAGAAGGTCGCTGCCAGGGGTGACGTTGACCTCTTTCTTTCCGCCGTTGATGTCAATCTTGACGGTGCCCTTCGGGGTAAGCCTGGTCTTGATGAACAGGAGGAGAGCCACCAGAACGAGAGTCACGACGGTGAACACCGCCATAGCTCCGAGGATTGTAAGTGTCATTTCATTCATTGTACTTTCCTCCGATTAAAGTTGAATTCCCATAAATGTCATAAATGCCATACCCATCATACCGACGGTGATGAATGTGATTCCCAGACCCTTGAGAGGAGCAGGCACATTTGAATATGCCATTTTCTCCCTGATTGCGGCGAGGGTTACGATTGCGAGGAACCAGCCGAAGCCGCTTCCGAGGGCGTAAGTCGCTGCCTCACCGAGGTTTGCGAAATCCTTTTCCTGCATAAAGAGCGAACCTCCGAGGATGGCGCAGTTCACTGCGATAAGCGGAAGGAAGATACCCAGCTGGGAGTAGAGCGCCGGAGCGAATTTCTCCACCACCATCTCCACAATCTGTGTGATTGCCGCGATGACCGCGATGAAGACGATGAAGCTGAGGAAGCTCAGGTCAACGCCCGGGATGATTGCATCCGGAGCGAGCACATATTTGTTCAGAAGATAGTTGATAGGCAACGTGATAAGCTGCACAAAGATAACAGCCGCACCCAGTCCACAAGCTGTCTTCACATTCTTTGATACTGCCAGGTATGAGCACATACCGAGGAAGTATGCAAAAATCATATTGTCAACGAAGACTGACTTTACGAATAAGCTTATATATTCCATAATCTAAAACCGGGTTAGTTGTTATTTTTCCTGAAGATCCTTCTGGATTGACCTCTGAACCCAAACGATGCATCCGAGGATGATAAGGGCCATAGGCGGCAGGATTATAAGACCGTTGTTCATATATCCGGCAGTGTAGAACGCCTCAGGGATGATCCTGAAACCGAACAGTGTGCCGCTTCCGAGAAGTTCGCGGATGAAGGCGACGATGATGAGAATCATTCCGTAGCCTGCGCCGTTTGCAAGTCCGTCAAGAAGGGATGGGATCGGCTTGTTGCCGAGTGCGAACGCCTCGATGCGGCCCATCACGATACAGTTGGTGATGATAAGTCCGACATAGACCGAAAGGGTCTTGCTGATGCTGTAGGCGTATGCCTTGAGGACCTGGTCAACCAGGATTACCATAAGGGAAACGACCACGAGCTGAACGATGATCCTGATTCGGTTAGGAATGGACTTACGCATCATTGACACCACGAAGCTTGAGAGTCCCGTGACGATGGTCACTGAGAGAGCCATCACGAGCGCGCCCTTGAGCTGTACGGTTACAGCGAGTGAAGAGCAGATACCCAGGACGAGGACAGTGACAGGATTACCCTTGAAAATAGGGTTGAGCAATGTTTCTTTCAAATTAAAATCTTTCATAATGCTGATCCTCCACTTTATTTAACGCTTACAGAATCAACCTGTGACGGGCAGTTAACTGCAGTAGAATCCGCTGCCGGAGTGCACTCGGCCTCTGCTTTTGGAGCTTCTGTGCCGGATATCCTGTTGTCAAGGTATGGAAGGTAGTATTTCACCCAGGTGTTGATTGTCTTGCCCACAGCCTGCGAAGTGATTGATGCTCCGGAGATTGCGTCAACCCCGTGAGGGTCTCCGTGCGCTCCGCCCTTAACGACTGCGAATGCGCCGTCCTCGGTGAGGGAGTGGCCTTTGAACTGGCTGTAGAAAGGCTCCTCGGCGATTTTCGCGCCCAGACCCGGAGTCTCGCTCTTGTGGTCGAAGATTGCGCCCTCGAATGTCCTTCCGTCGGATGCGAAGGCGAGGTAGCCCCAAACCGGGCCCCAGAGTCCAGCGCCGTAGCAAGGGATGACGGTGACAAATTCGCCGTTGATGTCGAACTCATAGACAGGAAGCTTGAGGTCTTTCTCAGCCTCTTTGTCTCCGGCTTCAATCTTCTTGATGATGTCGTTCTGCTTCTTCAGATCCGCAGTTGACGCAACCTGAATGTCGTTGAGGTTCTCTTTGCCGAGGTTCAGACTTTCGCCGATTTTCTGACCTTTACAGTCGATGTAGTAGGCGTCGGTGACCTTGTCGCGGTAGGTGGCAAGAATAGGGGTGTCCTCGGTGATTGTGAAGTTCTCATCTGCCTGTGCGGCTGCGGTGAGCACTTTTGTGATGGTTTCGAGCTTGATGTTCTCGTTCTGTTTGCCTTTCAGCGCTTCTGAAGCGAAAGCCAGGATCGCTGCGACCACAATGACAAGAACAGCCGAATATATAACAGTATATATGTTGCTATTAGTATTCATATAATAAGGTATTAAGCGATTTTGACTTTTTTGTTTCTCCTTTTGATGGAGCACTCGATGACGCAGTGGTCAATAAGCGGTGCAAAGGTGTTCATAAGAAGGATGGCGAGCATCATTCCCTCTGCGTAGCCAGGGTTCCAGATTCTCACGGTCACTGCAAGCGCGCCGACAAGGAATCCGTAGATCCACTTTCCGCACTCGGTCTGAGCCGAAGTGACAGGGTCGGTAGCCATAAAGACAGAGCCGAAGAGGAATCCGCCCATAACCAGCTGGTAGTAGCCGGGAAGGTCGGTTGCGCCGCAGGCATAGCCGATGTATCCGATTGCAAGTCCGCCGGCGATTGAGGAAAGCATAACCTTCCATGATGCGACTCCGGTGAAGATGAGGATGAGGGCGCCCAGAAGGATTGCCACCGCTGAAGTTTCACCCACAGATCCCGGGATTGTTCCGAGGAACATATTGAGGAATGTGTAGCCGTGCTGAGCGAGGCCGTCGACGGATGCGTTTGCAAGAGGGGTTGCGCCGGAAAATCCGTCCACAAGACCGTTGCCTGCGCACCAGGCGTTGTTGCCCGCTCCGAGTCCGCCGACCCAGACGGTGTCGCCTGACATCTTGCTCGGGTAGGAGAAGAACAGGAACGCACGTGCGAGAAGTGCAGGGTTCCAGATGTTCATTCCTGTGCCTCCGAAGACTTCCTTGCCGAAGATCACTGCGAATGCGACTGCAAGCGCGAGCATCCAGAGAGGAACGTCGATAGGGACGATAAGCGGAATGATCATACCCGTAACGAGGTAACCCTCATTGACTTCGTGTCCGCGAAGCTGGGCGGAGGTGAACTCGATTGCGAGGCCGACGATGTAGGAAACGAGGTACAGAGGAAGAATCTTCACGATACCGTAGCCCACGATTGGCCAGAAGCCCCAGTCGAGTCCGTATGCGATGGAGTGCTGGTAGCCGGTGTTCCATACTCCGAAGAGGAGGGCAGGAACGAGCGCGAGCACTGCAATAATCATAACTCTCTTCAAATCAACGCAGTCCCTGATGTGCGCACCCTTGCGGGTCACAGTGTTCGGGACGAAAAGGAATGTCTCGAATGCGTCGAATGTAGAGTGAAGGAATCCAAGCTTTCCACCTTTCTCAAAGGTAGGCTTGATTTTGTCCACATATTTTCTTAATCCGTTCATAATCTTTCACATTTAAGCCATTTCCTTGAGCATCAGATTGATACCGTCTTCGATGATAGACTGGATATTGATTTTGGACGGGCAGACATACTCGCAAAGCGCGAAGTCTTCCGGAAGAACCTCGTAGATGCCGAATTTCTCCATCTTCTCGATGTCCCCTGCAAGGCAGGCCTTGACGAGATAGACAGGGAAGAGGTGCATAGGAAGCACTTTTCCATAGACATCTGAAACGACGAAGGCGCGCGGGCCGCCGTGGAGGTTGGTGTCCATATCGTATTTCTTCTTAGGGGTGAGCCAGGAGAAATAGGTGTGGGAGGAACTGAACTTGCTGGTTCTGAACGGTTTAGCCCATCCGAACATCTCGTAGTCGTTGCCTTCCTTGAGGACGGTGACCTGGTTGTCGTAGAATCCGAGGAATCCGTCCGGACCTACTGAAGTGCCGCTGAGGGCGTCTCCGCTGATGAAACGGAGGTTCTCAGGCTCAGGATAGAACCACGCGATTTCCTTCATGGACATTCCCGGAACGCAGCTTACGTATGCAGGGTTGACTGCACGCGGACCGGTGATGGCGATTTTGCGCCTGACGTCGTACTTGCCGGTGCGGAAAAGTTTTCCGATTGCGGCGAGCATTACCATTGAGACTGTCCAGACAGTTTCACCCTTGCGGATAGGGCTGATGTGGTGAATCTGTACGCCCACGTTTCCTGCAGGGTGCTTGCCCGTGAAGGTGTGCGGGATGATGTTGTCCAGCTTGTGGAACGGTGTGCCGGAGTAGTTCTCGCTATTGAAGGAGACGTGCACTCCACCGTCGGTGAGGCGTCCGAGGGCGTTGATTGCCGTCTGAATGTCGGCGAAATCGTCCCTGAGGGCGTACTCCATATCCGCTGCGAGCGGAGCCGTGTTGAAAGCTGAAACAAAGATGGCTTTAGGCTTTACGTCAGGGTTGGCGATGATTCCGTACGGCCTCTGAATGAGGGACGGCCAAAGACCGCTCTCCAGAAGCGCAGCCTTGATGGCCTCAGCGTCCATCTCGCCGACTTTCTTCGCGCCGAAATCAACATACTCCTGCGTCTGATCCGCTTTGATGCGGACCTCAAGCAACTTTCTCTTCTCGCCCCTAACAATCTCGACGACCTCGCCGCTGACCGGAGAGGTGAAAAGAATGTTCTGGGCCATCTTGTTTGCCATTACCGGTGATCCTGCCTTGACACGGTCGCCTTCCTTGACGAGAAGTTTCGGAGTAAGTCCCCTGAAATCAGTGGGCTTGAGGGCGATAATGTCCGGCGCAATCACCTTTCTGGTGTTGAGCTCTGCAGTTCCCTCGAGAGGAATGTTCAGGCCCTTTTTCAAATAGATGTTGTTTGACATTATAAAAACGTTTTTGAGTAAAATTTTCTCTGGTAATTTTTTGACGGATAGCGCCTTACCAAAAACAATCACAAAAATAAAACACTCTTCGCAAAAAACCGCCGCGAAGGTACACATTTTTTTGCGATTTTTTACAACTATCTAACCTATTTATATATAAACCTTATCCCCCTAATCACCCTCTCAAATCCCACGCACTTTTTTTGACTTCTGAACCCCCTGCACCTTTATATCAACCCCTCCCGTCCCCTTCATAGGGGAAGTGGTGCTCCTTCTTCCCTATCAACACAATCCCTCCCTTCAAAGACTCCGCACGGCACTCCAGTGCCTTGGGGATTTTTTTCGGCCTTCGGCCGGCGGGCAGAAGCCCTTGTCAAGTTTCATTGCGAAACTTGTGTTTTTTTGCTAATTTCGCACCCCCAAATGATTATTAAATAATAAGTCAGGGACAATTTTTATGTGCACCACCTTCTAAACGGAAAATTTTTATGGAAAACGAAGTCGAGAAAATATTGGCGGGCCTCAATCCCGTTCAGAGACAGGCAGTTGAGACTGTGGAAGGACCGGTGCTGATTGTGGCCGGGGCGGGCAGCGGAAAGACCCGCGTTCTGACCTGCAGGATTGCGAATATCCTCGCCGGAGGCTGCGAGCCGGAAAAAATCCTCTCGCTCACTTTCACCAACAAGGCCGCGAAGGAGATGAAGGAGAGAATCGCGAATATGGTGGGCGCCCGCAAGGCCCGCCGGCTCTATATGGGCACCTTCCACTCCGTCTTCATCCGGATTCTCAGAAAATATGCCTCTGAGCTTGGCTACAAGGCGGATTTCACCATCTATGACACCGACGACAGCGTCCGGCTTCTGAAGACCTGCATAAAGGAACTCGGCCTCGACGACAAGGTTTACAAGCCCAAGGACGTCCAGTCCCGCATTTCCTACGCCAAGAACAACCTCGCGACCGCTGCGGCCTATCGCCTGAGCCCCAACGCCCTGGAGCAGGACCGCCGCCGCAAGACCCCGCGCATCTGCGACATCTACGAGCTGTATGCCCAGAAATGCCTTCTTTCGGGGGTGATGGATTTCGACGATGTGCTTCTGAATATGAACATATTGCTCAAAAAATTCCCGAAGGCATTCGAGGAGATTGAGGCTATGTTCCGATATATCCTTGTGGACGAGTACCAGGACACGAATCTGGCTCAGTACCTGATTCTTAGGCAACTCTCTCAGAATCACAGGAATATATGCGTTGTGGGGGACGATTCCCAGTCCATCTACGCCTTCAGGGGGGCGAAGGTCGAGAACATCCTCAATTTCCAGAAGGACTACCCGGGGTGCAAGATTTTCCGTCTTGAGCAGAACTACCGCTCCACGCAGACCATTGTGAACGCTGCCAACTCTCTGATAGCCAAGAACTCCCGGAGGATTCCGAAGGAGTGCTTCTCGAGAGGGGACGAGGGGGAGAAAATCCGCCTCATCAAGGCCTACACCGAGACCGAGGAGGCGATGCTGATCGCTTCGTCAATTATGGCGACAATCCGTAGCGAAAGTGCGGAGTATCAGGACTTTGCAATCCTTTACAGAACCAACGCGCAATCCCGTGCTCTGGAGGAGGCTCTGCGTAGAAGAAACATACCTTATAAAATATATTCGGGAAATTCCTTCTACGAGAGGGCGGAGGTGAAGGATGCGATGGCCTACCTCAAACTCACGGTGAACATCGATGACGACGAAAGTTTCAAGAGAATCGTGAACAAGCCTGCCCGCGGGATAGGGGACACCTCCATAGCGGCCCTCGCAGCGGCGGCCCACAACCACTCGACGACTCTTTTCCGAGCCGTGTATGCAAGCGATCTTGAGACCTACGGGCTGAAGGGAGCCGCCATCGCAAAACTCCGCACTTTCTGCGACCTCATTCAGAAAATGGCCGTCAGGGCCGCTCAGGAGGATGCCCTCACGGTTGTGGATGCAGTCCTGAAGGAAAGCGGGCTCTGGGCATTTTTCAAGTCGGACGTTTCTGTGGAGGGGCAGTCGAGGGCGGCGAATGTCGAGGAGCTTCTCAACGGCGTGAAGCTTTTTATCGAGGAGAGAAACGCCGAGTATGCCGAGGATATGATTGCCGAGGAGAAGATTTCCTCGCAGGACGACCTGTCTCCGGAGGATTATCCGCTGGTGAGGCTGAGCGATTTCACTGAAAACATAACGCTCATCAGCGCCGCCGATGTCAGCGATGAGGATGCCGCAAACAGGGTGGCTCTGATGACGGTCCACACCTCGAAGGGACTGGAATTTCCCTACGTTTACATCTCAGGAATGGAGGAAAATCTGTTCCCGAGCTGCGGTTTCGGCTCTTCCGAGAACGATCTGGAGGAGGAGAGAAGGCTTTTCTATGTGGCGATGACCCGCGCGAAGAAGGAGGTATCGCTTTCCTTCGCCTCCACAAGAATGCGCAACGGAAAGTCCGAGTCCAACCCGCCGAGCCGCTTCGTTACCGAGATTGACCGCGAATATATCCTGAATCCCCTTGAACCTGAGGAAGATACCGCTTCATCTGATGAGGGACGCTCAGGCCTCTGGGGAGGTTTCCGAGGGGGCAGCAAGTCCGGCTGGGGAGGATTTAAAAACAATTACGGCAAATCTTCGCCGGTGCAGACAATCCCGTCCTCGCGCCCCGCTTCTTCCGCAGCGGCGCAGAGAACAACAGTAGTGCGTCACACTTCTTCGGCTCCCCTTCAAAAGGACGATCCGAATTTCACCCCGTCACCGATGTCCGCATTCCGCCCCGGCCAGAGGGTTGAGCACAACCGCTTCGGCAAAGGCACCGTCAAATCCCTCGAAGGCCGCATCCCGGACCTAAAAGCCGTAGTCCAGTTCGACTCTCTCGGCGAAAAGGTCCTCCTGTTGAAATACGCAAAGATGCGAGTCGAAGAGTAACATCTTCCGCATTTACTTAATTGTTTGGATAAAATTCTGAAAACGCCTCCGGGGAGACTGGGGGCGTTGTTTTATATCTTTTTTATACGCGGATTAAAAAAACAACGGGAAAGATTTTTCTTTTTTTTGATGCCTCCCTGCTTCCGCTGTCCATATCTTTGCCCCAGCCACAACGCCGTGGCGCTAATGCGAAAAAGATATGGACGCAATTTTCCCTAAACTGAGACTTGAAGTCTCGCCCCCAAATTCTCTCCCGCCTAAGCCCCGGAGAGCCAAATCTTATAAAAATGTCTTTTATAGGGCTTTTGGACTTTCCTCGATTTTCCCGTTACTCCTTTCCTGCTCGCTTTTTACAATCCAGCCCGATGACCCCGGGGAGGGAGGGGGAGGAACTGGCGGAAGCGGCCTCGGGGTTATGTCGCTTCGCTTTGACGATGAAAGCGTCGCCGAGACCAAGGCATCCACAGGCGAGAAAGTGGACACCAACAGTTTTCTTCTCAGCGTCACCGCCTCGGACGGAACCTCGGTTTACAGCGGAAAATACGGCGACTCGCCGGAGAAATTCTCCCTCGCCCCGGGGAGTTATGTGGTGAAGGTTGCCTCCTGCGAATTTGCTAAACCCGCATTCGCCTCGCCCCAGTATGGCGACGAGCAGTGCGTTGTAGTCCCATCCGGAAGCGAAATAGGCGTAAGGCTTTCCTGCACGATGAAAAACTGCGGAGTGCGCCTGAACATAGCCTCGGGCTTTTTAACAACATATCCTGAGTCCACGCTCTTCCTGTCCGCCGCTGACGGCCGCCTGCTCTATTCCTACTCGGAAAAGCGGATCGCCTACTTCAATCCCGGAAAAATCAGCCTTCTGCTCGTGGAAAACTCTTCCACCAAGACTCTTATGAGCCGGACTCTCTCTTCCGGAGAAGTTCTCCGTCTTGCGGTGAAGGTCGCATCCTCCTCTTCCGGAGGCTCGTCGTCAAGCACTTCCGGAGGCGGAATCTCCATTTCAGTTGACACGACAAAAACTTGGATTAGAGACAGTTACACGATAGGGGACAGCTCCTCGAGCGGAGATTCGGACGGAGGCTCATCGGGAACTTCGGGCGGCAAGGGGAGCACCGACTCCGACGCGCTCACCGTTTCGCAGGCCAAAGCCAGCATCGGGGAGACCGGAGTCTGGGTGAGCGGCTACATCGTGGGCGGAGACCTCACGAGTGCGAACGCATCGTTCACCGGGCCCTTCAAAGCCCGCAGCAACATTCTGCTGGGCCCGAGGTCCTCTTCATCTTCAAGGGAGTCCTGTCTCTCGGTCCAGCTTCTAGAAGGCGATGCCAGGGATGAACTCAACCTCGTTGACAACCCCGAAATGCTTGGCGCGCAGGTTATCCTCTGCGGCGACATAGTGAGCGCCTACTACGGGATGACGGGCCTGAAAAACATCACCGACTTCGTAATCAAGGACTGATGCGGGGTCGGGATGCCTAATAAATTATTATAACAAATGTGGCAAAAATTATTAAAATTGCCGAATTTGTTATAATTTTGCAGCATTATGACTATGGAATGCACGATAATGAACTATGCTATGGAGCACGGAAAGACGCTTGTTCGCGCGGACTTCCTCAACTGGGCTGAACATAACTGCCCTGAGAGGTCGCTACGAAGTTTTTCTGTGGCTCTAAGCCGTTTGTTGTCATCCGGAAACCTCCAAAGAGTGTCTCCGGGAAAATATAAGTTGGCGGAAAATTACAGGAAACAGTACCTCTCGAGAGTCACTTCGGAGGGGAAGGAGATATTTGATTTTTTGTCAGCAAAATACCCTTATTCAAAAATGTGCATTTCTCAAGCGGCGGCACTTTCTTCATTTATGCAGCACATTCCCAATATTGATATTCTGATTGTTGAACTTGATCGGGATGTAGCCGAGGCGGCATTTGAAGACTTGAAGTGCGCAACTTGGCGCCTCTCCCTTTTTTCTCCGACCGAGAGGGAATATTTGCTGTATGCCGCAGGCCGTCCGAGCCTCATTGTGAAACCTCTGATAACTGAATCCCCAGTTGACAATTCAGATGGAGTCCCGGTGCCGAGGCTGGAAAAAATACTTGTTGACATAGCGATAGACCCTGAATTCAGTTTCGCGAGAGACTCGGAGCTCTACACGATTTATGAAAATGCTTCGGATGAGTATGCAATAGATAAGAAAACTATGTTGCGCTATGCCTCCAGAAGAAGCAGGAAAGAAGAAATACAGGGTCTGATAAATTCGACTATGCCATGATTTCTCCCACAAGCCGCACTCTGGAGTGGATAGCTGAAACCGGCAGGCGATGTGGCATCCGCGATCTGACTCTGCTTGAAAAGGCGATTCGCGCTCTCTGCCTCCTTGAGGCGCTTGCGAGGTCGGGCTGTCCGTTCATCTTTAAAGGCGGTTCGGCGGCAATGCTTCAGCTTGACTGCGCCAACAGATTGTCTGTGGATATTGACATTGTCTGTCCTCCCGGGACGGATGTCATTTCCTATCTCAATCAGTACGCTCAAGAATACGGCTTTAATGGAATAAAACCGGTAAACAGAATATCCCGCAACAATGTCCCAAAGACTCACGCCAAGTGTTTCTATCAGGTTTCGTATGTGACTAATGTCGAGACAGAGAAAATTCTGCTGGATGTCCTCTTTGAAGATTGTAATTACTCTCGAGTGGAAAGGAAAGCCATCTCAAGCAGATTTCTGTGCCTTACAGGTGACCCGGTGTATGTCAATGTGCCGAGCAGGGATGACTTGCTCGGTGACAAACTGACTGCGTATGCTCCGAATACTACTGGGATTCCCTACATCAAGAGAATCGTGAACCGCAAGGGTGAGATTGAGGAGCGTCACTGTTCTATGGAGATTATCAAGCAATTGTTCGATGTAGCCTCTCTCTTTGACAGAGTAGATAATTTGGGAACCGTCAGAGAAACATTCTTTCGTTTAGTCCCGATTGAGCTGGGATATAGGAATCTGAACCCGGCCGATGTGTCGTCTGTTCTGAATGATATCTACAACACTTCACTTCTGATATGCGCAAATGTCTATTCCAATGACGGCAGTTTTGAATTTCGGGAACTCTCAAAGGGGATTGCCCAGATACGAGACCTTGTCTTCAGTGAGAATTATACTTATTATTCTGCCGTAGTGAACGCGTCGAAAGCAGCCTATCTCTCTGTCTTGCTGCGACTTGGCGTAGATGAATTTGAGAGATTCAGTCCAGTGTCAGATATGCGAAGATTCCGAGTACAACCTCCGGTGCCGGATGCGATAAACAAGATAAAATCGGTCAGGCCGGAAGCCTTTTTCTATTGGTGTCAAATAGGAAATTTATTCGCAAAAAAGAAGTAACTACTCCTTTTTGCCTTCAACGATGAGGACGATTTCGCCTTTGGGTTCGTGGGCTTTGTACCAGGCGGAAACCTCGGCGAGGGTGCCGCGGCGGTGTTCTTCGTGGATTTTTGAGATTTCGCGGGCTACGGAGCAGCGCCTTTCGGGCCCGAAGACTTCGGCGAACTGGTCGAGAGTTTTCACCAGGCGGTAGGGCGATTCGTAGAAAATCATCGTGTGGGTTTCTTCAGCGAGCTCCTTCAGCTTGGTCTGACGGCCTTTTTTGACAGGAAGGAAGCCCTCGAAGCAGAAACGGTCGCAGGGAAAGCCGGAACTTACAAGGGCGGGGACAAAGGCGGTTGCTCCCGGCAGTGTGAACACCTCAATGCCTTCCTCCACACAGGTCCTTACGAGGAGAAATCCCGGGTCTGAGATGCCAGGAGTGCCGGCGTCGCTGATGAGGGCTACATTCGCCCCGGCGAGGATTCTGTCCTTTATTATTGAGGCGGTCTTGTGCTCGTTAAACTTGTGGTGGGACTCCAGGCGGCCGTGGATGTCGTAATGCTTGAGGAGCACGGAGCTGGTGCGGGTGTCTTCGGCAAGGATGAGGTCCGCCTCCTTGAGCACCCTTATGGCGCGAAGGGTGATGTCTTCGAGATTTCCGACCGGTGTCGGAACTATGTATAATACTCCGGCCATATAGCTGGTTTTAGACTCTTAAATTGTTTAACTTTCGCAGTGCGAAACTTGAGTAAATTATTGTGTATGTGAACTTTATTTTATGGAATGTAAGTGGCGCCAGGCGCGCTTGCCCTATTTCAGTTTCCGCCTTACGGCCATCATAAAGCGGTAGACCGTGTCGGAATCGGTGTTCCAGAGAGGATAGCGCTCTTTCAGAAGCAAGACTCCGTCCTCGAAAGAGGCGGCTCCGTTCAGCGCGGAGAGAGTTTCCTTGAAGGCTATCGGATCTTCGCCGAAAAGGGTGTTGATGAAAAGAATGCGGTCGTTGAGGGAGATGGCGCTGCGGATGTCGCTCACAGGAGTTCCCGGGATGTCGGTTCTCCACCTCTCGTGCGAGGCCATCCTGTCCATAACCACGCTCTTGCGGCTTCCGATTGCCTCTCCCAGCGGCAGGATTTCCGCCATCGGGTCGATTTCCACCTTAAGGGCCGGAGCTGAGTCGGCAGCCGGCTCGATGCCGCTTGTGGACGGCTCGGTGCTGCTTGTGGACGGCTCGGTGCCGCTTGTGGACGGCTCGGGTGTCAATTCCGGAGTGTCGCCTTCAGGGAGGTCTTCATCGTCAGAGGCGCTTTCCTCCGTCTGGACGATGCCTCCGAATACATCTTTCTCCACAACGACCGGCTCAACCGCGATAAGGTCCGGACCCATATCTATGTGGACAGGTGCCTCTATCTGAGGCTCTTTCTCCGCTGAGGCTTGGGCTATGGTTTCCGCTTCAGGAAGGTCTTCAAGCGTCGCCTGATACTCAGCGACTTGCCTTTCCAGCTCGGAAAGCTCGGCCTTGAGGGCGGATATTTTTGTCAGAATTTCGTTCAAAAACCTGTTTTGGCTGTTTTCCATAAACTGAGATTTAACTATATTTGCGCTCGCAAGCCGCAAAATTAGGCATAATTACCCAAATTACTCAAATTATAACCGAAATGTTTCTCGAAAATTCAAAATCCACAGGCTCGATCGAGGTCATCTGCGGATCTATGTTCTCCGGCAAAACCGAGGAACTCATCAGAAGAATCCGTCGCGCCCAGTTCGCCAACCAGAAAATCGCCATCTTCAAACCCTGCATAGATGTCCGTTATTCCGAGGACGACGTGGTGTCTCACGACAGCAAGCACATCCCTTCTTTCCCGATTGACTCTCCTGCGAAAATTCTGTCGATGGTGGCAGGGGTGCAGGTCGTAGGCATCGACGAGGCGCAGTTCTTCGACGAGACCATCGTGGACGTGGCCCAGTCGCTTGCGAACAGCGGAATCCGGGTCATCATCGCGGGCCTTGACACCGACTTTCTCGGGAAACCTTTCGGCCCGATGCCGGCCCTTATGGCTGTTGCCGAGGATGTGCAGAAGGTTCACGCCATCTGCGTAAAATGCGGAAGCCCGGCCCAGCACTCCCACCGCCTCTCCAAGAGCGAAAACCTTGTGGAACTGGGAGAAAAGGACATCTACGAGCCTCTGTGCCGCCACTGCTACAACGAGGCCATCGCCGCCGAGCGCAAATAATCCGCTGAAATGAAAAGGATAATACTCTCCCTGATTCTCATTGCGCTTTCCGGCGCCCTCACTCCCGCCCCGGCAAGAGAAAAGGTAAAGCCTTCGGGAACTACATACGTGAAGGAGGCGCTTCAGCCGTTCGTTGACAGCGGCGTTCTGCCCGGCGCCATCAGCATTCTCTACAGCAATGGAGTGCAGGAAGTCTGCTGCGCGGGTTATGCGGACCTCGAGGCGAAGCGCCCCATCCGTCTGGACAATATCTTTATGCAGTGCTCCCAGACAAAGGGTTTCTGCGGAGTCACAGTCGCAAAGCTCATCGAGGAGGGAAAACTAAGTCTCGACGACCCCGTTTCGAAATATCTTCCCGAGTTCAAGACTCTCTGGGTCAGGGAGTCCGGAACCGACAGCACCGTAGTACTCAAAAAAGCGCATAATGTGCTCACGCTCAGAATGGTGCTCAACCACACGGGAGGTTTCCCGTTCGAGTGCAGCGCCAAGCGCCGGGATGTCCGCGGAGGAGGCTGGTCCGGCGGAGGCCCGCTTCGTCAGATTGCTTCCGTTGCGGCTGAAAGTCCGCTTCTTTTCGAGCCCGGCACTTCGATTCAGTATTCCAACACCGGGATTGACATCGCCGCCGCAGTCGTTGAGGCGGTGACCGGAATGAAATGGGAAAATTATCTCAAGCAGACCGTTCTCGACCCTCTCGGGATGAAGTCCACCTGGTTCTGGCCCACAGACAGGCAGCTCCGCACTCAGATTGAGCTCTACCGCTCCTTTGCCGATTCTCCTGCGCAGCACCTGGAGGAGAACCCCTGGGAGCAGCGTCCATACAACGACTCCCACGTCTTCGCCTCTGCGGGCGCAGGCCTCTGGACCACGGCAGAGGACCAGCTCAAGTTCTACAAAATGCTGATGAATCTTGGCGTCGGAGACAACGGCGCGAGGATTCTCAGGGAAGAGACTGTGAAGGAAATACTTGCAGTGAGCACCCGTCCGGAGGGGATGGAAGGCTATTCTCTCGGCCTCACAGCCCCTGAAAAGGATTCAGAAAACGGATGGTTCGGACACGGCGGCGCCTGGGGAACTTCCTGTATGGTCAACTGGCACAAGCGTCAGCTCCGCCTTTGGATAATCCAGATAAGCGACGGGCCGAAGCCGTGGAACGAGTCCCTCTGGAAAGCCCAGCAGGATTTCTTCAAAGCCGCTCTTGACACCTCCGCCGCCGAAGCCTACACCGGCCGGGTTAAATAATAGAGAGGTCAGATTTACGCTGACGGCGTTAAGCAATTGTGATTTCCGGCCAAGACGCAGGCAGCGGCGCAGTGACTTCCACCCGTTCCTTTTTCACCGGATGGATGAACGAAACCTTGCGGGAATGCAGGCAGATGCCTCCGTCGGGGTTTGAGCGCGGCGCTCCGTATTTGAGGTCGCCTTTTATCTGACAGCCCTCATTGGCAAGCTGGCAGCGGATCTGATGGTGGCGTCCGGTGAGAAGTTCCACCTCCACGAGAAAATATCTTTCGCTGTGCCCCGCAAGGCGGTAGCGCAGGCGTGCGAGTTTGGCGTCCGGACGAGGCGGGGTGAGTCCCGGCGCCGTCTTGGAGCTAAGCCCGTTCGCGGGAGCGTCGTCCCCGTCTGATGGCACTGCAGGGACGGCCCCTTTACATATATAGGACTTGTTCTGTTTTTCGTTCCTGACCATCCAGCCCACAAGTTCTCCCTCGGGTTTGGCTGGAGCGGCGCAGCAAAGTGCCCAGTAGGTCTTGTGGATGCTCCCGTCGCGGAACATCGCCGTGAGCCTTTCGAGGGCCTTGGAGGTCTTCGCAAGAAGGACAATCCCGCTCACAGGGCGGTCCAGACGGTGCGGAATGCCGATGAAAACCTGCCCGGGCTTTGAGTCCCTCTGGGCTATGAAGGCTTTGTAGCGGTCTCCGAGGGTCTCGTCTCCGGTCTTGTCCCCCTGCACGATTTCGCCGGCTTTCTTGTTCACAATCAGTATATGGTTGTCCTCATAGAGTATCCTTTCCTTCAGGTCTTCGTACTCGGCGTCTGGTAATTGTCTATATATCATAGTACTATATTATTTCGGAAGATTTCTTTACCTCTTATATATGGGGACGTATGCATATATTCCGTCAGGCAATATGGAGGGTAATGGCACACGGCCCGTTCGGGGTGCAAATTTACAAATTGTCACGGACAATAGCCGGATATATGCATAAATTCTGACAAAATGTCACGAAAAAGGCCCAGTCCCTCTGCTGGCACAAGTTTCGTTTATTCCTTCTGCGTCGTCCGAAGGCACGGAAAAGCCCGAGGAGACAAGGTTTAAGTTTGATAATAATTAAAAATTCAGAATACTATGGGAAAGATTATTGGTATTGACCTCGGTACTACGAACTCTTGCGTAGCCGTAATGGAAGGCAACGAGCCGACCGTGATCATCAACAACGAAGGACAGAGAACCACCCCGTCAGTGGTAGCATTCACCGACGGCGGCGAGAGGAAAATCGGTAACCCGGCAAAACGTCAGGCTATCACCAACCCTCACAAGACTGTCTACTCAATCAAGAGGTTTATGGGCGAGACCTACGACCAGGTAACCAAGGAAATCGAAAGGGTTCCTTACAAGGTCGTCAGGGGCGACAACAATACTCCGCGTGTGGACATCGACGGACGTCTCTACACTCCGCAGGAGATCTCAGCAATGATTCTTCAGAAGATGAAGAAAACTGCGGAAGACTATCTGCGTCAGGAAGTTACCGAGGCTGTCATCACAGTCCCTGCATACTTCTCAGACTCTCAGCGTCAGGCCACCAAGGAAGCCGGCAAGATTGCGGGACTCGACGTAAAGCGTATCGTCAACGAGCCGACTGCGGCTGCGCTTGCATTCGGTCTTGACAAGATGAACAAGGATATGAAGATTGCGGTCTTCGACCTCGGAGGCGGTACATTCGATATCTCAATCCTCGACCTCGGCGGCGGTATGTTCGAGGTTAAGTCAACTAACGGTGATACCCACCTCGGCGGTGATGATTTCGACCAGGTGATCATCGACTGGCTTGCAAAAGAGTTCGCCTCAGAGAACGACGGTGTGGACCTCAAGGCAGATCCTATGGCGCTTCAGAGACTTAAGGAAGCAGCCGAGAAGGCGAAGATCGAGCTTTCAAGCCAGACTTCAACCGAAATCAACCTGCCTTACATTATGCCGGTCGGCGGTGTGCCAAAGCACCTTGTAAAGACTCTCACCAGGGCAAAATTCGAGCAGCTAGCAGACTCTCTCATCAACAAGACCCTCGAGCCTTGCCGCAAAGCCCTCGCTGATGCAGGCCTTCAGCCTTCAGACATCGACGAAGTTCTTCTCGTGGGCGGTTCAACCCGTATCCCTGCAGTCCAGGAGATTGTCAAGAAGTTCTTCGGCAAGGAGCCTAACAGGAGCGTCAACCCGGATGAGGTCGTAGCCATCGGTGCAGCCGTTCAGGGCGGTATCCTCTCAGGCGAGTCTTCCCTCAAGGACGTTGTCCTTCTGGATGTCACTCCGCTTTCACTCGGTATCGAGACCCTCGGCGGCGTGATGACGAAACTCATCGACGCGAACACCACCATCCCGACCCGCAAGTCACAGGTGTTCTCTACGGCGGCCGACAACCAGCCTGCAGTTGACATCCACGTGCTTCAGGGCGAAAGGTCCCTCGCAAAGGACAACAAGCTCATCGGCAACTTCATCCTCGACGGCATCACTCCGGCTCCGAGGGGCGTGCCTCAGATTGAGGTGACATTCGATATCGATGCAAACGGTATCCTTAATGTCAGCGCAAAGGACAACGCCACCGGCAAGGAGCAGAAGATCAGAATCGAAGCTTCTTCAGGCCTTTCAGACGAGGAAGTCAAGAGGATGCGTGACGAGGCCAAGGCCAACGAGGCAGCCGACAAGGCCGAGAAGGAAAGAATCGACAAGATCAACAACGCCGATGCAATGTGCTTCCAGACCGAGAAGAACCTCAAGGAGCTTGGCGACAAGATCCCGGCAAATCACAAGAGCTCAATCGAGTCCGCTCTCGCTTCTCTCAAAGAGGCAGTGAAGGCTCAGAACATCGCCGACATCGACCGCTACAATTCAGAGCTCGAGCAGGCTTGGCACGCAGCTTCCGAGGAGATGGCAAAGGGCGCTCAGCAGCAGGGTCCGCAGGGACCTCAGGCTGGCCCGCAGGGTCCGGAGAACGATGGTCCTGAGGAGCAGTAAACGCGGAAAGGGGCAAATAAAAAGCGGATTGCCGCGTTACGCGGCTTGCCTAAATCCTCACAACCGAAGGGTTGCTCCGGTATTAGGCTTCACCGCAAGCCTTGCACTCCATCTTTTTCTTTACCCCTTTATGTTTTCTAATTTAATTAAAGCCGACTTATTTTAGCCGGCTTTTTTTGTGCGAAGTGGGCAAAATAGATGGGGGGTTAAAGTTTGGGGGCGTTTAGTGATATGGATGGGTTAAAGAAAAAGAAAAAAAGATTCAAAAAAAGCAAAAATCTTCGCTGACCCCGCTCTTTTCCGCGAAATAATTGCAAACAATTTAATACCTTTGCAAAGGTGTGACTGCCGGAGCGGAGGGCTCATCTTTGAAAGCGGAGGCATCTATCCTTAAATCGACACAAAACTGAAAACTTAAATAATATCTATATGGCAAAAGAAGTTGACACACAGGAAAACGGCGCCGCCAATGCTGCGAAACTCAAGGCACTGCAGGCGACCATAGACAAAATCGAGAAGGACTACGGCAAGGGAACGATTATGAAGCTCGGCGACCAGCCGCAGTGGGAAGTTTCCGTGATTCCGAGCGGATCCATCGCACTGGACCACGCCCTTGGCATCGGCGGATACCCGCGCGGAAGGGTCATCGAAATCTACGGCCCTGAGTCCAGCGGTAAGACCACCCTCGCAATCCACGCAATCGCGCAGGCACAGCGCCAGGGAGGCATCGCCGCCATCATCGACGCGGAGCACGCCTTCGACCGCACCTACGCGAAGAACCTCGGCGTTGACCTCGACACCCTTCTCATCTCCCAGCCTGACAACGGCGAGCAGGCTCTCGAAATCGCCGACAACCTCATCCGTTCCGGCGCCATCGACATCATCGTCATCGACTCTGTCGCTGCCCTCACCCCGAAGGCCGAGATTGAAGGCGAGATGGGCGACTCGAAGATGGGTCTTCAGGCAAGGCTTATGAGCCAGGCGCTGAGAAAACTCACCGCAAACATCAGCAAGACAAACACCTGCTGCATCTTCATCAACCAGCTCCGCGACAAGATCGGAGTGATGTTCGGCAACCCTGAGACCACCACCGGCGGTAACGCCCTCAAGTTCTACGCGTCAGTCCGCGTGGATGTCCGCAGGACCACCCAGATCAAGGACGGCGACGAGGCTCTCGGAAACCGCACAAGGGTGAAAATCGTGAAGAACAAGATGGCTCCGCCGTTCAAGAAGGCAGAGTTCGACATTGTCTTCGGCGAGGGTATCTCCCACGTGGGTGAAGTGATCGACCTCGGAGTCGAGTACGACATCATTAAGAAGAGCGGCTCGTGGTTCAGCTACAACGACCAGAAGCTCGCCCAGGGCCGTGAAGCCGTGAAGCAGCTCCTTACCGACAACCCTGAGCTCTGCGACGAAATCGAAGCGAAAATCCGCGAAGTCCTTGCCACCGTGCAGGACTAAATAGGCTGCTGTCTAAAAGCGGTTTACCGCGTTGTTCAATAAAAAGACCGACTAAAAGCAATTTTAGCCGGCCTTTTCTTTTGTCCTATATTAGAGATTGAAGCCTCTAAGCAAGCAACCTTTTTACTATGGTAGAGATAGTCCGCCCCTCGGCAAGGCCTGCGAGCTGCTTGGTGGCAACGCCCATCACCTTGCCCATATCGGAAGGAGCGCTTGCCCCGACCTGGGCGATAATAGCCTTGAGCTTTTCTTCCACCTCGGCCTCGCTGAGCTGCTTAGGAAGGTAGGCGTCGAGAATTGCCGCCTCAGCCAACTCGTTGTCCGCGAGCTCTTTGCGCCCTGCGGCGGTGTACTGCTCGGCCGACTCTTTCCTCTGCTTGGAGAGCTTCTGGATAATCTTCACGATGTCAGCGTCGCTGAGCTCCTTGGCTCCGCCCTCAGAGGTCTTCGCGAGGAGAATCGCCGACTTGATTGAACGTACAGAATTGAGGCGGACGGTGTCTTTAGCCTTCATCGCCTCCATAATATCCTTCTGGATTTGCTGTTCGAGTGCCATAATGTTGATGAATTTTAAGTTTCGTAAGTATTTGATATATATTTGAGTTTCGCTCGGGCGGGTCTGCCTTGAAGCGAATCTCCAATCCGCACAAATTTAACCATTTTTTAGGACTTATTAGGAAAATAACTGCTATCTTTGCGATCCGCTTTAACCAAAAGCTATGGAAAAGAGCTATTGCGTAAAGCCTATGGATGTGTATGATTAAACTGATGACCTTCTCGAGATTGAGATGTATCTTCTTGATACTCACGGCATTATGCTGGGGGGGGGTATGTTGGTTTATATGCACGGAGCTCTTCCCAGGCCTCATCGAAAGGTTCCTCTGCTGTCTCTGCACAAGTCTCTTCGATAGAGATTTATTTCCCGGTCGGATCCTCAAAATATGACCCGTCGTTCCGCTCGAACGGCAGGACCGTGGCGCGTTTTGTAAGGGAGACCGCGCAGCTTTCCCGCACGCTCACTTCCGGAAGGGTGAAGGTGACTTTCAGCGCGAGCGCATCTCCCGATGGCGACAGCGCATTTAACTCTCGGCTTAGCACAGACAGGCTCAGGAGCGCAATGGACGCCCTCGTGCGTGCTGGCCTCAGCCGCGAATTTTTCTCTTCCTCCAACTCCGCCTCGGACTTTG
>CAVAMP010000002.1:0-91390 GCA_963589825.1 Flexilinea sp. | reverse complement strand
ATGACCATCGTAACCTCTGACCAGGAATGCTCAATTTCAGAAGACGGAAACACGATAAGAGTTGTGCCGGCGTGGAGATGGCTTCTGGAGGGAATGCGACATATCTAAAATCGGCAACTAACGAGAGAATTTCGCCTTTCTAACAAAGATTTGTAAGTTTTGTAAACAGACATCCTGAGAAAGGGCCTAAAAACGGGGATTCGGCAGGAAAATCACGAAATAAATTTGGGGATTCGGCAAAAGACGGCTAATTTTGCAACAGATCAAGGATTGCCTTATGGAAAAAACACGAATTTTCAAACGCAAGATTTATGACCGGATGTTGCAGTGGAAGAACACCCGCGACGGCGAGACCGCTCTTCTGATCAAGGGAGCGAGACGGGTCGGGAAGTCCACTGTCGCTGAAGAGTTTGCAAGGAAGGAATATCAAAGCTATATTCTGATTGACTTTGCCGATGCCCCGGCTGCTGTGTGGGAGGCGGTTGAGAATATCTCGGACAGGAACAATTTCTTTATGCAGCTCCAGTACATCTATAGGGTCAAGCTGTATGAACGCAAGTCGGTCATCATATTTGACGAAGTGCAGAAGTGTCCGAAGGCCAGAGAGGCAATCAAATATCTTGTAAAGGATCACAGGTACGACTACATAGAAACCGGCTCTCTGCTTTCAATCAGGAAAAACACCACAGGAATCGTCATCCCGAGTGAAGAGACCCGCATTACGATGTATCCTATGGATTATGAGGAGTTCCGCTGGGCTCTGGGGGATGAAGTCTCCATCTCCCTGCTGCGCGAGGCGTTCGAGAATAAACGGCCTTTCGGCGATGCCGTCGTGCGCAAACTCCTTAGGGATTTCCGTCTTTATATGCTGGTAGGCGGTATGCCTCAGGCAGTAAACACCTACCTCGACACCAACAATCTCTCCGATGTGGATGCGAAAAAAAGGGAGATTATCGAACTTTATATAGATGACTTCCTGAAGATTGACCCGGAGGGCAATGTCTCTAAACTCTTCAGTGCCATTCCGTCCCAACTCAGCAGGAATGCCTCACGCTATCAGCGGACAAGCGTATTGGGAAAGAACGAGCCCAAAAGCAGTGTCTCCGAGTACCTGCGGGATTTGGAGGACAGTCTCACAGTAAATTTCGCGCATCACGCGGACAATCCGAGCGTTGGCCTGCCTGCGCACACCAATTATGACCAATACAAGATGTATGTCAGCGACACAGGCCTGTTCATCACTCTTGCATTTTGGGACAAGGATGTAACGGAAAATATCATCTATCAGAAACTGCTGAGCGACCATTTGGCGGCGGATATGGGTTATGTGTATGAGAATGCGGTTGCTCAGATGCTCGTCGCGTCCGGCAATAAGTTGTTCTACCACACCTGGCGGTCTGAGACATCCAATCATAATTACGAAGTGGATTTCCTGCTGTCGCGAGGGACGAAATTGTGGCCTATAAAAGTCAAGTCTTCTGCCTACAAAACTCACAAATCGCTTGACGAGTTCTGTCGGAAGTATTCAGAGCATATCGGTGAAAGGTATCTCATCTACACGAAAGACCTGCGCAAAGACGAGCAAACCATTCTTCTGCCGGTAATGCTTACAATGTTCCTGTAAAATACCGCAAAAATGCCAAACGGATATGAGCGGGCTTTCGGGCTGAATTATTAAAAGTCAGCTCCTCTGATGAGTCCATTTTTGGCTTTGTCGGCTTTTTTCCTTAATTTAGCGGGTTATTTGCGCCTTTGGGGCCTGGAGGGCTCTTCAGACGGTGTTTTGTTTACTAAGTTAAGAACATAGATACACGATGGCTAAGGAAAAAGAAGGGCTGACGCCTATGATGAAGCAGTTTTTTGCGGTGAAGGCACAACATCCGGAGGCGCTGCTGCTTTTTCGGTGCGGAGACTTTTATGAGACATACGGAGACGACGCGGTGACTGCGAGCAAAATCCTCGGAATCATCCTCACGCGGCGCTCCAACACTGTTTCGGACGCCGTTCCTATGGCCGGATTCCCCTATCACGCCATCGACAACTACCTTCCGCGGCTTGTACGCGCAGGCCTTAAAGTCGCCATCTGCGACCAGCTCGAAGACCCCAAACTCACCAAGAACATAGTTAAACGAGGCATCACCGAGGTAGTGACCCCCGGCGTAGCCTTCAACGAGGAGCTCCTGCGGGAGAAGGAAAACAACTTCATCGCCGCGCTCTCTTTTGAGAAAAACCGCTGCGGAGTGGCCTTTCTGGACGTGTCCACGGGCACATTCCAGGTCGCCGAGGGGTCGCTCGACTATGCCCTCAACCTCCTCGATTCTTTTTCACCCAAGGAACTTCTCCTGCCCCGGGGATATGAAAAGGGCGTGCGCGAGAGGACCGGCGGACGCTACTACATCTCCACTCTGGAGGAATGGGCCTTCGTCTGGGAGAACTCGGTCGAGAAACTGAAAAAACAGCTTCAGGTGGACTCCCTGAAGGGTTTTGCCGTGGACAATTTCGCCCTGGGAGTGACCTCGGCGGGGGCGCTGCTCGTTTATTTGGAGCAGACCCAGCACACGGGTCTCGGGAATATATGTTCCATCTCCCGCATCGACGGCGACAAGTTCGTGTGGATGGACCAGTTCACTCTTCGCAACCTGGAGATATTCCAGAGCACCGGCGGGAAGGACGGAGTGAGCCTTATAGACGTTGTGGACAGGGCTTCCTGCCCGATGGGCGCAAGGCAGTTGAGGAACTGGCTCGCCCTGCCGATTATGGACCTGGAGGAGCTGGGGCAGAGGCACGACATCGTGGAGTGGTTCACACTCAACTCTGACAAACTCGCCGAGGTCCAGGCGCTCATTTCCGATGTGGGCGACCTTGAAAGGGGCGTTTCGAGAGCGGGAGCGGGCAAAATCCAGCCTCGCGGCGCTCTGATGCTGAAAAGGGGGCTTGCGCAGATTAAGCCGATTAAGGCTCTCTGCGAAGAGTCGGGCTGCGAGCCCTTGAAAGCCTTCGCCGGACAGCTGGACCCTTGTCCCGACCTGTATGAGCTTTTGGACAAGACCCTTGACAGCGATGCCGCGGCCCTCATCGGAAAAGGCGACGTGATTGCCTCCGGGGTGAACTCCGAGCTGGATGAACTCAGAAAAATAGCGCGCCACGGAAAGGACTATCTTCTTGAGCTTCAGCAGAGGGAGACCGAGCGCACGGGGATTTCCTCGCTCAAGGTGGGGTATAATTCCGTCTTCGGATATTTCCTTGAAGTGCGCAATGTTCACAAGGACAAGGTCCCTGAGGATTGGGTTCGGAAACAGACGCTCGTCGGAGCGGAAAGATATATAACTCAGGAACTTAAGGAGTACGAAGAGAAGATTCTCGGGGCAGAGGAGAAAATCTATGTTCTGGAGTCGAAAATATATGCGGAGCTTGTGGAGAAAATCCGCCGCAATGTCGTAAGGGTGCAGAAGGACTGCACGGTCGTAGCGAAACTCGACGTTCTCGCGGGCTTTGCATCCCTTGCCCTTGAGAGGCACTACTGCCGCCCTTCGATGAACTCCGGGAGGAAAATCGACATCACGGCGGGACGCCACCCTGTCATCGAGACTCTGATGCCGGTCGGGGAGGAATACATCCCGAACGACGTGCATCTGGACTCCGAGGGGCAGCAGATCATAATACTTACGGGACCGAATATGGCGGGAAAGTCCGCCCTTCTGAGGCAGACGGCGCTCATAGTGCTGCTTGCGCAGGTGGGCTCGTTCGTGCCTGCCGAGAAGGCCGAAATCGGATGGTGCGACAAGATTTTCACCCGTGTGGGCGCTTCGGACAACATTTCCCGGGGCGAGTCCACATTTATGGTGGAGATGCTCGAGACTTCGATGATCCTTCACAACCTGACCCCGCGCTCGCTCGTTCTTCTGGACGAAATCGGCCGCGGAACTTCCACCTACGACGGAATGTCCATCGCGCGCGGAATCGTTGAGTATCTCCACGAGTACGGCAAGGGGGCGAAGACCCTGTTTGCGACGCACTACCACGAGCTGAACGATATGGAGACGGTCTATCCGCACATCCGCAACTACCACATCGCCGTGAAGGAGGTGGGGAAGAAGGTTATTTTCCTCCGCAAGATGGTGGAGGGCGGAGTGGCGCACAGCTTCGGTCTGCACGTGGCGAGGATGGCGGGGATGCCGCAGCAGGTCCTTGATTCGGCCGAGAGGACGCTTGCCGCTCTGGAGGCGGGAGAAGAGGGGAAGACCCCGGCAAAGAAGGTGAAGCCGCACACGGTGAAGGCCGGGCGGGTGGAGAGCGACGGGGCGCTGCAGCTGAGCTTTTTCCAGCTGGACGATCCGCTGCTTTCCTCTCTGAAGGAGGACCTGGAGGCGGTGGATTTGAATTCCATCACTCCGCTGCAAGCCTTTGATCTACTTCGTTCTATGAAAGAAAAAATGGGGATTTGAGGATTTGAGTGTCTTGAGGGGCTATATTTCTTTTCTCATCGGTCGAGTACTCCAGTACACTCTCTCTTCGAAAAGAAATCTATCCTCCTCAATCCATCTCAAATCAATAAGTAAGAGATATAATATGAAACGGGTCTTGATCATAACATATTACTGGCCGCCGTCCGGAGGTTCCGGGGTGCAGAGATGGGTTAAATTCTCGAAATATCTGCCCCAGACAGGCTGGCAGCCGGTGATTTACACCCCATCCAATCCGGAGCTTACCGCAGTGGACGCCACCCTTGAGGAGGATGTGCCGGAGGATGCCGAGATTATCCGCAGGCCCATTTTCGAGCCCTACGGAATCTACCGCAAGCTACTGCGCCTCTTAGGAAAAGGCGGAAATCGGAGCGGCGCGGGAAAGGGTGCATCCAAAGGCTTATGCAGGGAGAGCAATCAGAGCGGCTCTGAAAAGCGTTTTTGCGAGCAGGGCGGCGGGGAGAGCTCCCCAAAAGGCTCCTCTGCAGGCGCCCCGACAGGCGAGGTGAACCCCATAAACGCACAGAAAAAGAGTCTCGGACAGAGGCTTTCGCTCTGGATCCGCGGCAATTTCTTCATTCCCGACCCTCGCTGCTTCTGGGTGAGGCCGTCGGTGAGTTTTCTGAAAAAATATCTTGAGGAGCATCCTGTTGATGTAATCGTGAGCACGGGTCCCCCTCATTCTATGCACCTTATAGCGCGAAGGCTCTCCCTCTCAACGGGCATTCCGTGGGTGGCGGACTTTCGCGACCCGTGGACCCGGATGTTCTACTTCAAGCACCTTCCGCTCACGGCCCTCTCGCGCCGAAAGCACCGCCGCCTCGAGAAACAGGTTCTTGACGACGCCACAGTGGTGGTTGCCGTCTCCCCGCTTGTGCAGGACGAGTTCAAGAGTATGACTTCGACCCCTGTGGAGCTGATTACCAACGGGTTCGACGAGGAGGACTTCGAGACTGCTGACGAGCAGATGAGGGCTCTTGACGAGGAGCCGGGCGAGGAAAACCGCGACGTGTTCAACATCGTGCACACGGGACTTTTCGCCTCCGACGGCAACCCGCTGAACCTCTGGAGCGTTCTCGGGGAGCTTTGCGAGGAGGACGGCGAGTTCCGTCAGAAGCTGCGCCTTACTCTTGCCGGCAAGACCGACACGCAGATTATCGAATCCATCAAGGCGGCAGGGCTCGCCGAGGCGCTCCGCGACCAGGGATATGTGAGCCACGAAAAGGCTGTCCGCTCGCAGTGCGCGGCCTCCGTTCTCATCCTTCCGCTGCGTCAGGAGCCGGAATACAGGGCCACCCTGCCGGGCAAACTTTTCGAGTACCTCGCATCCCGCCGTCCGGTTGTGGGAGTGGGGCAGACGGACGGTGCTATGGCTCGGATTCTTTCGGAGAGCGGCGCCGGAGCGACCTTCGAATGGGAGGACAGGGACGGTCTGAAGGCTGAGATTCTCCGTCTTTGGACGCTTTTCAAAGAAGGAAAACTTGCCGACAATCCCGCCGACATCGGACGCTTTTCGCGCCGCCATCTCACCCGCGAAATGGCGGATCTTTTTGATAAAATATGTTAGAAAATATAAATATGAGCAGAATTAAAATAGACAGGACTCTTGGGAAGAAAATCCTTGCGGCAATTGGAATCGTCGCCCTTTTCCTTGTCATTTCCTACGCTTTCGTACCCGAGGTGCTGAGCGGAAAGATTGTGAATCAGGGAGATATATCTTCGTGGAAGGGTATGGCGAACGAGGCACTGACCTACAACGCCGCCCACCCCGAGGACAAGACCCGCTGGACCGACTCAATGTTCGGGGGTATGCCGACGACGGCAACCATCGACGACTACGACGGGGACTGGACCAAGGCCCTCTACAGGTTCCTTCTTCTGGGACGCCGCCCTGCGACCTACTTTTTCATAGCCCTGCTGGGGGGATTCCTTCTTATGCTGTCCTTCGGCTGCGGGGTGTGGGTTGCCGTGGGAGGCGCCATCGCAATCGCCTTCTGCTCCTACAATATGCAGATTATCCAGGTGGGGCACAACACGAAGATGCAGGCCATAGCGTTCTTCCCGTGGGTTCTCGCGGGAGTCGCCTACACCTACCGCTGCGCTCTGAAGGGTCTGAAGGGCGGTAAATTCTTCTGCACGGGAGGCTCTTCAGAAAAAAAGAGCCCTGAGGCCACAGAAAAAGTCACTGAAGCCTCCGGGAAGGCCTCAAACTGGAAACAGTGGCTGCCGCAGACGGTTCTTGGCGCCGTGCTCTTCGCCCTTGCCCTGAGTTTCCAGATTAAGGCCAACCACCCGCAGATCACCTACTACCTTGCAATCGTAATCTTCGTCTATGCTCTGACCCTTCTGGGGTACGTCCTCGCAGTGAAGGAAAACAGAAAGAAGCGCGTCGGGAGGTTTTTTGCCGCATCGGCTCTGCTGCTTGTTCTCGGGTGCGTAGGCATAGCGACCAACGCCAACAAGCTCATCCCGACCTACAATTACGCCCGATACACGATGAGGGGCGGCTCCGAACTCGCCGCCGACAAGGCCGAAAACGCCGGTGACGCTGCGGCAGTGAAAAAGGCGAAAGCGGAGGCAAAGGGACTCGACCTCGAGTATGCCACCGCCTGGTCCTACGGCCCGAACGAGATGCCTAACCTGCTGATTCCCAACTTCAACGGAGGTGCTTCCGCCTGCGACCCGGGCCTTGAAAACGGTGCCACCGAGAGCCTTCTTCGAAGGGCAGGACAGCCGAATGTGAAACAGACCGTGAAGGCGCTCCCGATGTACTGGGGGCCTCAGCCTTTCACCGCAGGGCCAATGTATCTTGGAGCCGTGAGCATATTCCTTTTCATCCTGGGGCTATTCCTTCTGAAGGGGGAAGACCGCAGGCAGAAAGTCTGGATAATCATTGCTACCCTAATCGCAATTTTCCTCGCCTGGGGCAGCCATTTCCTGTGGTTCACCAAACTTTGGTTCTACTACGCACCGATGTACAGCAAGTTCAGAACCGTCTCTATGGCCCTCACGGTGCTTCAGGTGACGGTGCCGCTTCTGGGATTCATCGCCCTGGACAGGATTGCAAGAGCAAGATATGACCGGAAGGAGGTTCGCAGGGCCCTTTGGTGGGCACTCGGGCTCACGGGAGGCTTCTGCCTTCTTTTCGCCCTCTTCCCGGGCCTTGCAGGAAGTTTCTCTTCGGAGAGCGACAAGGGAATGCAGGACATTCTCGTGGAGGCGCTTAGGGAAGACCGCAGGGCGATGCTCCGCAGCGACGCCTGGAGAAGCCTCATTTTCGTTCTTCTCTCGGGGGGCATTCTTCTTTGGAACAGCTACGCCAAGAAGCCGGGCTCCGCAAAGACGCGCTCCGTCATCTGCTGCTCGCTTATCGGAGTACTCGTTCTCGTGGACCTTTTCAGCGTCGGGAAGCGCTATCTTAACAGCGAGCATTTCATCACCCCGAAAAACTACCAGGCGCAGTTCAAGGAAAGAGGCGTTGACAAGCAAATTCTCTCCGACCCGACGATTTCCTACCGTGTGCTGGACCTTAGCGTAAACACATTCAACGACGCCCACCAGAGCTACCGCCACAAGTGCATCGGCGGCTACAGCCCTGTGAAACTTCAGCGCTACCAGGATCTTATCGAGAGGTACATTTCCCCTGAAATCAATTCCATCTACAAGGCCGCGGGCTCCTGCGCGACGGTCGGCGAATTGGAGGAGAATCTGCCGAATCTTCCTGTAACATCTATGTTAAACGGCAAGTATATCATACTGGGAGACGATCTTTCGCCGGTTGTGAACCCTGAGGCGATGGGCAACTGCTGGATTGTGACGGGGGCGAAAGTGGCGCGGACAGTGAACGAGGAGTTCGACCTTCTGGGAAGTACCGACCTTGGAAACACAGTTGTTTTAGGTCCTGATTTCAAGGATATTGCCCCGAACGAGGCGTTCACGGGCGTGGAAATCCTCGGGGACGGGGGCGCCGGCGCTGAAGGCGCCGCGGGTGACGGCGTTAAGGCCGGCGTTGCGGGAGAGTCCATTGAAGGCGCGAGGGCAGACGATTCCGTCGAACTCACATCCTACGAGCCGAACGAACTGCACTACCGCTGCCACCTCAGCCGCAAGAGCGCCGTTATGTTCAGCGAAATCTACTACCCGGATGGCTGGAAGGCCTGGATCGGGCCTGTGGGAGAAGTCGGGCAGACCCGCGGCGACCGCTTTGTTGCGGGCCCTGACGCCACCTGGACCGCCCTTTTCCGCGGCGACTGGATGCTTCGCGGACTCATCGTCCCTGCGGGCGACAGCGAGATTGTTATGCGCTTTGAGCCTGCCGACTTCAAAATCGGAGAGAACATCTCCACCGCATCCTCAGCGCTGCTGATAATTCTCGTGCTGCTGAGCGCAGGAGCTGCAGGATTCAGTGCAGTAAAGAAAAGTAAGGAATAAAATCGCCCCCCCCGATGGATATTAACTCCGTCCAATGGATTAAGGCTGTCCAAAGGGTTAAGCCCGTCCAAAGGGGATAAGAACAGGAAAAATATGGAAAAGTGCATTATAGCAGCGGTTTCTGAAAACGGCGCCATCGGGAAAGACAACGCCCTCCTGTGGCACCTGAAGGAGGATATGAAATACTTCAAGGCCACCACCCTGGGACATCCCGTCATTATGGGCCGCCGCACATTCGAGTCCATCGGAAGGCCGCTTCCAGGGCGGCGCAACATCGTGGTTTCCAAGACCTTGCAACCAGTGGAGGGCATCGACATCGCTCCGAGCCTTGACGAAGCCTACCGCAAAGCAGAGGAGTATCTTGCCGACAAAGGCCAGGAAGGTGGGAACGCTTCTGCCCCCGAAGTCGCGCCCAATGGGAACACCCCCTGCGACAGCTGCTTTGTAATCGGAGGCGCGCAGCTCTACGCCGAAGCCATCTCCGGCGCAGACGCCCTTTATATCACCGCAGTTAAGGCCCTCGCCCCGGAAGCCGACAAATTCTTCCCCCTCATAGACTCGAATATCTGGAAACTGACTTCCTCTTCAGAGCAACATACTGACCCCTCCACAGGAATAAAATTCACCTTTGACATCTGGACCCGGGAACATTAACCGTCTCTGACTAAAACAGATAGCCGAAACAAAAGTGACAGCAAAATGAAAAAAACAATACTCACATTGATTGCCTTCGCCATTTCGGCAGCAGCACTCCTCGCCCAGACCACCATCTCGGGCCGCGTAGTTGACCCCGAGGGCGAACCCGTCATCGGCGCAGGAGTCGTCGCGGCCGGGAAAAACGGAGTCGGAGCCATCGCCGACATCGACGGACGCTTCTCCCTCGCCCTCCCCAGCGGCACCGCCGAAGTGGTGTTCTCCTCCGTCGGGATGAAGGACTTGCACTGGAAAATAGTCCCCGGACAAAACACGACGGGGCTTACCGTCACGATGGAATATGAAGCCACCGAACTCGACCAGGTCGTTGTCACCGGATATGCCCAGACCTCGGTCAAAAGGATTACCGGCTCCGTCGCAGTCATCGGCAGCGACAAGTTCGAAGCCAAGGCCGTCTCCTCGGTGGACGCTCTGATGCAGGGCGAAGTCGCCGGAGTCGCCGTCTCAGCCACCTCAGGACAGCCCGGCACCCAGTCACGCATCCGCATCCGAGGCTCCAACAACCTCTCCGGCACAAGCCAGCCGCTTTGGGTGGTGGACGGAGTGCCCCTTCAGAGCGAGTCCACTTCGCTCACCTCCGAGCAGCTTGCCACCGGCGGATTTGACGACATCTTCGTCAGCGGCATCGGCAACATAAACCCGAACGACATCGAAAGCATCACCATCCTCAAGGACGCCGCCGCGGCCGCAATCTACGGTTCCAGGGCAGCTAACGGCGTGATTGTCGTCACGACCAAAAAGGGCGAAAGCGGGCGGATGAGAATCAACTACAACAACACCTTCACCGTCTCCTTCCGGCCCCAGAGGACCCTCAACCTGATGAACTCCGAGGAGAAACTCGCCTGGGAAGACGAGCTCTGGGAAGAGTTCTCGGCCACGAAATACAACCGCTCCCTCACCGACAACACCGTCATCTACCCTGTCGTCGGCATCGTGGGGCAGATTCGCGCAGGACTGGGGGATTTCGCCTCGATGAAGGGCGACCGCGATGCCCAGAACGCCTACATCGAAGGCCTCAAGAGCGTGGACACCAACTGGTACGACCTCCTGTTCCGCAACGCCTTCTCGCAGGGCCACCACCTCTCGCTCAGCGGAGGCTCCGACAAGGTCACCTACTATGTGGCCCTCGGGTTCAACGACGAGAACGGAATGCTCATCAACAACGACTACCGCCGCTACAACATCAACTCCAAGATGGCCCTCACTCCGGCCGACTGGGTGAGGATTGACATCGGACTCGACGCCGCGCGCCAGGAGTCCAAGATGCCCTACTCCACCGTGGACCCGTTCCGCTACGCCTACTTCTCCAATCCCTACGAGAAGGCCTACAACGAGGACGGCTCCTACGCCGCCGACAACACCTGGTTCACCCTCGGCTACTACAACGGACGCGGCGCGGAGACCGTGATGCCCAAGAACGGCTTCAACATCCTCCGCGAGCTCAACTCCAACTACACCTCCACCGCCAACACCAACGGGACCTTCCGCACCCAGATGGACTTCCGCATAATCGAGTGCCTGCACTTTGTGGCCCTGGGCTCCTACACCTTCGCGAACAACGCCACCGACAAGGTGATTGACAAAGAGACCTACACCGCCTTCAGGGACCGCCTTGGAAGCGACGACCAGTCCCAGACCAACCTCTACGGCAGCATTTCCCAGAACCGCACCAACCGGAACAGCTATGTCGCGAGGGGACATTTCGCGTTCAACAAGACCTTCGCCGAGATGCACACCCTCAACATCCTCGCGGGAGCGGAACTTCGCGGCTCCGACGCCAACACAATCTTCACCAAGCGCTACAACTACGACCCCAAGACCGGCACGACCTCCCTCCCTGCTGTGAGCGGCCCGCAGGACGAGTGGGTCAGCGAGGTGGAGAAACTCAACGGAGAGTATTTCAGCAAGACCCGCTACGCATCTTTCTATGCCTCAGCTGATTACTACCTCGGCAAGACCATAGTCCTCAACGCCTCCTTCCGCACCGACGGCAGCTCCAACTTCGGAAGCAACCGCCAGTTCAACCCCACCTGGAGCGCAGGAGCGGCCTGGCATTTCGGGGAGGAGGAATGGATGAAAAGCGCCCTCCCGGTCCTTTCGCACGCAACCCTCAGGGCCGCCTACGGCTACACCGGAGACATCAACACCAGCACCTCGCACCTTCTTGTGATGCAGTACCTCCAGCAGCAATACCGCTACTTCGGCGAGGAGACCTTCTCGCTGGGAACAATCCCTTCGGCCCCGAACCCGGACCTCGGCTGGGAAAAGACGCAGGACGCGAAGGTCGGGCTTGATTTCGGGCTCTGGAAAGACCGCCTCACTCTCAACACCGAGTACTACTACCGCCTCAGCACCAATGTGGTGACCTCCTCGCCGGTCCAGAGCACGACCGGGTTCACGAGCGTGTATTTCAACGCCGCCGACATAATGAACAGCGGAGTGGAGCTCACCCTCAACGGAAAAATCCTTCAGAAGGGCGACTGGAACATCGGCGCCGGAGTGAACTTCGCCTACAACTACAACAAGGTCCTCAAGTACGACCCCGTCTCCAAGAGCGGAATCACCTCGAAGGACCGCTATGTGGAGGGCTACCCGACCGGAGCGATTTTCTGCGGCCGCCTTACCGGAATCTCCGATGAGACAGGACTTTACGAGTTCAAGCTCCGTCCGGATGCCACCATAACCGCCGCCACCGACCTCAACCGCCCCGACAACTACCGCTACTACCTCGGCACGACTATCGCCCCCTACACCGGCGGATTCAACTTCTATGCGGCCTGGAGAGGCCTCAGACTGAGCGTCAGCGGAATGTACTCTCTCGGCAGCAAGACCTACGAGAAGATGAACTACCCTGCCACCTACAGCAGCGCGCGCCACAGCGGAGTGAGCACCGAGACCGTCCAGTCCCAGTACAGCGACCTCTACGGCAACCACCTCAACGTGGAGAAGGACCGCACGAACCGCTGGACCGCCACCCGAACGACCGGAGTGAAATACCCCCGCATCTACGACTACTTCGACGCGAAATACAACTTCGCCTCCTACAACCCGATGGACTACAGCATCGTGGACGCCATCTACCTCAAGGATAACTCCTACCTCCGCATAAAATCCATAATCCTCACCTACTCCCTCCCTCAGAAGGTCGTGCGGAAAATGCGGATGCGCAACCTTAGTTTCAACCTGTCGCTGAACAACTTTTTCACCATCACCTCCTACGACGGCTTCGACCCCGAGGTGCCTGGAGCGACCTACCCGACGACACGCAGCGTCACCGGCGGTTTCAGCGTAGAATTCTAAAAGAATATGAGTATGAAAGGGATATATATGAAATTGTCCGGGGCTATGCGGGGCTCCGATATATGGGCTATGCCCTTGAAGAGGGCAGCGATTATACTCCTGTGCGTCAACTCTTTATGCGGATGCAAGAACTATCTGAACGTTCAGCCGCAGGGGGAGGTGATCCCCGAGACCGACGACGAGTTCGCCGCCATAATCCACAACCGCCTGCGGGACATAGAGGGCGGAGGAGACGAGTATGTAATCGGGAATATGGACCTCCTGAAGTACCTAGAGGGCTGCGCTGACGACCTGGACGCCAACCTCAAGGCCGGCACTTCGCTCACATTTTTCGCGGGCGAGGAGCTGGACAGCCGCCAGAGGGTCTATCGCGAGAGCTGGGAAATCGTCCGCGACTGCAACATTGTAATCGAAAACCTCACGGGAAGGGACACGGATGTGGCCCGCGGGGCGCTCTCGGCGGCATATTCGATGAAAGGAATAATCTACTACAACCTTCTGCGCGAGTTCTGCCAGCCCTGGAGCGAGGATGAGGCGGACGAGTTGCCGGGCATCCCGATTGTGGACAAGTTCGACATAAGCGACAAACCCCTTCGGGGCACAATCCGCAAGACCTACGACTACGCCCGCAGCCAGTTTGAAAAGGCTCTGGAGCTTAATCCCACCGACCCGAAATACATCTTTACTCTCTGGATTATAAAGGCTTACGAGGCTAAGCTCGACTTCTGGTGCGAGAAGTGGGACAGAGTCATTTCGCTCGGGGAGGATATTCTCTCGGGTAGCGGCCTCGGCCTTACTCCACGCTCAGAATACGCCGAAATGATCAACGCCAAGACCGACACTAAGGGAGAGGTGCTCGTGCGCTCGCACATAAACAATTCCAGCGAACTGGACTGGTATTTCAGCTACACGAAGGGCTACCTTTCCTCCCGCCCTGCCAGCTCGGCGCTCATCAGCCTTTTCGGCTCAGAGCCGTCGAAGGATGTGCGCTACACCTGCTTTTTCGACTCCAAGCGGATGAACGCCAAATACCCGGCCTGCAAGGTTAGGCTCTCGGAAGTGGTGCTTATGCTCGCGGAGGCCTACGCCCACAAGGGCGAAGCGGCAAAGGCGCTGGAGCAGCTCAATTCCCTTCGCCGCAACCGCATAGAGGGCGCCACCGACCTTACGGAGGCCACTCTTCCTGAGGTCCGCACAGGGGACAGGATCAGCGTTGACTGCAACGGAGAGGCCCTCACGCCGCTTCTGCAGGCGATTTTTGACGAGAGGCGAAAGGAAATGTTTATGGAGGGAGACCGCTGGTGGGAACTCAAGCGCAACGGCCGGCCCGAGTGGTGGGTCATCAACAACGGGCTCAAATACACGACAAAGGCCTACCTCTACACTTCGCCCATCTACAAGGCGGACATCGACCTCAACCCGTCGCTTGAACAGAACCCCGGGTATGTTTATTAAAGGCCCCATAAGATAGACACTTGCGAAAGTTGAATCTCAGTGATGGAAAGTAACAATTTTTAAGTGAAATGAGTATGAAAAAAAATATAATTGCTATATTCGCGGTCGGCTTTGCGCTCGCAAGTCTTTGTGGCTGCACCTATAACGAGCTTCCGCCGAAGACTTCGGACGCCTCCAAAAGCTATATAAAACCGAAAGGAGAGGTGCCTACGGCAGAGGAAAAAGCCCTCGTTGCCGCCGCCAAAGCCGAATATGAGGCCGCGATTAAAGCCTCTCAAGAGTAAGTAGTGTTAATTTATAATTATTAAGGTATGTTCAAAAAAATCCTTACATTCGTGGCGACGGCTGCCGCAGCGTGCCTCGCCTTTTCTTCCTGCGAAAAAGCGGAGAATGAACCAATCAGCATCGAATTCAGCAAAAGCCTCTACACTGTTTACCAGAAGGGCAGCGTGGACGTGGTTGTCCGCGCCAACAGGGCTGTGAGCGAGAAAGTGACCGTCACCGTTCTTCTTAGCGGTCCGGCAGTCTGGGGCACCGACTACCAGGTTTACGCCGACCTCGTAGCCACCGCCGATGAAGACAACGTAGCCAAGGCCGAAGTCACCATTGAGCCGGGCTACTCTTCAGCGTTCCTCACGGTCAAAGACCTCGGAGAGCAGAGCGGCAAAATCGTGAATCTCAAAATATCCGACATCACCCCGGGATACAATCTCGGCAACAAGGCAGTCACTGTCGTAAGCCCGGATCTTCAGGAAGGCTATGTCGCAAGCTTCAGCACTCTCAGGGCCTACGCCTACGAGAGCCTCGCTGTTCAGGTCAGCGTCACGGGAAGCGTAACCGGCAAGGACTTCTCCCCTTCAACCGACCTCGTGATTCCGCTCAAACTCAGCGGCGACACACCTTCCGAGCTTCAGTTCGTCGCCCCTGAAAACGCCCCTGAAGGAGCCACAGCGCCGTATGCAGTCATTCCTGCCGGCGAAACCAAGGCGTATGTCAAGTTCAATGTCTCAGACAACTGCTCCGGCGGCGGAGAGCTCCAGCTCACTTTCGACACCGAGACTGACTCCAGGGTCATCAGCGGCGACAATTCCTACGTGAACATCGCCGTATGCGGCCTTCAGACCCCGAACAAACTCGTAGGCACCTGGGAGTTCAATAAAGTGTACGACCTCGAAGAACTTGAATTGTGGTTCGCTGAGATGGAAGACGACACCGATGCCCTTCCGACCCACAACACCGGCTTCACCCTCACCTTCACAGAGGAGGCTGACGGCTCAGTGAAACTCACTCCGGGCAAAACGGGAGATTTCGCAAACTTCTTCCGCGAGTGCACCGTGACCCTCTCAGAGCCGAAGAACACCACTACAGGTGCTATCACCCTCGGCAAATACACCGTGCTTGACAACCAGCAGTTCGTGACCGAGGATCTGGGCTTCGCCTACCAGTACAACACCTACTACAAGCTCTCCAGCGCCAACCGCGCATTCAGCGCCGACACCGAGACTCTCGGCGAAGCAGTGATAGTTTTCCGCCTCACTGACGACGGTCTGAGCGTTGAGTTCCGCGACTACGACGAGCCGCCGTTCGGCGAGATGTGGGCAGACGGCTGGTCAAAATTCGACCCGGACATGTTCAGCTTCGCCTCCCTCTTCACCCTGAAGTAGTCCCCCAACTTCCATATAACAAAGAGAGCCGCACATAAAACTGCGGCTCTTTTTGTTTGGTAGAAAAATCGGAATTTCCGATTTTTCTACCAAAAGTAAGGGATTTTCAGCCACTCCCCACCACTCGCGCGTCTATACCGCATTATGACTTTCTGCACGAATAATCTGAATACTTTGGTAAAGATTCCGTATATTTGTGGTCGCGCTCGCATTTAGAGTCTCTGCGCGTCGGTTCTATATCAATAAATGAATACAGACAGTTCATACCCGGCAAAACCTTTTGTCAAATGGGTCGGAGGGAAGACACAACTTCTCTCAGACATTAAGAGTTCATTGCCGAAGGATTTTGCTCAAAGAGAAAATTTGACTTATGTTGAGCCATTCGTGGGTGGCGGTGCTGTTCTCTTCTGGATTCTTCAGGAATACCCGAACATATCACGAGCCGTCATCAACGATGTGAACGCAGAACTCATCTGCACCTACCGGGTAATTAAAACCAATGTGGAAGCTCTCATAGGGGAACTCTCCCAGATGCAGACGGAATACATTCCGCTTGACAACGATGCCCGCGCAGAGTATTTCTATGAAAAGAGATCTCTTTTCAATTGCGGTGAGACCTCAGATGTCCAGACTGCCGCGCTGTTCATTTTCCTCAACAGAACTTGTTTCAACGGGCTTTACCGGGTCAATGCCAAAGGCGGGTTCAATGTCCCGCACGGGAAATACTCCAATCCGAAAATATGCGACCAGGCGACCTTGAGAGCCGACTCTGCCCTTCTCCAAAAGGTTGAAATTATTTGCGGAGACTTTTCGGAAACAGAAAGATATGCCGCGGAAAATGTGCTATACTATTTCGACCCGCCATATCGGCCGCTGACCGAGACGTCAGCCTTTACCGCATACTCGGCAGGAGGATTTAATGATGCGGAGCAGGAAAGGTTAAGGGACTTCTGTGCAGACATTTCGAGGAAGGGAGCGCTGTTTATTGCCAGCAACTCAGACCCGCAGAATGCCGATAAGAACGATTTATTCTTCGACAAACTATACAATATGTTCGCCATCCGAAGGGTGTCGGCATCAAGAATGATAAACTCCAGAGGAGACAGGCGCGGCGCTGTTTCCGAATTAATGATTTCCAACTTATGAGAGACTTCGACTCCTGGCTGGCGGAATTCCGTCCATCCATTGCCGACTACAAGTACTATGTCAATTTCGAGAAAGTTTTCAAAAATGTGGACTCCATCCGCATCCCCCTCAACATTCTCAACTCCCTCATTGGCTCAATGAATATTGAGGAAGATTTCGAGAATATTCTGAAGACCTATCCCGAGACCCTCAAATGCATCCCCATCCTTCTGGCGAAACGCGAGCGGGAGATTATGGCGATGGATTCGGACGGGCAGTTCGTTTTCAATTTCAAGTCCACCAACTACCCAATCGGTGAATATACCAAGTTTATGCGCAAGACCGGGCTATTTGATCTGATGGAGAAGCATATAGTCAACAATCTTGTGGATTATGTAACAGGAGTCGAAACGGGTCTGGACTCAAACGGAAGAAAGAATAGGGGCGGTCATATTATGGAAAATATCGTTGAGAGCTATCTTCTCAAAGCCGGCTTCCTTAAGGATGAGACCTATTTCAAGGAAATGTATATCGCTGATATTCAGTAGCAAGATGCCTCACGGAACTCGGGTTCAAAATTCTCAACTGCATCACGTGGGAAAAGACGAATCCTCCGCCAAACCTGTCCTGCAGGTATTTCACTTACTCGGCAGAGTATATTCTTTGGGCCCGCAAGGAGCAGAAAATTCCACATTATTTCAATTACGAACTGATGAAGGAAATTAACGGCGGCACCCAGATGAGGGATGTCTGGAGACTCCCCGCCATTGCCCCGTGGGAGAAATCGTGCGGGAAGCACCCCACCCAGAAGCCCCTTTGCCTTCTTTCCAGGATAATACAAGCTTCCACAAAACCTGGGGCTTGGATTCTTGATCCATTTACCGGCAGCAGCACAACAGGCATCGCGGCAAATCTGCTCGGGAGAAGATTCCTCGGTCTGGACAATTGCGGACAGTTTCTTGAACTAAGCAAAGCGAGAAGAGAGGAAATTGAAAATCCGGAAGTTCGCGAAAACTATATCGCCAGACTCCAAAAGCAGTCAAAGATTTCTGCAGACGGTGACAGAGGAATCCTCAACGAGAGTCCCGTCTACTACGGGAATGATTTGCCTTTCTGATAAGAGGTCCTTTAAAATGCCTGGCGCACAAAAAAGCCGCCCTGTTTTGGGAACGTCTGCAGGTTGGCGACAGAGTAGTCCACAAGAGTCTTGGAGAGGGAGAAGTGATGTCTCTGGATAATAAATATATCATCGTTCAGTTTGCTGACAGAGAATGCAAATTCCTTTTCCCAAGTGCGTTCGAGAAGGAGTATTTGAGGACTGAATAAAGTTTTGATAGATGGACAAACAGAAATACAATAATTACCCATTGGCAATCAGCCAGATACTGGCTTTCCCAAAATGTGAGACGCTGTCTCACATTTTGTCTTGGAGTCATTATTACGAACTCTTGAATTGCGACAATGACCTGGAATTACAGTTCTAAATCTTACGCTCAATGGACCGCTTACATTAGCAGCCAATCTATCACATTGATAATCTGGATTTTTGCGCCTTTTACCGTGACTGTTCTCGTTTCATCGGAACAAATCAGTTTAAGATCTTTACATCCGAGTTTTTCCCCGGCGAGCACCAGCGCGTCAGTCTCCCTTCTGAAAGTCTTTTCTTCATTGACACTGTAGGCCACCTGAATAAGTTCCTGCACTATGCTTTGAGTGCATATCACAAAATCGACCTCCTTCTGACGGGTGGACGGTTTATAGTAGTAGATGTCGTTGGCCAGAGAGGAATTGCGTCGCATCAGCTCAATGAACACAGCATTTTCAAGATGCCATCCTGAGTCCTCGCCCAGTAGCGAATTTTTCCTGTTCGCTATGAATCCGGGGTCCACCACATAACCTTTTTCTTCTGTTATCCGCACCCGGCTCTTATAGGAGAATTTCTGAACGCGATGGATAAGATAAGCTTGCGAGAGATAAGATGTGTACTTCTGGGCAGTGGCAGCTGATTTCAATCCCGCAATCTCGGCGAGCGAAGCATAATCTATGACTTGGCAGGTATTGTTTATTAGATGGTGCGCTATGCGTCTGAGGCTCTCGGCGTTACGAAGTTTGAACCGCCTGACTATGTCTTTGGAAATTATGGTCTCTATCAATCCCTCCACATAGGTTTTGCGAAGCCTCACATTCGTCATAAGCGTAAACTCCGGGAAACCGCCCTCCTGCAGGTATTCTCTCAAAGCTATTTTGCGGGTGGCATCTGCCTTCGTTGTAATTGACTCTGTATCAATATTTTTAGCGGCGCAATATTCAGAAAAACTGAATGGATACAGCTTTATTTCATTGTATCTTCCTGTCAGATGCGTTGCTAGTTCGCCACTGAGCAGTTTGGCGTTACTTCCGGTGATGAAAATGTGCATACCCTGCCTCAGAAGACGATTCACGAAAAGATGCCAACCTCTCACATCCTGAATCTCATCGAGAAACAGATATTCTATGTCTGTCCCATAAATCTGATATACGCAGCTTAAAACAGAGTTCAAATCCTCCGTCTTCAGGTCGAGCAGGCGGTCATCATCGAGGTTGACATACGCATATCGCACCCCGTGATGCTGCAAGGCAAGGTGGCAAAGAGTTGATTTTCCGCTGCGCCGCACACCGGTCACGACCTGCGCCATATCGCTGTCCCACTCAAAGAGATCTTCTTCTTTTCGCGGCACCATCCCGCTCTTTTTATATTTCAGGATTTCTTCCTTCTGCTCAGAAAGAGCCACGGAGATTATTTTTTCATTCATAACTAAATGTATTTCAGCGCAAAGATATAAAACAAATTTCTTATTTTGACAAAAACGCCGACAGTTATTTCCTTATTTTGACAGAAACCGCCTTCTAAAATTCCTTAAAATGCCTGGCGCACAAAAAAGCCGCTCTGTTTGGGAGCGGCCTTTTTGAGTGCTTCCGTTTTGGGGACGGAATATGAGGGGCTTAGATGTTCGGGGTGTCCCAGATGTGAGTCTCGGTGCAGCGGACTGTGGCTGCCTCGGTGCCGGCCTGGATGCGGAAATCGCCTTTTTCGAGGGTCCAGCGGCCGTCAAAACCTACGAACGCCATCTTTTCGGCAGGAAGGTCGAAGGTGACCGTCTTGGTTTCGCCCGGCTGGAGCTCAATCTTCGTGAAATCTCTCAGGCGGCGGTTGTCAGGAACGACTGAGGCCACAAGGTCGCTTGTGAAAAGAAGCACGGCTTCCTTGCCGGCCACCTTGCCCTTGTTGGTCACATCTACCGATACCCTCAGCACATCGCCCTCCTTGAACTCGAGACGGTCCACGGACATATTGCTGTAGGCGAAAGCGGTGTAGCTCAGGCCGTAGCCGAATGCCCACTGGACTGAAACCACGGCGTTGTAGTCGTAGGCTCCCTCCATCTTGTCCACCTCCTCGCTGACCTTGTAGTCGTAGCTGATGAGGGAATTGATTTCCTTAGGGTAGGTGAACGGAAGTTTCGCGCTGAAATTCACTTCGCCCGAAAGAAGATTCGCAAGAGCGTCGCCTCCCCTGTTTCCCGGAAGAATGGCGTCAACAACTGCAGAAGCCTTCGGAACGAGGTCTCCGATAAGACGCGGACGGCCCTCGTTCAGAACGAGAACAATCGGTTTTCCGGTCTTTGAGAGTTCTTCAACGAGATATTTCTGATTCGGGGATATGTTGAGGTCCGAAAGGTTGCCCGGGGTCTCGCAGTAGCTGTTTTCTCCGATGCAGGCAACGATAATGTCCACTCCCTGGGCTGCTGCAACGGCCCTGCGGACATCCTCCGGATTGAAGATTTCCTCGAAATATTTGCCGTACGGCTTGTAGGAAACGCCCTTTTCAAGAGTTACGTTGCGGCGGCCGAACTTCTCGCAGAGAGCCTCGTAGATTGTGTTGTACTTCCCGGCGAAGTCGTCTGCAAGATTGCCCTGCCAGGTGTAGCTCCAGCCTCCGTCGAGGCAGCGCATCTCGTTGGAGTTAGGTCCGGTCACGAGAATCCTGGTGCCCTGCTTTATAGGGAGGGTGTTGTTCTCGTTCTTCAGGAGAACAATCGTCTCCTCTGCGGCGTGAAGCGAAGCCTCGCTGAACTCCTCACTGCCGAATTTAGGATAGTCCTCAACGCTGGTGTTAGGGGTGTCGAAGAGGCCGAGACGATATTTCAGGCGAAGCACCCTTCTCACGGCATCGTCAATCCTTGACATCGGCACTTCACCCTCCTCCACGAGCTCCTTCAGGGCGTCGCAGAAGTCGCAGCTGTAAGGCACCATCGACATGTCGATTCCGGCGTTGATGGCAAGTTTCACGGCCTCCTTGACGTTGGCGGCCACTTTCTCGCGGATGTAGAGATTGTTGATGTCGGCCCAGTCGGTCACAATCATTCCGTCCCAGTTGAGTTCCTCCTTGAGCCATCCGGTCAGAAGAACCGGGTTGCAGTGGACAGGAGTGCCGTTGATGGAGCCGGAGTTCACCATAAAGGTGAGGGCGCCCGCGCGGACAGCCTCAAGGTAAGGGGCAAAGTATTTCTCCCTCAGGTCGAGCGGAGAGATGTAGGCCGGGGTGCGGTCTTTTCCGGAGAAAGGCGAGCCGTAGCCGAGATAGTGCTTCACAGAGACCGCAATATGCTGAGCGTCAATGTGGTTCGGGTCGCTTCCCTGCTCTCCAAGGATGGACTCGCGTCCCATCTCGGCGTTCACATACCAGTCCTCGCCGTAGTTCTCCCACATCCTTGACCATCTCGGGTCCCTTCCGCAGTCAAGCGTCGGGTTGAATGACCACGGAACGTTCACAGCGCGTGACTCGTATGCGGTGATTTCACCGGCCCTGCGGGCGATTTCGCGGTTGAAGGAAGCCGCAACTGAGAGGGGCTGCGGGAAGAGAGTTCCGTCGCTGACGTAGGTCGTGCCGTGGATATGGTCAAGTCCGTAGAGGGTCGGGATGCCCATAACCTCCAGGGATTTGTCGTTCAAGGTGCGGACAACTTTGTTCCAGGTCTTCGCGCTCTCGGCATAGCCGCGCGGAAGGTTGAGGAACGAACCCACCTTGTATTTTCCGATGAAAAGGTCGAGTTTTTCTTCCGGAATCACATACCCGTCCTCGTTGTCCGCAGGGGCTGCGAGAGCATCGAGGGTAATCTGGGTCATCTGACCGATTTTCTCGTCAAGAGTCATCCTGGAGAGGGTCTTCTCCACATTTTTTTCAATTTTCGAGTCTCTCGGGATTGCAGGTTTCACCCCGCCGTCTCCGCAAGAGGCCACAACGCCAAGTACAGCCATAGCCGACAATAACAATTTCGAATTTTTCATATTAATTGTGTGATTTTCATATTCCTATATTGGTAAATTCGCATAAAGGGATGGAGTACAAGGCGGAGCGAAGGGGAAACACCGGAGCAACCTTGGGGCCCAGAGGATTTTCCCCGAGCGACAACGCAGTAATCCGCCCTTTATGCGGATTTACACTGCGACGGGGGCCTTGATTGCAGGATAAGGATCATACCCCTCCAGCGTAAAGTCCTCGTATTTGAAGTCAAAAATGCTCTTCACCTCCGGGTTCAGAACCATCCGCGGAAGCGGCCGAGGGGTGCGCGAAAGCTGCTCGGCGACCTGATCGAAATGGTTGAGGTAGATGTGAGTGTCGCCGGTGGTGTGGATGAACTCTCCCGGCTGCAGCCCGCACACCTGCGCGACCATCATAGTGAGCAGCGCGTAGGAAGCGATGTTGAACGGCACTCCGAGGAATACGTCCGCGCTTCTCTGGTAGAGCTGGCAGGAGAGTTTTCCGTCAGCCACATAGAACTGAAACAGCGTGTGGCAAGGGGGCAGGGCCATTTTCTCCACCTCTGCGACATTCCACGCGGAAACTATCATCCTGCGGGAGTCGGGGTTGGTCTTTATGGTCTCGATTACCTGCGATAGCTGGTCGATGGTTCTTCCGTCAGGGGTTGGCCAACTTCTCCACTGGTGGCCATAGACGGGGCCCAGGTCGCCGTTTTCGTCAGCCCACTCGTCCCAGATGGAAACGCCGTGGTCCTTGAGATATTTGATGTTCGTGTCCCCGGCGATGAACCACAGGAGCTCGTAGATTATGGATTTGAGGTGCACCTTCTTGGTCGTCAGAAGCGGGAAACCGTCAGCGAGATTGAAGCGCATCTGGTAGCCGAAAACGCTCTGGGTGCCCACCCCGGTCCGGTCGTGTTTCATAACCCCGTCCGTCCGGATATGTTTGAGTAAGTCCAAATACTGTTGCATAATAAAAAACGCAGTAATCCGCCCTAGATTTAATTTTTGAAAGCGAAGATTATGGCCTGCTCGTATGTCTCTCCAGGCCTCAGCACAGGTGACGGATACTCCGCCTTGTTCGGCGCATCAGGGAAATTCTGGCACTCGAGCGCCACGCCCTCGTAGTCGTTGTAAGAGCGTCCGCATTTGCCCACAGGGCAGCCTGCAAGCCAGTTTCCGGTATAGACCTGAACGCCGGGCTGTGTGGTGTAAACCTTCAGTGTGCGGCCTGAAACCTCGCTATGGAGCTCCGCAGCCTCGGAAATCTGCCCCGGAGTGCCGCCGTCGATGACCCAGCAGTTGTCGTAGCCCTTGCCGTATTCAAGAGCGGAGAATTTCTCGTTTATGTCGCGACCGAGAGTTTTCGCCTCCACAAAATCCATCGGAGTTCCCGCCACAGGAACGCTCTCCCCGAGAGGAATGAGCGTGGAGTCCGTCGGGAGCCACTCTGAGGCGTTGAGCCGGAGCGTGTGGTCTAGAACGGAACCGGAGCCTTCGCCGTTGAGGTTGAAGTATGCGTGGTTCGTAAGATTCACAATAGTCGGAGCGTCGCACTGCGCGGTGAGGGTGAGCCTGAGCTCGTTCTCCTCGCTCCACTCATACCTTGCAACAGCCTTCAGAGCACCGGGGTAGCCCATTTCGCCGTCCTCGGCATAGTAAAGGAACTCCACTCCGTCGCCCTCGATGCGGCTCTCCCAGACCTGATTCTGGAAGCCCTCGGGACCGCCGTGAAGGTGGTTCGGGCCGTTGTTCACAGGAAGTTTGTATTCCACGCCGTCGAGAGAGAAGTGCCCGCCGGCAATGCGGTTGGCATATCTTCCCGGCACTTTCCCGGCGCAGGGGCCGTCGCCGAAGTAGCTCAGCGGGTCAGGGTAGCCCAGAACGACGTCAGCGAGTTTCCCGTCCCTGTCCGGAACGACGATGGAGACGATGCCGGCGCCCACGGATGAGACCTGGGCATACGCACCAGAAGCGTTTTTAAGCGTATAGCGGAAAATTTCCTTTCCCGAAGGGGCCGTGCCCCAAAGTTCTTTGGTTATAGTTGCCATAGTTTATGTTATTTATATCTATAATTCCTTTATTGGCATATTGCCATAAAAGGATGGAGTACAAGGCTTGCGACGACGCCAAATACCGGAGCAACCTTGGGGTTGTGAGGATTTTGGCTAGGAGCGTAACGCAGTAATCCGCCTTTTATGGCGATATGCCCGTCAATGTCCGAAAATTGCTCTCAGCACTTTCTCCACCGGCGCATCCTTCATCAGCACGATCTTGTCCCGATTGAGAAGATACAGCGACGGAATGGCCCTCACGTCATAAAGCAGCTCCGTACGTATCACATAGTTGGGGTCATATCCGTTGTACCACGACTTGGGGTATATCGGCATATATTTGTACCACTCCCCGAGGTCCTCGTCGATGTAGATGTTCAGCACGGCGAGCTCCCCCCTTGCTATCATCGGCTCCATCTCCCCATATCCCTTCAGAGCGTCGATAATCTCCTTGCAGGCGTTGCAGCCCGGGTTCGAGAAGAAAAGAAGGGTGGTTTCGGCCTTTATGCCATAGAGGGAATGGATGCGGCCGTCCCGGTCGGAAAAGCGGAAGTCCGCCGCAGGGGTCCCCACCTTGTTGAGGGCACATTTGCGCGCGGTCTCGGCGGCTCTTTTGCGGACGGCCTCGGGAAAGAGGTCCGACGCGGCCTTCGCCTCAAGGAACGGACGGTACCAGTCCTCGTTTCGCATAGGCGAGTTGGGGTCGTAGAGGTATTTCTCGACTATTTTGTCAACTGCCTCAAGCACATTGGACGCGGTGTCGGCCATTTCGCAGGCGGCGGCGCGGTCAAAAAGCCGTCCCACAGCCTTCTCGGCCACCTCCATCGGCACCATATCCAGCACTCCGCACCAGGAGGCGAACGCCTGCTCGAATTTGTCGGAAGGAACTCCGGCAACGTGGGTGGAGTCGCAGAGAAAATGCTCCTGAGGCTCCTCAGAGCCCTTCCCGGAGGCATTCTTGGAGCCTCTCCCGGATGCGCTCTTCGAGGAATCCCCGCCGCCGACTGGCTTCAGAAAAGAGTCGAAATAGTGAAGCGCGACATATTCCATCCGCTCATCCGCATCCTCAATAAGAGAGGGCACCGCAATCTGCGGAAAAGCCCGCTCAACCCCCTCTTCGGCCGCCTTCTTCCCGCCTTTGCCGCCTCCGCCGCAGGAGCAGAACGCCCCCAAAGCCAAAGCTCCAAAAAGAAGCCAGACAGCCGCAGATTTCCAAATCGGCAGGTCGAGCCCCGCAGCCGCATATTTCCAAGAAATTGTCTTCATATCCCAAAATCCAAGTCCACCCCAGGCGCGAAACCCCGAACCTTTAATTCAACTTTCGCGAGAGCCTGACTTATTCTCATTAAATCCGACAAAAATAACCAATTTCCGCCGTTTCTCAAAGCGCCGCAGCAGAAGGAATATATTAAAATTCTGTCAGCGTTTGTTTTGCAATCCTGTTATTAGTAACTAAATTTGCCGTATGACAAAAAAACTCACTCCGCTTCTTTCCGCCCTTGCTGGCGCGGCGCTTCTTCTTTGCACTTCGCTTCCCGCCCGGGCACAGTTCTACCTTGCCGGTGACGACCCCTGGTTCAAAAGGTGGTACAGCATCGAATCTGAAAACTATAAGATTATATACCCGCGCGGTCTGGACTCCCTCGCAAGGGTTTATGCCCGCGAAATGGAAACCTACCGCAAGGCCGTGGGGCTCACTTCTGGCTATGTTCCGGGAGACCACACCAGGGGGAAAATGCCGGTAGTTCTCCACGCATATAACTCCGTGTCAAACGGTTCGGTGGCGTGGGCTCCGAAAAGGCTGGACGCCTACACCCTTCCCGAGATGTACAGCAGCGAGGCTCATCCCTGGACGCGCCAGCTCGCCGTGCACGAGTCGCGTCACATCAGCCAGATGCAGTTCGGACTGAGCAACGCACAGCGGCCGTTCGGATGGTTTTTCGGCGAGATGTGGAACGGGCTCACGGCGGGACTCTACGCCGAAAATTCCTTTCTGGAGGGCGATGCCGTGGTCGCCGAGACTGAGCTGAGCCGCTCCGGAAGAGGACGCAAGGCCGATTTCCTCAACTACTATATGGTCTGCTTCGACCAGGGCGACCTTCGCGACTGGAATCAGTGGAGATTTGGCTCCCAGAAGAAATACACCCCGAACTACTACGCCCTGGGCTACCTCACCTACGGCGGTCTGAGGTGGGCTTACGATCTGGACTCCTACACCGCCGAATATCTTGACTACGCTTCCCGCCACCCCATTCGGCTCGATGTGAGGGAGGTCGTCACCAAGCGCCACACAGGGAAGGACCTCATCCGCTCGTTCCCTGCCGTAAGGGACTCAGTGACAAAGGTTTGGCAGGCTGACGCCGAGAAGAGACGGCCATATATGAGAATGCAGCAGCTGACCCGCGAGCCACGGAAAACCGCTGATTATGAGGGGCTTCTAGTGCAGGGGGATAATCTTTATGCAATAAAAAGCGGATATAACGACAACTATCAGTTGGTTCAAATCTCCCTGCCGGCGACAAGTTCTGATGTGTGCATCGCCTCAGAGGGCGATGCCGTGGCGACCAGGTTCTGCGAAGACTCGCTCAAGGAGTTTGAAAGCGAAGACTCGCTCAAGACCTCAGGCGCAGATTCCCTGAATATCCTTCCGGAGCGCTTCATAACGCATTTCGGGAGCTACACCGGGTCTCTTAAATACTCCCCGGCGACAGGCCGGATCTACTGGAGCGAAAGCATCGCCGACGCCCGCTGGACCCTTAAATACACTTCCCGCATCCGCAGCCTTCGCGAGGGACACCGCGGCAAACGGAGCCTAACAGGAAGCGGCTGGCTCTATAACCCCGCCCTTTCCGCCGACGGACGGATGATGGCCGCTGTGGAGCTCAAAACGGAAGGGGGTTCGCGCGCAGTGATCCTTGACCCCTCATCGGGAGAAAGGCTCTTCGCAGTCGATGCTCCGGATTCTCTTCAGCTTGCGGAACTCGCCTGGATAGGAGGCGACATCTATGCCACCGCAGTCAGCCGCGATGGCTTTGGAATATACAGGCTCTGCGGAATGCAGTATGCCTCTGATGGAGAGGAGGGGGCCTCTGAAACAGACTCTGAAGGAATGGGGGCAGAAAGCGCCACTCAGTGGGAATGGAGCGAGGTTCTCGCCCCGACTCCGGTGCAAATCAAAAATTTCCAAAGTAAGGAGAACGCCGCCTCAGATGGCTCCATAGCTCTTTCCCCTGAAGGCGCACAGTCTCCAAGCTCAATGGCGCTCTCCCCAGAAGGCTCTCTGCTATTCACTTCGGACAGGACCGGAGTCAACGAGCTCTACAGTCTCAGCCCCGCAAACGGCGCTGTCTCCCAGCTCACCTCCACCCGCTACGGAGCCTCCGACTATCAGTTCGACTCCACTCTCACCTGGCTCTACTACTCCTCCCAGACGGTTAAGGGCAAGATGATTTTCCGCACCGCCGCAAAAGACCTCCCCGCAAAGCAGGTGAACTGGAACGAGAGATACTCCTGGCCCATCGCTGAAAAGCTCTCCGAACAGGCCAGAAGAAGAGCCGAGACGCTCTACGGCGACGCAGACCTACTCAAGAGTGAAGAGCAGAGGGCCGACACTATGACGCTCTCCGCCCCTAAAAAATACCACAAGTTCCCGCAGATGTTCCGCGTCCACTCCTGGGCTCCGTTCTATGTAAATTTCCCGGCCCTGATGAACTCCTCCGACCTCGGGGACAACATTTTCGACTACATAAACCTCGGCGCGACGGCGGTTTTCCAGAACCAGCTCGGCACCTTCTCAGGCATCATCGGCTACTCCGCCCACACTGACAAATACGCCTCCAAGAGCGCAAACGGCCGCACCCCGTGGAGACACTCCGCACATCTGAATTTCACCTACAGCGGTCTCTACCCCGTTTTTGAACTCAATATAGACTTCAACGACAGGGCGGCGCGGCAGAGCACCATCTTCCTTCGCGAAGTCCAAAAGAACGGCTATCAGGTCCTGACCCACTCCGAGGCAGAGAACAATGTCCCGAATATCAGCGGAACTCTCAGCGCCTACATCCCGTTCAAGTTCTCCTCCGGCGGATGGAGCAGGGGCTTCACTCCGAGGGTCAACTACTACCTGAGCAACGACAGGCGCGACGCCAACGCCTACCTTTTCCGCGCCACAGGGCCTAAGTTCAAGGGCGAAAACATCCCGTACGGGGCCTACCCGTCCTCGGACAGCGGTCTTCGCACCCAATGGATTCAGGCGGGAAAGATGAACGCAGGCTACCTTAAAAACCTCCCGACCCAGCAGCTTACGGCTTCAGCGAGCCTCTACGGCATCCTTTCCACCACCAACTCAGCGGTCTATCCGCGCTGGGGAGGCGGAGTGCAGGCGGGACTCAGTTACCCTCTCGGGATGAACCACTGGTACTCCCCTGTCGCCTACGCATACGCCTACGGCTATTTCCCGGGCGTCACCCGCGAACAGGGACTCAAACTCACAGCCTGGTGGCAGGGGCAGACTGCATCGCTTGAATTGAATCAGGCCTACACCTCCGCGCCGTTCCACTCCAACGCCCTCAGCATCCTTCCGAGAGGCTTCCAGGACGAGAGTTCGGTCTCGCTCAGAAACAACCTCGTTCAGGGCACGCAGCACCTCGGAAAATTCACCGCTGACTACGCCATCCCGATTTACATCGGCGACAGGGGCATAATCTGGGACAGCATCTATATCCGCCGCCTCACTCTCACCCCGCATTTCGACCTCACGCTGTTCAAAAATAGAGATTTCTTCAGCAACAAGGCAGGCGTAGGCAGCCTTATGACCTACGGCTTCGACCTTGCGGCGGACTTCGAGTGCATTCTCTGGCTCGTAATTCCGTGCAGCATAGGAGTTAGCGTGAACTTCAACGGCGCACCCGACTGGAACGGCCTCGAGGCCATCGGTTCAGCCCTCGGACAGACCAAAGTCCAGAGGTTCTACATAGGCCCGGTATTCACCCTCAGCCTGTTCTAGAATGTAGTTTATATCATTTAGAATCTATATTATTACACCATCATAAGAATCCATAAACTAAAGATATGTCACTGACTTCAAAGGCAAACGCAATCTGCTCCAAATGTGGGCAGAGCAACGAAATAACGATTTATAAAAGCATAAACACCGCTGACGACCCGTCTCTGAAGGGCCGTGTCCGCGACGGTTCCCTTTTTCTCTGGCAGTGTCCCCACTGCGGCACGGTGAATCTCGCCCGCTACGAGACCCTCTACCACGACCCCGAGCACAAAATAATGCTCTGGCTCGCCCCGGAGGATAAAATTTCCCCGGCTCAGATGCAGGCCATAACCAACCACACCAAGGCTATGGGCGGCTACACGCTGAGGCTAGTCGGGGATATGGGCGAACTGATGGAAAAGGTGAGGATTTTCGACGAGGGGCTTGACGACGCCGTTGTGGAACTCTGCAAGTGGGTGACCCGTCGCGAGATGGCCTCAAAGGGCGACCCGACGAAGAGCCTTGAAGCGAAACAGAACAAAGAGGCAATAGAAAAGGCTGCGTTCCATTTCTACGGCACCGAAGGCGAGGGAGAGGGACGCATCCTCATTCTCAGCTACGCAGCAGATGGAGAAATGAAGGGCGTAAAGATTGGCTGGAACGTTTACGAAGACTGCAAAGGCATCCTGGAGCGCAACCCCGCCGTTCTCCCCGGCGAAGGCTTCGCCCGCATAGACTCCTCCTGGCTCGCCTCCGTCATCCGATAAACTCCGGAGCTAACTCAGAGAAAGGGTCTCGGGGCTGCAGCAGAGCACTTTTGCAAGCCTCAGGAGCGACCCGGCTTCCGCCTTTGAGATGTCCTGCGCGCCCTGCTCGTATGCTTGAATCATCCTCAGCGACACCCCTGACCTTTCGGAAAGCTCCGTCTGCGTGAGGCCGAGGAGTTTTCTCTGCCGCTTGAGATTGTTCAAGGGGTTCGGGCAAGTTCTTGACATAATCCCCTCAGCCTCAAGGCAGAACTTACTGAGGTCCACTTCGTGATAGAGCGGGTACATCGCGAGTATTTCCTTCATAGAAAGTCCCCTTCTTCGCAGGCTCTCGAAACTCGTTCCGAGGCTCCACTGGAGATATGCTCCCGCCCATCCTGTCCAGAAGTACTCGTTCCGCTCGCCGAGGCGGTATGTGATTGTGCCGCAGTCGCCCCCTGTGGAGAATATAACCTCCTCTGCAAGTTCAATCCCGGACAGTCCCACAAGATAGCGCGGATTGCCGGCCTCAAACTGACGAATCGGCTCGCAGGCGGTCATTCTTGAGGCAAAGGCGTCGAATCCCCCGGAACATACCAGACGGCCGTAGTCCATCATCACTCCGAGGTTCGTCATAGCATCCTCAAGATATATTTCATCGTAGGCGCGGATCATCGTTTTTCCATCCATTTCTCACTATATCAATAATATACGTCTCATCCAACAAAGCGATGAGGTCTTGCGGTGACTCTGAAGCATCGGCATCTGAAATTTCCCCGGCAGACGCTCCACGCCTCTTCTGGCGGGAGAAATCTTCCCGCGCCCGAATGTCCCTCGCCATTCTCTTAGGGTAATAAATCTCGTTCTCCGCGACCTCCGCGCCGACGAACTGCAGCCTTTCGAAGGCCTTCTCGCTCCTTATGACCACCTGCTCTCCCAATCCGCCGAGGTGCATCGCCCGGCCAAGCTGCTGAAGGGATATTCCGTTGTTGAGGAACGACGAGGCAAACGAAAAATAGGAGTCATCAGCCCTATAGCCCCGGATAATGTCGAAATCGCGGTATGGAGGAAGAAAGTTTTCGAGAAGATATTCTCTGGCGGCCGAGGCGATGGAGTCTCCGAGAACGAATGTTCTGTTTTCCAGCAAGATTGAAATCCAGTTGAGAATATGATATTCAGGAGAATAAAGCCGCAGTGTGCTCAAAGAGTCTGTCTCCAAAACATATTCATTAGCGAATCCGTCCCGATTTTCCCGGCAGGCCCACTCTTTGGCAAGTTCCTGATGCTCAGTGCAATAAAAACCGAGGCCATAGTCATTTCGGGCATTTCCATACCCGAATACAGGCCTTTCGACAATGTTCGGCGAGCCGTGAAACAATCTAATTTTACTCATAAACTCTCGTTATAACGCGACTTTTGTGGCAAAGATAATGCACTTTCATATTATTTACAAAAAAATCCAAGCTAAATAAGGCTCCGGCCTCCGTCATCAGGTGAGTTCAGGGAAGAAGCAGGAGGATGGGGAGGTGGTCGCTTACGCCGGCGGTGTAGCGGGGGCCGGTGTAGGTTCTCTGGGGTTTGAAGCCTGTGTGGGTTCGGTCGCGGGTCATAAGGAACGGGGGCTGGAGAACCTGCATCTGCGGGGTTGGGGACATTGATTGAGGGTCTTTCAGTGGCACAAAAGAGGAGTCTATTGCTGATTGAAATTCAGATGACTGGGGGAAATCCACCAGGAAATGGTCTATGAGTTCCCAGCGGCCGTTGAAGCGGATGCTGCCTTCGCCCCGGGCTGAAAGCGGCGCGGCGAGGTTTTCTAGAACGCCCTCCATTATTTTGAACTGCCCTCCGGAAGGAGAGTCGTTGAAATCGCCCATAGCTACGATTGGGGCATTCGAGACGCTGCGGATTGAATCACATACATCCTTCAACCTCTGCATCGCAAGTTCCCGGCTGTGCTCCGAAGCCTTTGAGCCTGAATACTTTGAAGGGTGATGGTTTACAAGAAGGTGTATTTTGAGAGGGCTCTCCCCCGATGCCTTTTCCTCCCCAAAGTGCTGCGCATTTTCTGCACCGGAAGCCTTCCCTCCGCCTCCGATGAACTCCGCCTCAACATAGAGAATGTCCCTTGTGGACATAACCTCGCCCTCGTCCGAAAGGATATGCACCGCCCGGGAGGAAAGGACCCTGAGGCGCGAACGGCGGTAGAGCAGAGCCACATCAATTCCCCTGCGGTCGGGGGAGTCGTAATGGACATAACTGTAGTCCATTTTCCTCAACACAGCCGAGTTCACCAGACGGTTGAGCACAAAGCCGTTCTCCACCTCAGCCACCCCAACGACATCGGGCGGCTCCTCGCACCCTTCAAAGCCATTGTTTCCTCCTGCAATGGAACTGTTCCCGCTGAGGAGGCTCTCACCCATCCAGAGCAGGGTCTTGCCGATGAGGTTGCACTTTGCCGTGAACCGCTTTTTCGTCCAGTGGCGGGTACCGAACGAAGAAAAATCCGAGTCCGAAGAGGAGGTGGCGTCGTCGAAATAGTCGAAGAAGTTCTCCAGATTCCAAAAGGCTATGCTTGCGCGGGCCTTCGGCGGGCGGGGAGTCTCATTCGCCCTGGCCTCCTGCAGGTGCTTTTCCCGCCCTGACGCCACCTGTGGAGCAATCTCCTGCGCCACCGCGAGGGAAATTGCGGAAAAACTCAAGACAAGCGGCAAAATAATATGAGTCAATATCTTTTTCATCCCCGCAATTTGGGAAGAATACTCCGAAACGGATTAAAGAAAAAGAAAAACATTTGCTACTTTTGCAGTCCGAATTCAAAAAAAAGAAAAAAGTTTCTTTGACCCCTTCCGCCGAAGCCTCATCGAAACCTCTTTCAAGACAAAAAAACGAAAACTATATGTCACTTAAATGCGGAATCGTAGGTCTTCCGAATGTCGGAAAGTCCACACTTTTCAATTGCATCAGCTCAGGCAAGGCGCAGAGCGCGAACTTCCCCTTCTGCACCATCGACCCGAACATAGGATCCACCGTCGTGCCCGACAAGAGGCTCGACGCTCTTAACGAACTCTGCCACCCGCGCAGCCTCGTGCCCGCCACCGTGGAGATTGTGGACATCGCCGGACTCGTGAAGGGAGCGAGCAAGGGTGAAGGCCTCGGAAACCAGTTCCTTGCGAACATCAGGGAGACCGACGCCATCCTTCACGTCCTCCGCTGCTTCGACGACCCGAACATCGTCCACGTGGACGGAAGCGTTGACCCGGTCCGCGACAAGGAAGTAATCGACCTTGAGCTACAGATTAAGGACCTCGAAACAGTGGAAAACCGCCTTGCAAAGGTCTCAAAGCAGGCTCAGGTTGGCGACAAGAACGCAAAGAAACTCCTCGAAATCCTCCTTCAGTACAAGGAGGCTCTCGAAAACGGAAAGAGTTGCCGCAGCGTGCAGCTCAGCCCAGAGGACGCCGCTCTCGGAAAGGAACTTTTCCTTCTGACCGACAAGCCGATTCTCTATGTCTGCAACGTTGACGAAGCGTCCGCGAAGAACGGAAACAAGTACGTTGACGCCGTGCGCGAGGCCGTAAAGGACGAGGACGCCGAGATTCTGGTGATTTCAGCGAAAATCGAGTCCGACATCGCCGAGCTCGAAACCTACGAAGAGAGGCAGATGTTCCTCTCCGAGCTCGGTCTTGAGGAGTCCGGCTCCGTAAGGCTCATCCAGTCAGCCTACTCCCTGCTGAACCTCCAGACCTTCTTCACCGCCGGAGCGGACGAGGTGCGCGCCTGGACCATCCACAAGGGCGACAAAGCCCCGAAAGCCGCCGGAGTAATCCACACCGACTTCGAAAAGGGCTTCATCAGAGCCGAAGTGATAAAGTACAACGATTTCGTCACACTGAAATCCGAAGCCGCCTGCCGCGCCGCCGGAAAACTGGGAGTCGAAGGCAAGGACTATGTGGTCCAGGACGGAGACATAATGCACTTCCTCTTCAACGTCTAATTCGGTGTAAAAATCGGGCGTTTTACGCACCGTTTCAAGCCAAGATGCAAAACGGTGCAAAATTCCGGCGTTTTACGCACCGTTTAGCCCATTCAAACAAAAAAGCGGCTTCTGCGCAGTGCAGGAGCCGCTTTTTATCGTATTGGACTGAGCCTATTCGACAGTGAACAGACTCAGGTTATTCTTGTATTTGTCAGCAGAGTAGTCACGCGCATAATAGAACGCCGAAGCGAGAGTACCTGTAAAATGTACATCCGTGCTGCTGCCTTCAGCCCTCGCGGTTACGTTGAATGTGATAGTGCTTGAAGTCAGAGTGATGGTGCCGGCGGTAATATAGAAATAGGTGCCGGTGTAGTCATTCTTGATATAAGTATAACGGTTCGACCCGAATTTCAGAGGGATTATGGCATTGTCTGCAGCAGTTGCAGAATAGGTGAATGTACCGTAATTGAAAGGCGTGCTGCAGTATTTACTCCCGAAGTTCTTCTCGAAAACATAATCTCCCTTTACGCTGAAGGAAAGATACATTGAATGGGTATAATTGACGCTGTTGAATGCAACTGTGAACACATCATTGTTTTCATCAAATGCCTTTCCGAAATACATAGCCACATATTGGGCACTGAGAGAAGATGTGAATTCTGTGTCGACGTCAGGAGCCGGTTCCATACCTTTTTCAATTGCCGGCATATAAACATCGGTGAATGTGCCGTCGTATGAGAATGAAACCGCTGTCGTAGGGTCAAGTTCGTATGTCTCCTCATCGTACGCCGTCATTACGAAATCGCCCTTGAAAGTGAAATTGTAGGTGCCGTCCTCGTTCTTGGAAACGGAGAGTGAAGGGGTCTTTCCTTCGGCCGGTACGATGTCCACCCAGTTGCCGTTGCTTGCAGAGAAAGTGAATGTCTGCGGAGTGGCTTTTGTGATGCCGCTTGCGTACGAAAGGGCTGAATCCTCTTCAGGCACCTCGTAGGTGAAATCTCCAGTCGGAAGTTCGCTGTTCTGAGCAGATGTTCCGTAGATTGTGAAATAGATGCTTCTAAGGAATACAGGGCTGTCTTTCTTGTCTTTCGCTGAAACCACAAGACCGACATACCACTCATTCGCGCCACCTGCAAAATAGGTGTTGTACTGGCCGTTGAAATTGTAGTCCGTGCACTCGGCTCCGAATGACTTGTCGGCGACCTCAATGCTGCCCTGGTATGAGTAGCTGTGACGAACCTCGGCCGCGTCGAGAAGGATTGCAGTGACCGTGTAAACGCCGTCTTCAGCCGAAACTGAAATCTCGCCATCGATAATCTGAATCTCACTTCCGTTGTTTATGGTCGTGTAGTACTTCTCGTGTCCGCTTGTGGACTTGAGAGAGAATGTGTGCTCGGCGTGTGCGCCGGTTGCGTCAACTGAAAACTCACCTACAGGGAAAACTGAGCTCAGAGTGTCCGCTGCCGTCGCATTGAGGGCGAGAACTACAGTGCAGCCCTCTTCGTTGGTAAGAGAAAGGGCAAACTGGTTGAAAGAGTTGTATTCGTATGTTTCCTCGTTGTAGATGTCCTGGACAGAACCGAGATATACCGCAGCGGCCTCGGACATAGCCTCATAGTCTGACTCCTGAGTGAGAGCGTAGGCCTGAGTGTTCCCTCCTGCGGTGATTGAGAAGACTCCCTCGCGAGGGAAAAGCGTGTTGTTCGCTGCAATGGAGATTGTGACAACACTCTCCACCGGAGCGGACTTCACAGCGGCCTTGGAGGCTGAAATCCAGGAAGCGCATTCCTCTGCGACAGTTACGGTGTAGTCCACATTGCTGACGACAGGAATCTGGATTTCCTGCTCTGCGGAGCTGACCGTAATAGGGACTACAGAGCCGAAAGCGCTGTTGCCAAGCTGGTTGACAGTAAACGAATAGGACTTGCCGGCGGCTGAGAGAGTAACCTTTGCGCTGCGCGCATCGTATGTATCGTTCGCGGCGACAGTTATCTCCACGGTGCCGGAGCCGGCCTCGCCTGATGCGATGTCAAAACTAACCCAATCCTTGTCGGAGGAAATTTTCCAAGAATTGTTGGTTACAAAACTGATGGTCTGGGTCGTGCCTTCCACGCCTACCAGAGTTGAGGACACTGAAACCTCGAGAACGTCCTCCTTCACTTCCTTTGAGCAGGAAGCGGCGGCCAGCAATGAAAGCGCTGCAGCCGCGATGTAAAAAATCTTTTTCATAATATATAACATTAAGGTTTATAATCAGTTAAGCCAAAAAATCATTTTTTCCCGTTACCCTTCAGGCACACATCCGCAACATATATGAGAAAATCTATTTTCCCCCGGGTGTATTTGTCCGTTGTCCTTGATTTTCCCTGAACAAGAGCCGTCCGCGCCTTTCTGAGAGCCTTCAGAGCCACAATCTCCTGACCCTCGGTGTCAACGGACGAAACCGTTCCCAGAGGAATGAAGAACTCATCATCATCCGCCCCGAAAGAGTCTGTTGAAGCGCTGAAATCAGAAAGGTCCGCAAGGGACTTCGAATCGTTATGGAACGCCTCGTTGAAATTGGACTTCATCACAGGCGAAAGGCCCATAAGAGAACGCAGATAGCGGAAAAGCATATCGTCTTCCTGCTCGGAGAGTTTTCCCTTCACTACGTCGCGGAAAAGCACCGCCTGAACATCCTCCAGGAACTCCTCCGGAGAGTAGGTGCTGCCCGCAACCCTCTGAGCCCTGAAAACGAGCGGCAGACGGGAAAGCAGCCTTGACTGCCCTATGGCATTCATATAGGAAAGCTGGCTGAAGGTGGAATATGCCCCCGACATCGTGAGCAGAGCCTTGTTCGAGTTCATCCAGTCCATATCGAGGAATGTCCCCAGCACGGTGGAAACCGCCTTTTTCTGAATATCCCGAGGCACAGCCCTGAAATGGTCGCCTGCTTTTCCGGCAATGACAGGGTCGGAATAAACTCCTCCCACAAACGGAGAAAGCATCCTCGTGCAGTCAATCATCTTGAGCCAGATCCAGTCGGCGTAGAGCTGCTTGAACTCCTCCTGCGGGATGGAAGGCGAGGCATACCACTTGTCCGCATTGGCGGCTGCATATTTCAGGTGCGACATCATCGCGTCGAAGGCCTCGAAGGCATCCGAGCCGAAGTCGTAGTCGTTAGCACGCGGATCGGGGGTGTTTCTCTGAAGAGGAACATAGAGATACTCCCTCTGACCGGCCTTGGATTCAATGAGAGAGTCAAGTGCCTCTTCGGAAGGATAATCTCCGTAGAGCCAGTCAATGGCGTAGGCATCGTACGGTCCGACGCGGTCAATGATGGTGACAACTCCCCTTTCCCTGTCACCGGGACGGGCGAGAATGTTGAAAAGCACATTGTCCATCACTGAGGCCGTTATGCCGTGGGATGAGGTGAAAGCAGGGTCGCGAAGTTCCTCCGGAGTGTAGGCGAGAGAGCCCGCACAGTTGCTTCCGAGGCCGAGGCAGAAACCGAAAGCCCTCATAATCTGAGCCTTGAGAACTTCGCACACGGCATCATCCGGCAGGTTGAAGGAAGTGTACCTCGGGTCCACGTCCCCGATTGTGAACGAGGTGGAAAACAGCAGGCCGAGAAGATATTCTCCCGGGATGGTTATCGAACAGTTGCGGATTTCACCCGTGCGGCTGTCGGTGCTGATTCCAGCCGAGATGCTCCTTCCGCCGCCTCCGCAAAAGGAAACCGTGCTCACGGAAGGATTGAATGCGGAGAATGTGCTGTCTGAAGGATATGGCAACGCCTCGACGATTCCATCTCCAAGTCCGGCCTTCTCGAAGGCAGGATTCCAGGCCTCGAGGCCCTCACTGACGGCTTTTTGCCAGGACGGGGGCATAAGAGTGTCCACATAGACCCTGATTTTCCTTCCCCCGGAGAGGTCCCAGCGGCGTGCGATGGATATGCTTCTAAAGCCTTCCTTTGAGTCGAAACTCTGGGCCCGGACGGTCTTGAGGCCTATCCGGTCATCAGCCTTGCGGACGCTCATAAGGTTCTCCTCAAGAAGGGAAAGAGTGGTCACAAGAGTCGCGGAAAGGCGTGTGTCGCTTCCGAAATTAAGCTCCACATCGAATGTGGCGTCCTGCACGACAGCGATGCTTCCAGGGAAGGACATCACCTCGGTAAAGGCGGACAGTTCATCCACCTTCTTGCTTTCCACAATCCTTCCTCCCTCTGTCCAGCAGGCATAAAGGTCCACCGAAGACTCTTCGGAGGTGTCGAAAAGATCTGTCGCCTCGAAAACCACCGCAGTGCTGTCCGCGTTGCGGTATTTTATCGGGAAGGCATATTTAACAGCCTCGGCGCGGGAAAGTTCCAGTGCGCCCAGAAGAGCGGAATCCTTCGGCGAAACAATAATCGGCAGGCGCGGAACCCTGAAAACTACAAGAGAATCCGTGCGCGAAATCCTGAAATCCGTCGAATTTCCGCTGACGTCCAGTCCTTCGGCAAAAAGAGGATCTCCGCTCTCGAGAACGTGAGTCGAAATGCAGACCTCCCTTCCCATCAGAGAGTCAGGGTATTCGATGAAAATCTTGTCCGCGTCCTTATAGACCGTAATATCTCCCTTTGATGTGACCAGGCCCTTCTTCGTTATGAATTTCTCATACGGAGTCTTCTTGGGGGCTGCGGCCTCAACCTTGGACTTGTCCTTTTTCTTCTTCGAGCGGCCCTGAGTCTGTTGTCCCGGAACAATCATAAGAAGCCCAAGCAGCAGAAGCGCCGCCATATATTTGAATTTCACTCTCATTTTGCCGAAACGTTTTTAAGACTGTAGGAAATCGTGTCCATAAGAAGGTCGTAGTGGGCCCTGTCATCTGCAGTGGCGCCGGCGCGGCGGGCTTTCATCACGTCGTAGGCACGGCTCAGAACCGAATACACAAAAGCGTGGGTGAAACTTCCCGCGTTGAAAACCATTCTCGGCATCCACTCGAACCCGTCGACGCTGTCGTAGCAGAGTTCTCCCGAAAGAAGCGAATCACTGAAGCATCCAAGCGTGCACGTTCTGTCAGCACAGAGGTCCCCGCCGCAGGCCTGCGCGGCGAAAAGTTCTCCGGAATGGTCCCCGCAAAGGTCTTCATCTTCAGCGAAGCCCTTGGACTTGCTGCCAGGGGTCTTGAACGCCGCCATTGCCATATAGGTCTCCACAAATTCCTTCTGAAGAAGTTTCTCGTCATCCGTGAGCTTTCCCTTCCCTGTGTTCCAGACGAACTTGAAAATCCTGTCCATACACTCCTCCAGGCTGTATTCCTGAGTGGAAATTCCGTCCGACTTGTCGGTCATATACGGAGTGAGGAACAGCATTGAGCGGATGGATGAACGGACGGCAGCGGACGGCTTGCCCACAATAGGGAGAGTCTTCACAACCTTCTCGGAATCAATCCAGTCGAGGTCCCTGTACTGCTTGAGGACAAACTCCATAACCTTCTTCTGCTTCTCGGCCGGAACATTCGCATAGCGCGGATACGGGTCTCCGGCGAGGGATTCGTTGCGGTAGAGGCCGCCGATGTTGTAGAGAAGATGGTTCATATACCTCAGGTACTGGTTCAGGATGGTGTTGTATATCCCAGTCCGGAACTCATAATCCTTGTCCTCGGAGTCCGGAATCCAGTCTATGAAGTTGTCCATAATGTACTTGAGGTTCTCGATTCCGTATTCTGAAGCCTTCACCACATCGTCCCCGAGGTCCTCGGTCTGGCAGCTCGGGTCGAAGAACAGAAAATACATCTGCTGCTTTCCGTAGCGGTAGAAAGGGGCGGCCTTCAGAGAATCGCTGATCATCTTTGTCGTGTAGTCGGTCTCCTCCTCGAAGGACGCGGCCCCGTAAACAGGCTTGTAGCCCCAGCGGATGGCCCAGCGGTCGTAGGAGCCGAAACGCGGCGGTGTGAGCTGCACTCCCCTTTCGCGGTCTCCCGGCTGAGCGACGTAGTTGAAACGCGCATAGTCCATTATGGAGGTGGTGGTGCCGTTTTTAGCCGTGAATGAAGGGCTGCGGAGAGAATCCACCGGAATCACGGCGGAAGCGCTCATATTGTGCATAAGTCCCAGAGTGTGACCCACTTCGTGCTTGATTACATACATAAGAGCGTCTCCGAGCACTTCCTCGGGGATTTTCCCGCTCCTAACTCTCTCGTCCGCCTGCGCAGTCTGAACATAAATCCAGTTGGTGAGAAGCTTTATCACATCGTGATAGACATAGACCGAAGCGTTGATGATTTCGCCGCTGCGGGGGTCTGTCCACGACGGGCCCATAGCATTCTGAACCCCTATCGGAGCATACCTTATGCAGCTGTATTTTATATTTTCAGGATCGAAAGCGGGGTCATCCTCGGGGAATTCCTTTGCGACGAGAACATTCTTGAATCCGATTTCCTCGAAAACCTCGTTCCACTGCTCCACAGCCTCCTTTATGTACGGTTTCCACCACCCCGGGAAGTCGCTGTCGATGTAAAAGGTTATGGGCTTCAGAGGCTCCACGAGTTCCCCCCTTTGGTAGGCCGCAGTGTCCGACGGCTCAATTCTCCAGCGGTTCACGAAATAGACCGGAGAGGAGGTTGAGGTGGTGTTGCCAAACCTTGTTCTCCTGGTGAAAAAGTAGCCGATTCGAGGGTCAGCCGTCCTCGGATGGTAAACCTCCCGGGGAAGAAGCAGAATTGAGCGGTTGAGCTCGGCGGTGAGGTTTTTCTTGTTCACAACCTTGAGTCCGATCTTGTTTTCCAGAGAGTAAGTATATGTCACAGAGGAAGTTACCGAAAGATTATCGTCAAAGGACTTCACCCCGGTAATGAATGAAAGGTTCTTTTTGAAAGAATCAGAACGCTTGTAGGAGGCATTCACCGCGTAGGTGGAAAACGGCGCGAGGTCCTTGTCGTCGGAAAGGAATATGTCCGTCGCATCCACAACCACCGCCGTGCTGTCCTTGTTCCAGGCTTTGACGCCCATTTTGCGAAGAACGCTGGAAGTGCGGCTCTTGGAGAGGGCGGACGCTATGTTGGAGTCCGAAGTGATGTAGTCCGAGGAGAGCCTTCGCATAAGCACGATGCTGTCCCTGCGGGTGAAAGTGAAGTGGATGAGGTCGTTTTTCGAGCCCACGATGCCCTCGGCGTTGTTGCTGATGGATTTCACTGTGGAGCCGAGCAGCATATCGCGTCCGAAGATTGAGTCCGGAATTTCGAAATAGACCTTTCCGGCCTTCAGGTGCACGGTGATGAACCCCTTCTCGCAGGCCTGCTCGCCCTTGAAGAGTTTGTCATACTTTGAAACGCTCTTCACCGAGTCTTTCTGCTCGGTCTGAGCCTTCTTTTTCTTTTTTGACCGTGCGGCGGCATCGGGGCAAACCGCTCCCGAAAAGACCAGCGCTGCGGCAAGAAACAAACATACTATCTTTTTCATATTCATTGTATTATCTGAATGTAGGCGCAATTGCGGTTATTTCTCCGAACCCTTTCAGAGTGCCGTTGCTTTTCATTGTGAAACGGCCCGTGCTGACATTGAACGGACGCATATAGATTTTTCCCTCCCCGGTTTTCTCGTTGTAGGTGGTGATGAGAATCTGGAGACGGTTGTAGGCATTCTGGAACTGGTAGTCCGAAAGGTAATACTGGTGAGTTCCATACCAGCCCTGGGTGTACTGGCGTATGCCGGTGATTTTCTCGTCAGAGGAGTCCGGTTTCCAGGAAAGGGCGGTTGCTGTAGCCTTGCCTCCCGTTATCAGAACGGAGTAAATCTTGGAAGGGGTCGCGTAATACATAAGGTCCGCGTTGTCGCAGAACGCGACGCTCACTATGTCCCCCATATCCGCGCCTGAAACCTTGTAGGTGTAGGTCGTTGCATCAACCGACGAGGAATCGAAACAGCAGATGTAGTGGTTTCCGGAGGCATCCCTGAGCAGCAGCGCCGGCATCTGTCCCTTGAGACATCCGCCTCCGAGAGCCTTGGCGCCTGCGTATGTGAAGTCAAAACTGCTTGTAAGCTCCTGAAGAGAAGAGTTCATAAGCCCCCATCCGTAGATGTAGTAGAACTTGCCCTCAATCTCGTTGAACACCAGAAGACAGCCCTGGTCGAGGGCGTAATAGCCGAAATTGCGGTCAGTGAATATGCTTGAAGGGGTCTTGGAGTAGGCAACCTTCGAATACACGTTGTCGATTATGTCCACAATCCCGTAAAGTGTCCCGTTCACCACGGCAACGGAAGAGTAGCCTCCGAAGTTGGCGAGAGCGGCAGTCTTGAAAGAGTCTTCCTTGATGCTGTTGAAAAGCTGGGCGTCGCTGTCCTTGAGACGGAAGGTCAGAGGGTCAAGGCTGAGGATGTGGGAGTCCGTCCCGACAATGATTTTCGTAAGGTCCAGCGACGAGGACTGCGAGCAGACAATCTCCGACATACAGAGGATCTTCCCCTCGAGCGCACTTGTGTTGGAAAGGGAGTAGAGTTCGCGGGTGTAGCGGGTGGCGTCTGTGTAGCCGTAAGTGAGCACAGGGTCCGCCACGATGTCCACGTCGGAGGTCTTTCCCCCGTCACGGGTATATGCCACCAGAAGGCCCTCTCCGAGCGAGCTTCCGATGTAAACCTTGCTCACGGCGTAGGCTGAAAGTCCGGTCTGCTTGTCCGTCACCTTGAGCGACAGGCAGTAAGGCTTGTCGGAAGGAGAGTTTGAAACCTTATAGTCAAGTTCCTTTGTATCAGATATTTCCATTCTGTCGCTTTCGTTGCCGGGATAAAGGTCTATTTCCCAGAGATAGGTAAAATCCTCCTCGCTCCTTCCTTCCTGCGTCACCTTCGCAGTCATCTTTATTTCCTGCCCCCAGACGATGTTAAGCGTGCTGTCCACCCCTTCGATTCTTATGTCCGGAATGGTCATCGAAGCCTCTGTGCTAAGGTCCTTGTAGCAACCTGAGAGCGCAAGGCAGAGGGAAAAGACAATCAGTGTATTTTTGAAAAATGCCTTCATATCAGAATACGTTCAGGGTTTCGAGAATGGTCGGGAGAGTTTCGGGCTTTGTGCCCTCACCCACGGCCGTGTTGTAGGAAGAGTAGTGCTCATAATCCGAAGAGTGCATATAGGGGCTGTCCGGATTGGCCTTGTCGTGGCTTTCCACCATCTCGCGGAACTGCCTTGAGGCAGAATACCACCAGGTCGGAAGCTTGAATGTAAGCTCGGGATAAGCCGTAGAATAACTTTTGGAGCCGGTGTATGACCCCACCTCAGCGCCCAGTTCCTCAGTGAGGAGTTTGTGGAGATTCTTGCTGTAGCCGTTGCTGAAAAACAGGAACCAGTAGCGCCAAACCTCGAACCGCGGCCTTGCGTAGGATGCGGTCCAGCCCACAAGCGAGGTTCTGTTGGTGCGGAAACTGTTCGGGAAAAAGCTGTTCGGGACAATGGTGAAGCGGGAGTAAACCTCTTCCACATCCTCGGGAAGCGCCTTCACCATCAGGACGATGTTCCCGGAGAGCGCCCCCGAGTCTATCTGCGAGCTCACAATCCTGTAATCCACATCCTTCACCGCAGTGGAATCCTCAATTTCAAGGGAAATCTCCCTCGGGTAGGACGCTGCGGGGCCCACGAGCTTAACCGGAATGGAAAGTTCAATTTCGTCCCCGCTTTCCCCGATGAGCGAAAACACATTTGTCGCCGAGGAGAAATAGACCGTGGAATCGCTTATGTCGTATGCCTTCACAGGGTCTTTCGTGCAGGAAGATAGAACTCCTGCCAAAAGGCTGAATATCAATATGTAATATATCTTTTTCATCTTATTTTTCCTGAATGTGTCCGTATGTTGTCTCCGAAGTAGGGTAAGGATAAATGAGCAGCGACGGGTCAGAGGTCATCACGACTGAGGCGGAAGACGGGTAGTTCAGCTTCTGAGAGAGTTTCGCCCAGTAGAAAAGCTGCCCCTCGCCGATAAATTCCCTGCAAACCTCTTTCACAATCTCAGCGGGCATCTCAGAATCCGCTGCAGGATAGTTCAAATCGGTGTAGCCGCGGTGGGACATTACGCTTCGAAGGTCACTCCTCACCGCGTCAAAATCACCCTCCTCTCTCGCGATGAAAGCGAGGATATAATACATTTCCGAAATCCTTATCATCGGCATACGGTTTCTGTAGGCCTCGGCCATCGAAGTGGAGGAATAAAGCTTATAGGATTTGTATCCCGTGCCTCCGTATTTCAAGTGCATCGCATATCCCCTCACATCCTCGGCTCCGTCATAACCTTCGGAAGTTAAGGTGTTGCGCGGGAAAAGCGTGTCCTCCACAATGGTTGAGGAAAGAGTCATTATCACGTCGCCTCCATAGCAATATCCCGTCGTAAGAGAGTACAGGTCAGTGACTTCCAAAGAAAACAGGTGCTCTGAAGTAAACGCCCAGTCCCTCTCGTCGTTGCTGGAAGTCTTGACAAAGGTGTCGGCGTCAATCCACCGGACGAGATTATCTTTTTCAACCGTGTTCTTAATCACATCCTCTGCATACTCCTTCGCCTTCCCGTACTCTCCGGCCCAGAAGCATACTCTTGCGGCAAGAGCCTCCACGGCGTAGTAGTTAAGGTGCAGGTTTCTGTTTTCCCAGAAGCCGTCGGCATTGAAATAGGTGTCGAAATTCTCCGGCTCGCTACCTCTCACAGGGTCGCCTTCAAGGCACTTCAAAGCAGCCCCGATGTCCTCAAGAAGCAGCGCCTTTGTCTCGGCGTAGCTTTTCTGTTCGGTGGAGTTGAGGGAATACTCCCTTACATAAGGAACGGTAAGTTTCGAAGCGTTGTCCCCTTCCCAGCTTTCAAGTCCGAACATTCTCATAAGGTCGAAGTGGATATAAGCCCTCACGGCAAGCATTTCGCCCCGAATCATATTGTACTCCCAGTCGTCTTTCACAACATCGCGCCTTTTGTCCAGCTCCGAGAGGATTTTGTTGGCGTTCGCCACCGTGAAATACCCTCCCTGCCACATAGACTCTATGGTGCTCGTTGTTGTAACATCGTCGTAGCTGTGCTTCTGCCAGCTCTTGAACCCTGAGCGCTCTACGGTGTTGTAGTTCACCCCCGCAAGCTCGTTTGAGTAGAAAGTGAAGTTCCTGCCGTAGCAGCTTTCGGAGGTCATTGATATGTAAACCCCGGTCAGGGCCTCGTAGAACCCGTTTCGGGAAGAAAACATCTTGTCGTCCGCAACCTGCGAAGATGAAGTCCCCTCAAGCCATTTGGAGCAGGATGCCGCCCCCAGAGAGACCGTTGCTATGAATAAATATGATAATATCCGTTTCATCTGCTTAGAATGTTGCCGTTAGAGAGAATGAGAATGAACGCGCGAACGGGTAGGAAGTTCCCCTTTCAATGTCTATGGAAGAGAAGGTCGCGAGGTCGTTGACATAGAACGTGAGACGCAGGCGGTCCATCTTGATTTTTTCAATCCAGTTTGACGGGAACTCGTAGTAGGCGGAAATGGATGAAAGATTCATCACATTGTTCTTCTGTACGAACCTTGTCGTGGCTTTGGTAGTGGAGATGGCGCTTCCGGAAGAGTCGGTGCCGAACGCTCTCTTGTAGATTGCGTTCTGGCCCTTGTAGTACCACCTTCCGGAGAAAATCCTCTTGTCCACATTTGACGAGAGGTCCGTGCCCTCCACCTTGTTCAGAAGGGTGCTGTTGTAGAGGTAACCTCCTCCGTACCAAGTGAATACAACATTGAATCCGAAGCCCTTCACCTCCCCTGTGAGTCCGAAGTTTCCGTTGAACTTAGGGTCTGAAGAGCCGCAGTTCACAAGGTCGGAGGCGCTCCATACATTGGTGAGAGTTCCGTCCTTCTTCACAAAAATCTCATTTCCGGTCACCGGGTCGATTCCCTTTGAAGGGACAGCCCAGATTGAGTTGAGCGGCATTCCGTTGTAGTACTGGATGACGGTCGAGGCTCCTGAATTGTCGTTTGCCTCCTCCCTCTGCCTCTTGTTGTAGGCCTCAAGCGCTTCGGAAATCTGGAGCACGCGGTTGTCGTTGTAGGCCATCTTTCCGAATACGCTCACGAAAGAGCTCCTCTTTTGAAACAGAATGTAACTCAGACTCACCTCCACACCCTTGTTTCTGACTTTTCCGAGGTTGTCGTTCACTGTGCTGAAGCCGGTTGAAGGAAGGATTGTCCGGGAAAAGACGAGATTCTCGGTGTCAGCAATGTAGAAATCCAACACGGCGTTTATTTTCTTTGTCCTGAAATCCAGTCCGACATTGTAGTCCATTTTCTGCTCCCAGCCGAGGTTCGGATTTTCCATATTGGAAAGATAAGCCCCGGTGAAGCCGTTGTAATAGCTTGAGTTATAATAGGTATAGACCGGAAGGGAAACGTTCGTGCTGAAGTTCTGGTTTCCTGAAGATCCGAGCGAAGCCCTGAGTTTGAGCTGCTGGAGCCAATTTGAGGTCCCCTCCATAAATTTCTCCTTGTGAATGTTCCAGGCAAGTCCGAAACTCCAGAAAAGTCCCCATTTGTTGTTCGTTCCGAATACGGAAGAGGCGCTTCCCTTGATGGTTCCGTCGGCCATATAGCGGTTGTCATAGCTGTAGCCTGCGGTGAGCAGCGCGCCCAGGTTGCGGTTGAGTCCGTCTCCGCCGGATGGGGTCTTGTCAAGGGCATACTGCCGCGCGAAGGTTATGCTGTTCATATTGCTGTTCGGGAAACCTTCAGTGTAGTGCGAAACCGAATTGTAGGAGGTCTGGGAGATGTTGTACTGGGCTGTGGCGAAGACCTCGTGAACCTTGTTGAAGGCGTGGTTGAACTGCGCGGAGGCGTCACCTGAGAAGGTGGTGTAGCTCCCGGTCGTGGTGTCGTAGGAGCCCCTTCTGAGCTTGGCGTCAGAGGTGGTGTAGGTGATGAAATCGGTGTGGTCCGCCGGCTTGAAATCCTCCGACTCGGTCCTCTTGGTGTCAATTCCGAAGCGAGCAACTATCTTGAGGGACTTCAGGGCCTGATATTCCACATAGAAGTTGTTGGTGAAGTCAAGATAGCTGCTGGAGTATTTCGTGCCGATGGTTGCGTTGTACATAGGGTTGGTGACCACAGAGGAACTGTAGGCCGAATCCCCCTCGCCGTATGAGCCGGAGAAAAGCACCTTCTTCACATTTCCCTCCTCATCGTATGGGGAATAGTAAGGGTTCATAGAAGCATACTCGTCGAAACTTCCGTAAGGGGAGTCCTCGCTCTTGTTCCAGGCGATGCTCATTATGTTTCTGAACGTCCATTTGTTCTTCCTGTAGGAGAGGTTCACATCTCCCGAAAGAACATTTCGGTAGGAGCCTTTCATAGCGCCCTGGACATTGTTGTAGGAGAATGCGGCGAGAGCCTTCAGAGCCTTTCCGCCGAGTTCTACGCTTACAAAATGTTTCTGGCCTATTCCTGTACGCAGAGGCTTGGAAAGCCAGTAGGTGTCATCGCCCTCAAGGGCTTTTTTCAGCCTTTCGTTGTAGAGCTTCTGAGCATTTATGTACGAGAGGCTGGAGGTTGAGGAATAATAGCCTTCACGGTTCTCTATGTCCAGTTTTTCGAGTGCGTTGCAGAGGTTGTAACTTGAAAGGTCAGGAACCTCCAGTGTGACGCTTCCGGTGTAGGTCACGATTGTCTTTTCGTTTGTAAGCGCCTTTGTTTCAATGACTATCACTCCGTTTGCGCCCTTGGAGCCGTAGATGGCCTTGGCCGAGGCGTCCTTGAGGATGGTTATGCTCTGGATACGGTTCATATCCATATCCTTGATTTTCGTAAGAGTGGTTTCGAAACCGTCGAGGATGAAGAGAGGAGAATTTCCGTCGTTGAGGTAGTCGCTTTTGAGGGATGAGGTCTCGGTGGCAAGGGAAGATGCGCCCCTTATCTGCATAGAAGCAACGGCGTTAGGGTCGGAACCGGCGCTGAGGTTATCCACCACCAGAAGAGAAGGGTCAAGGTTTTTGAGCGACTCGATTACATTTGAGTTTCCCACCCTCTTGAGCTCCGAGGAAGTGATTGCCTGCACCGCTCCCGTAAAACTGTCCTTGCGGCGGGTGAAGATTCCGGTTACGACTGTTTCCTGGATGGATTGGGAATCGGTCTTGAGAACAATCCGTGAGATTTTTCCAACCGGAACATTTTCCTGGATATATCCGAGGCAGGAGGCGGAAAGCGTTTTGCAGCTGGCGGAAACGGATATTTCAAAATTTCCGTTGTCGTTTGTCATTACTCCTCCGGAGAGGTTCTGAGGGTCATATACGGCCACTCCCGCAAGAGGCTGACCTTCTTCGTCCACCACTTTTCCTTTCAGCACCCTGTTGTTGTCAGCCGATGCGGCGGCAACAGCTTTTTCCACCGAAGATGGGAGCGAAGCTTCCGCCTTTTCGATGGAGACTCCGACAAGGATGACAACAGAAAGGAACAGGGTAAAAATGCTTTTTTCCCTAATAATCATCACACTACCTATTTATGTTTCTCAACTATCTATTTTATCTCCAGATAGCCCTATATTCTCTAATCAAACTTCCACAAATCCCACGCACTTTTTTCTTTTTTTCAGGCGACGAAGTTATGAATTATAATTTTATTTCACAATCTTAAAACTGCCGCACAATAGTTTATATCAATGATTTTAAGGTTTATTTTTAATAAAATCCTCAACCGTATTTTAAAATCTGATTTCAATTCTAAAATAATCATCCATAAAAACTAACAGATTAAAATATTAACAAAAAAAAATCGTGTCCGGTTTTCCGAACACGATTTCATATAGGCTTAGACTGAAATTAGTCTTTAAATTTAGCGCAGAGGTACTCCCTGTTGAGTCTTGCAATGTGCGAAACGGTGATGTGCTTAGGGCACTCCATCTCGCAGGCGCGGGTGTTGGTGCAGGCTCCGAATCCGAGCTCGTCCATCTTCGCAACCATTGCCTTCGCTCTCTTCGCTCCCTCGACTTTACCCTGAGGAAGCAGGGCGAGCGAGCTTACGCGGGCTGCGACGAAGAGCATTGCAGAACCGTTCTTGCAGGTTGCAACGCAGGCTCCGCAACCGATGCAGGCTGCGCCGTCCATACTCTCGTCGGCTTTATCCTTAGGAATAGGAATCGCGTTGGCGTCAGGCACTCCGCCTGTACCCACTGAAACATATCCACCTGCCTGAAGAATCTTGTCGAATGCCTGACGGTCAACGACAAGGTCCTTGATTACAGGGAAACCGTGGCTTCTCCATGGCTCGATGGTGATTGTGTCGCCGTCCTTGAACTTGCGCATATGGAGCTGGCAGGTTGTAACCTCGTCGTCAGGTCCGTGTGCGCGGCCGTTGATGTATAGTGAGCAGGCACCGCAGATTCCCTCACGGCAGTCGTGGTCGAAGGAAACCGGACCTGAAGACTTGCATCCTTTCTCAACAGCTACAGGATCCATACCCTCCGTGATAAGCTGCTCGTTGAGGATGTCAAGCATTTCAAGGAAAGAGCTGTCAGGCGAGATGCCCTTGACCTGATAGGTCTCGAAGTGCCCTTTCTCTTTGGCGTTTTTCTGACGCCATACTTTCAAAGTCAAATCCATAATTTTCTGATATTAAGTAGCTTACCGCTTAGTCTTTGTAATTTCGAGTTGCAATGTGGATGTTCTCGTAGTTGAGAGGCTCCTTGTGAAGTTCAGGCTCAACGCCCTCGCCCTTGTACTCCCAGGCTGCGACATACATATAGTGCTCGTCGTCACGCTTGGTCTCGCCGTCCTCGGTCTGCATCTCCACACGGAAATGACCTCCGCAGGACTCGCAGCGGTGAAGCGCGTCGATAGCCATAAGTTCGCCTATTTCAAGGAAGTCGGCAAGCCTGAGGGCTTTTTCAAGTTCCTGGTTGAACGTGCCCTGAACACCCGCAACATAAACATTGCTCCAGAACTCCTTCTTCAGAGCCCTGATCATCTCGATACCCTCTTTCAGACCGGCCTCGCTGCGTGCCATTCCGACGTGCTCCCACATAATGTGACCGAGCTTCTTGTGAATGGTGTCAACTGACTCCTTACCCTTAATTGAGAGGAGTTTGTTGATTTTTTCGCGGACAGCCTTCTCAGCCTGTTCGAACTCAGGAGCGCCGATGTCGGTCTTAGGCTCCTTGAACTTGGATGCGAGATAGTCGCCGATGGTGTAAGGAAGGATGAAATATCCGTCTGCAAGACCCTGCATAAGCGCTGACGCTCCAAGACGGTTTCCGCCGTGGTCGGAGAAGTTGGCCTCGCCGATTGCGTAGAGTCCCGGGATAGTTGTCTGGAGGTTATAGTCAACCCAGAGACCTCCCATAGTGTAGTGGATTGCCGGATAAATCATCATAGGCTCCTTATAAGGGTCTGATGCGGTAATCTTCTCATACATCTGGAAGAGGTTGCCGTAACGTGCCTTGATTACATCCTTGCCGAGGCGCTCGATTGCGGTCTTGAAGTCAAGGAAGACTGCGAGACCGGTCTCGTTAACGCCATATCCGGCGTCGCACCTCTCCTTTGCAGCCCTGGAAGCCACGTCACGCGGAACGAGGTTTCCGAATGCAGGGTAGCGGCGCTCGAGGTAGTAGTCCCTGTCCTCTTCTGGAATGTCTGAAGGCTTTATTTCGTGTTTGCGGAGTTTCGCAACATCCTCGAGTTTCTTAGGAACCCAGATGCGTCCGTCGTTACGGAGCGACTCCGACATAAGTGTAAGCTTTGACTGCTGCTCGCCGTGAACCGGGATGCAGGTAGGGTGGATCTGCGCGAAGCAAGGGTTTGCGAAGAAGGCTCCCTTCTTGTAGCACTGCCAGGCTGCGGATCCGTTTGAGTTCATCGCGTTGGTGGAAAGGAAGTAGGTGTTTCCGTATCCGCCGGAAGCGAGCACGACGGCGTGTGCGCCGAAACGCTCGATTTCACCGGTAACGAGGTTACGTGCGATGATACCTTTTGCCTCTCCGTTGATGAGGACAACATCAAGCATCTCGTGACGCGGATAAGACTTCACTGTGCCTGCTGCAATCTGGCGGTTGAGGGCGGCGTATGCTCCGAGAAGAAGCTGCTGGCCGGTTTGACCGCGGGCGTAGAATGTGCGGCTCACTTGAGCCCCACCGAAAGAGCGGTTCGCGAGAAGTCCGCCGTATTCCCTTGCAAAAGGAACACCCTGTGCAACACACTGATCGATGATGTTGTTGCTGACCTCCGCAAGACGGTAAACGTTGGCTTCACGGCTACGGTAGTCACCGCCTTTGATTGTATCGTAGAAAAGACGATAAATCGAGTCATTGTCGTTCTGGTAGTTCTTTGCGGCGTTGATACCTCCCTGAGCGGCGATTGAGTGCGCGCGGCGGGGAGAATCGCTGATGCAGAAAACCTTCACGTTGTAGCCGAGTTCACCGAGTGAAGCAGCTGCAGACGCTCCGCCCAGTCCGGTACCGATGACAATGATTTCGAGTTTTCGCTTGTTTCCAGGTGATACAACCTTGATCTGAGACTTGTGCTTTGTCCATTTTTCGGCCAAAGGACCCTCAGGGATCTTTGAAATCAATTCTTTTGCCATTATATATAAGGTTTATGATTTTAACATCATTTGAATATCTTTTTTGTGCATATCCATTTTTTCATCGGTCACATACTCCTGTATGCTCCCTCTTCAAAAATGTATCTGCCCTAAAAAATCTTATTCAAATCCTTTTGATTTCCCCCATTTTTCCAATAAAAGGCTTCAATTGAAAATGAATAAAGATTATTCGGGGCGACAAATTTAGTAAATCTTTACCTATTTTTAGGTATATATGGTTTCAATTTGTTTTAAAGAAACTATAAATTCCACTTTTAGTCGAACAGGAGATTTTCGTCGGGATGCAGGCGGTCGATGCCCAGATGGATGTACGCGAGGTCGGTGACCTCCCTTCCGCGCGGGGTCCTGATGATGAATCCCTCTTTAATAAGGAACGGCTCGTAAACCTCCTCCAGCGTGCCCTGGTCCTCCCCCACTGCCGTCGCTATTGTGTTCGCGCCCACAGGGCCTCCCTTGAATTTGGTGATTATGGTCTTGAGAATCTTGTTGTCTATGGAGTCCAGTCCCCTCTTGTCAATGTTCAGAGCGTCAAGTGCATAGCGGGCAATTCCGAGGTCTATGTTTCCGTTTCCGACCACCTGCGCAAAATCCCTCACCCTCCTCAGAAGGGAGTTGGCGATTCGCGGAGTGCCGCGGCTTCGAAGGGCAATTTCGTGGGCGGCCTCGTCGTCAATCGAGACATTGAGTATACCTGCGCTGCGGCGGACAATTTTCTGAAGAGTCGGGGTGTCGTAGTACTCCAGGGCGCATTTTATTCCGAAACGGGCCCTGAGCGGTGAAGTAAGCAGTCCGCTTCGGGTCGTCGCCCCGACGAGTGTGAAAGGATTGAGAGAAAGCCGGATGGACCTTGCGCCGGGACCCTTGTCCACCATAATGTCAATCACGAAATCCTCCATCGCCGAGTAGAGATACTCCTCCACTACAGGGGAAAGCCTGTGGATTTCATCGATGAAGAGAACATCTCCCTCCTCCAGCGAAGTAAGGAGCCCCGCCAGGTCGCCCGGCTTGTCGAGTACAGGGCCGGAGGTCACTTTCATATTGACTCCCAGTTCGTTGGCAATTATGTGCGCGAGGGTGGTCTTTCCCAGACCCGGAGGACCGTGGAAAAGAACATGATCGAGGGTCTCCCCTCTCATCTTCGCGGCGGCAACGAAAATCTTCAGATTCTTTACAATCTTCTCCTGCCCCGAAAAATCTTCGAGATCCTGCGGCCTTATTATTCCGTCAATTTCCTTATCTTTGTCCGCGTTTACTTCGTGCGGATTGAACCGTTGCTGTTCTGTTCCCATTTGAGTATATTTAGCTTGGAGCTCCGTTTGTGAGCAAAAATCCCCTCCTCCGGATTTTCGTCAAAAAATATAATTACAAAGTTAAATTTAATTTTAAAGAAATGATGATATTTGTGTGTTGAAATGTTGATAACTTACTCAACCCATTGAGTGTCAAAGCATCCAAAACACACAAGCTGTTGAAAAGCCGCCTGAGAAAATTCTGAAAAATAATTCCGAATCCTGTTGTTTTTCCGAAAACAATTCCGGTATAGAATAAGTCCCGACTTTTCAAAAAATAGTTTTCATTAGTTTTCAACAGCGTTATCAACCGGTTTTCAACAGAAAAATGAGCGAATTGTTAATAAGTCGAAATTCAGTCGCGCTTCTTTCGGAGAATATTGAAAAATCCCCCGTCAGCTACTGCACAGGGCTGTTTTTGTCTGCAAGATGGTTTGTAGTGTCGGAGGTTTCCCGCCCCGGAGTAAATTTCATCGTGCTCCCCGACCGCGACAGCGCCGAGTACTGCGCCGCAGACCTCTATGACCTCGTCGATGGCGACCGGGTGTTCTTCCTTCCGGACTCCGGCCGCAAGATTGAAAAGAGCAACTACAAGTCTTCGCTCAGCGTCCAGAGAACTTCCGCAATAGGAAAACTCCTTGAATACAAGGCGGGTGAACAGCTCTTTTTCGTCACCTACCCTTCAGCCATCGAGGAACCCGTCGCAAAAGCCGGCAGAGCGGATGTACCCCTTATTAAAATAGCCGTCGGAGACAGTTTCGACCGTGACTCTCTTCTCCAGAAGCTCTATGACCTCGGATTCCAGAGGGTGGATTTTGTCAGCGAACCCGGCCATTACGCAGTTAGGGGCGCCCTCATCGACATATTCTCCTTCTCCAACAACAATCCCTACAGAATCTCGTTTTTCGGCGACGAGGTTGACTCCATAGCAGTTTTCGACTGCAACACCCAGCTTTCCCGGGAGAAACTTCAGAGCGTGGAGATATTCCCGGACCTTTCCTCCTCCTCTGAGGATGCCTCCGGTGAAGGCCCCACCGCTCCCCTTGTTTCCATCCTTCCCGAGGACACCCTTTTCTGGCTGGATTCTTCGGATATGTACAGGGAAAGAGAATTCTATTCTTCTCTCGAAGTCTTCAGAAGAGTGTTCCTCGAAGTCCCAATATCCCTTCAGGGGGCATCAGCGGCTCTTAATCCGGTCAAATTCAACATATCCCCGCAGCCTGTATTCAATAAGAATTTCGAACTCCTCGTCGAGGACCTCAGGGAAAAAATAGGGGCCGGATACAAAGTATATATATATGGTGAAAAGCAGTCGCAGCTGGAGCGGCTGAAAACAATACTCATCCAGAACGAGGGATATATCCCCGAATTCGTTCCCTCCCACAACATTCACGCGGGTTTCATTGACTCGGACGAAAAGGTCTGCTGCTACTCCGACCACGAAATTTTCGACCGTTTCCACAGGGTCTCCATCCGAAGAACCGTCGAGAAGAGCGAACAGCTGACTATCAATGACTTGACTTCGTTCGCCATTGGCGACTACATTGTCCACATCGACTACGGAGTGGGCATTTTCGGCGGCCTCGTGCGGATGAAGGACGACAGGGGAAGGGTGCACGAAGTCGTGAAACTTATATATAAGGACAACGATGTGGTTTTCGTTTCGGTGCACGCCCTCCACAAAATCTCCCGCTATAAATCCAAGGACAGCGAGCCTCCGAAAATCTACAAGCTCGGGTCGAAGACCTGGCAGAATCTCAAGACCAGCGCGAAATCAAAGGTAAAAGACATAGCGAAGGACCTTATAAAACTCTATGCAAAGCGCCGTGCCTCAAAGGGTTACGCCTTTTCTCCGGACAGCTTCCTTCAGACCGAACTCGAGTCTTCGTTTATGTATGAGGACACTCCGGATCAGGAAAAGGCGGTTCAGGCGGTAAAACGCGATATGGAGGACCGCTGCCCTATGGACAGGCTCGTTTGCGGCGACGTCGGGTTCGGAAAGACCGAGGTGGCTATAAGGGCTGCGTTCAAGGCCGTGGCCGACGGAAAGCAGGTGGCAGTGCTTGTGCCTACGACGATTCTCGCCCTCCAGCACTACAACACTTTCTCCGCCCGCCTGAAGGATTTTCCTTGCAACATAGATTTTGTGAGCCGCCTTCGCACCGCAAAGGAGGCTGCCGACATCCGTACAAGGCTCCGCAAGGGAGAAATTGACATATTGATTGGAACTCACAAGATTCTTGGCGACAGTTTTCAGTTCAAGGACCTCGGACTCCTCATAATAGACGAGGAGCAGAAGTTCGGAGTGAGCGCCAAGGAGAAGCTTCGCCAGATCAAGGAATCCGTTGACACTCTTACTCTTACGGCGACCCCTATTCCGCGTACCCTCCAGTTTTCGCTTCTGGGGGCCCGCGACCTTTCAATCATTTCCACGCCTCCGCCTAACCGTATTCCGGTCCAGACCGAGATTATGCTTTTCGACGGCGACGAAATCCGAAAAATCATCAACTATGAGCTCGGCCGCGGCGGACAGGTTTTCTTCCTGCACAACAAGGTGGACGAACTTCAGGGCATCTACGACATCCTCCACAGGCTCGTTCCTGATATGAAAATCTGCATAGCGCACGGACAGATGGAGGCCAAGGACCTTGAAAACAGAATTATGGACTTTATGGCCGGGGACTACGATATGCTCCTCTGCACGACCATCATAGAGAACGGACTCGACATCCCTAACGCGAACACCATTATAATAAATCAGGCGCAGAACATAGGCCTTAGCGACCTCCATCAGCTCCGCGGTCGTGTGGGAAGGTCAAACCGCCGCGCCTTCTGCTATCTGATTGTGCCTCCGCTTGTTTCAATCACGGACGACGCCCGTCGGAGGCTCAAGGCCATCGAGGCTTTTTCGGATCTCGGCAGCGGATTCAACATCGCTATGCAGGATCTCGACATCAGGGGCGCCGGAAATCTTCTTGGCGCAGAGCAGAGCGGATTCATCACCGATATGGGCTTCGAGACCTATCAGAAGATACTTTCCGAGGCAATGGAGGAACTCGGAGTGGAGACGGGACTCACTTCCCGCAATGTGAACGAGTCGTATGTAGCAGACTGCACAATAGAAACAGACCAGGTGGCGCTCATCCCGGATTCCTATATAAATATGACCGCCGAGAAAATCCGCATCTACAAGGAACTTGACTCGCTTTCTTCCGACGAGGAGCTGGACAGGATGGGCGAGAAAATCGCCGACCGCTTCGGTCCGCTTCCTGAGGAACTCAAGAGTCTGTTTGAAATTGTAAGAATCCGTCACCTCGGAGAGAAACTGGGCTTCGAGAAAATCATAATCAAGAACGGAATTATGATTGCGTTCTTCATATCCAACCCGCTCTCACAGTATTATAAATCAAAGACTTTCCAAAAGATTCTCGAAAAAATCAACACCCATCAGCGCCTTTTCGAACTAAAGCAGACCGACAACAAGTTAAAGATTGTTTCCCGCAATGTGCCAACGCTTTACGAGGCTCACGCCCAGCTGGAGAAACTGAAGTAGTTTCAAACTGAAATATAGAGTTCAGGCCATTTTTGTCTCGTATTGATAAAAAATTCGTAAATTTACGCCCCGAAATTTTTGACAGGATTTCTGTGCGTTTCATTTTATGGCAAATTTGGTTATAGACATAGGTTACACTGCTCTGAAGGCTGCCTGGACAGACGGCATAACTCTCGGCAAGACGCTGAGATACCAGGGCGAAAGAGTCTCGGAGTTCATCCTCTCCACAATCGGAAAGCAGCGCCCCGACACCCTCGTAATCTGTACCGTGAGGGAACTCTCCGCGGGAGCCGTCCAAAAGATGAGGGAGGGCTGCGGCAAGTTTATACTCATTGACTCGGAACACACTGAAATACTGAAGGATAACTCTCTTCCGGAGTACCTTACCCCGGACCGTGCGGCTTCGGTTCTCGCCTCCCAGTACCTTTTCAAGGGAAAGGGCTGCACAATAATCGATTTCGGAACCATCCTTACGATAGATTTTCTTGACGAGCAGGGGCATTATCGCGGAGGAAACATCTCGCTCGGATGCCGCACCCGCTTCAAGGGAGTCAACCGCTACTCGAGGACTCTTCCGCTTCAGGACACCCCGGAAAACATAGAGGATATGGGCGAGTCGCTCCCCTCCTCCATCGACTCTGGAATTATATTAGGTATAAAGTTTGAAATTGAGGGCTACATTTCGCGTTATCCCGAAAATATCGTCATTTTCACGGGCGGTGACGCGATTTATTTTGCAAAAAGAATGAAAAACTCCATCTTTGTGGTTTGCAATCTTGTTTTGATGGGGTTAGCCCTAATTGCTGTGAGATATGGTGAATGATTTTAAGAAGATTCTTTTAGGCTTAGCGCTTCTTTTTCCGTCCCTCTGTACCTTCGCCCAGACATCTGCGACGACGGGTACCTACGGGTCATATTCTCCCTATTCCATCTACGGAGTGGGTGAGGTTGCGAAGGAGGGAACTGCGTACACCAGGAGTATGGGAGGCATAGGAATAGCCACAAGAAACAGGCGTTTCATAAATATCACCAATCCTGCTGCCGTAACGGCCCGCGACACCCTCGCCTTTATGGCCGATTTCGGACTCTACGAAGACAACAAAATCTATGTTCAGGGCAGCCGCAAGGGGGTCAAGAACACTTTCAATGTCCACGATTTCGTAATTACCGCCCCAATCTGGCGCTCTTCAGCCTTTATGGTGGGACTCACCCCGTTCAGCGATGTGGGTTACAGTTTTTCTTCCGAGGAGACTGACGAGCAGAAGCTCGCCCACGCCGGCAACATCACCTACGATTCCTACGGCGACGGCAGTCTCTATCAGCTCTTTTTCGGAGCGGGCGCTACATTCTGGAAGAGGCTTTCAATCGGTGCCGAGTTCATCTATTATTTCGGAAACCTGGACCGCAACTCCAACGAGACTTTCGAAAATTCGACTTATCGTTCAATCACTTACGGAAACGCTCTCAGCCTTCACGGCTACACCGGCAAGTTCGGAATCCAGTATGAGCAGAGGCTCGGAGGGAACGTTTCAATGACTCTCGGAGCGACCTACAGGTTGGGAACGAATCTCAAGGGATACGCAAAGCATTTTGCCTACGCAACCCAGTCAAGCGTCACCGACACCCTCAAGGCTATGACCTACACCGACACTCTCGGCAGAAGCTGCTCAAGCCCCCGGATTGCGGATGAAATAGGCGCCGGAATCTCCCTGAAGGGAGGCGACCGCTGGATGGTTGAGTTCAACTACCTCCGTTCTGACTGGAGAAACTCCGGATTCGAGTCCCTCAAAGGCTTCAAGTCCACCGGAACCACCAATTTCACCTCTTCGGTTTCACAGTCGTTCAGGGCAGGTTTCGAGTTCATTCCGAACCGCAACGACATCCGCTACTACTTCAAACGGTGCTCCTACCGCGGAGGACTCTACTACGACCAGGACTATATGCTTGTGAACGGTTGCCGCATTGATTCATACGGACTTACACTCGGTATCACACTCCCTGTATTCCGCTGGTACAACGGACTTTCGCTCGGAGTGGACATCGGAAGAAGGGGCAGCGCGAAGACCTCCGGAGGAGTCAATATGATTATGGAAAATTACTGCAAATTCGTGATAGGTTTCAATATCCACGACATCTGGTTCCAGAAGCCTCGGTACAACTAAAGTCCACATTTTTGAGATTTTTGCATCTAAATTCTCAATGCAGTGTTTTAACGGTTAAACAGAAAAACTAAACATTAAATATGAAAAAGATTGTCATCTTGTTAGTCGCAGCAATGGCTGCCTCAGTATCAGTTCTGTCCGCGCAGGGAAAATATGGTGCAGACAGCGCTAATTGCATTAAGTATCTTTCTTATTATCAGGAGTACTTCAAGCAGAAGAATTATAACGACGCAACTCCGAACTGGCGCAAAGCCTACAAGGCTTGCCCTCCGACCGCCAACCAGAATATGCTCATCAACGGTACTTCGATTGTGCGCCGCCTCATTTCGCAGAACTCCAAGAATGCGATTTACAAGGATGAACTCATTGACACCCTTCTCACCCTTCACGACCAGAGGGCTCAGTACTACCCTAAATATGCGGTTACTGCCCTGAACAACAAGGGTTTGGATATGGTGAACTATGTTAAGGGCGACAGCCAGAAACTTTATGACGGTCTTTCCGAAATTATCGAGAAGAACGGCACTTCCACCAAACCGAGCATCTACCTCTTCAACCTCAATGCAGCCGTTGAACTTTACAAAACCGGCACACTCAATGAGGAGCAGGTAATCGCCGTTTACGAGAAGGCTGTCGAGAACCTTGAGAACACTCCTTGCAAGAGCGAGAAAGAGGAGCAGGACATCGCAAAGGTTCAGGAAGACATCGAGAACATCTTCATCCAGAGCAAAGTCGCTTCCTGCGAGAATCTCGTTGCGCTTTTCACTCCGCGCTTCGAGGCCAATCCTGACGACCTCCAGCTTGCGAAGAACATCGTGAATATGCTCAGCAAGACCGAGGAAGGCCCTGACACCGACCTTTTCCTTCAGGCAGTGAACACCATGAACCGTCTTGAGCCTTCATATCAGTCAGCATATTACCTCTACAAGCTTTACTCTTCACGCGGAGAGGTTGACGCGGCAATCAGCAATATGGAGGAGGCAATCGCATATCCTGAGTCAGATTCAAAGGTTGACGCATCCTACTTCTACGAGCTCGCCGCTTTCTGCTACAAGAACGGACGCTCTCCGAAGGCTTTCAAATGCGCTCAGGAGGCTGCAAAGCTTGACGACTCCCTCGCAGGCAAGGCCTATATGCTCATCGGAACCATCTGGGGCTCACAGGTTTGCCACGGAAACGAAATCGAGAGCCGTGCACCGTACTGGGTTGCCACCGACTATATGATCAAGGCTCGCAACGCTGACGAGTCCCTTTCAGCCGAGGCGAACAATATGATTGCCCAGTACAGCAGGTACTATCCGCAGAAGGCCGAGGCATTTATGTATGACCTTCTCGACGGAGCTTCCTACACAGTAAGCTGCGGCGGAATGACTGCCACCACAACCGTAAGGACTCAGAAATAGTTTCCCTCCGGCTTTGTCCAGACTTTCTAATATCATTCTCTATACTGCAACCGCTGCGGCGGTTGCTTTCGTCGTTTATTCCTGCAAGGGAAAACTCGCCGAGGAGGATGCCGTGGACATATCTCAGATGCCGGTTCAGACTGCGGACAATGTAGTCAGCGTGCAGACCCAGAACGGTCAGATTCAGATGAGAATGGAGGCTCCGCTTATGGAGCGGTATGAAAACGACACACTCTCCAGGCAGATTTTCCCCAAGGGTTTCGCCGTCTACGGCTACATCGAGGGCGGCCTTCTTGAGACTTCCATAACCGCTAAGAACGCCATCCATCTCAAGTATTCCGACGGCCGGGAGTCGTGGGAGGCCTTCGGGGATGTGGTGGTTAAGAACCTCATCAAAAAGGAGGTTATGGAGACGGACACGCTCTACTGGGATCAGAAAAACGAGAAAATATACACCGACTGCTATGTGAAGATGTACTCCCCCGACGGCTTTATGCAGGGCTACGGGATGGAGTCGGACCAGAGGGCGAGGAACTCGGTCATTTTCAACCCTTTCAACAGTTACGGCATTGTGGTGCAGGACAGTACCGAGGTGAAAATAGACTCGGTTAATTTTATCGGACCTCTGATGAAATAATCCGCTTTTCAAACTGTTTTCCGTTCAAATTGAGCCCAAAATCTCGCTAAAATTCAGTTCCTTTCGATTTTTTATTCATATTTGGCGGAAAATTGCTATCTTCGCACCCCATACCCAAAAGAAGTTCAAATCCGTTTTTGAACTTTGTTTTTGTGGGCAGTGTATTGATAATAAAAAACTAAAAAATACTAATTACTATGGCTGTTCTTGAAACCATCCGCGTTAAGTTCGGCGTCTTGATTACGGTTCTGATCGCTATTGCGCTCCTTTCCTTCATCGTTGACCCGACTACGCTTCAGAACGTAGCATCATCAATGTCATCAAAGTATGATGTGGGCGAAATTGACGGAAAGTCAGTTTCTTACGTAGATTTTCAGAAAGATGTCGAATCCACAAAGGGAGTTTTGGAACTTCTCGGTTTCCAGGCTAATTCAGAGCAGGCTCAGTCCTATGTAAGGGATGAGGCCTGGAAGGAGCTTTTCGACAGTTATTATTTCATTCCGAACGCTCAGAGCGCAGGCATCTATGTCGGCAACGAGGAGGCTCTTGACCTCATCTCCGGCGACAACATCTCCCCTGTAATCGCCCAGCTGTTCTCAGATCAGAACGGGTTCAACAAGGAAGCGTTCCTCAATTTCGTGAACTACTGCCGTCAGGACCAGAGCGGAAGGTATCAGGAGCTTCTGAACTACCTCTGCAACACCGCAATCTCCCAGCAGTACTATTCGAAGTATTTCACCCTCTTCTCCGAGGGCAATGTCACCAACGAGCTTGGTCTTGCGAACGAAATCGCCGACAACAACAACTCTGTGAACGCAGAGTTCGTTATGGTTCCTTTCGGCTTCGCTCAGGATACCACAATCACGGTTTCAGACGCTGAAATCAAGGATTACTACAAGGCACACAAAAAGATGGACGCCTACAAGGGTCTTTTCACCCAGAAAGCCAGCAGGGACATCGAATATGTCGTTTATGACATTCTCCCTTCAGCTGAGGATGTGGCCGCTGCAAACGAGGATATCGCATCTCTTGCCCCTGATTTCGCTTCTGCGGCGAATGTGAAGTCATTCCTTCTGAGCAACTACTGCCAGTACGACGAGAAGTTCTACAAACCGGGCGAGCTCAAGAAATACTGCACCGCTGTTGACGAGTTCGTTTCCGGCGCAAAGGTCGGCGATGTTTCTCCTGTCATTGCAAACGACAACACATTCTACCTTGTCCGCATTCTTGACTCAAAGGTTGAGGACGGAGTCACTGCAAAGCAGGTTGCCGTTCTCGAGAAAGAGGCTGTAGCAAGCAAGAGCACCGTCAACGGCATCTACGCCAAGGCAAAGAACTTCGCTTCTCAGGCTAACGGAAGCTACAAGAATTTCCGCGCTGCAGTTGATTCTCAGGCCGTTTACGCGCACACTGCAAACCTCGTCGAGGGTGCTGACCGCATCGGTTCCATTGACCATGCTAAGGAGATTACCCGCTGGGCTTTCGACGCAAAGAAAGGCAATGTTTCAGAGATTTTCGATGTCAACAAGGATTACTTCGTTGTCGCTGTCCTCACTTCCGTCAACAAGGAAGGCTACAAGTCTCTCAAGGAGCTCACTCCGTACATTAAGGATGTCCTCTACCGCGAGAAACTCGCCGACAACAAGGCTAAGGAAGTCGCTGAAAAGATTGCTGGTCTTACCGATATGAACGCCATCGCTGAGGCTCTCGGAACAACCGTAAGCACGAAGGACAAGATTACCTTCTCTTCCCTCACCTCACAGGGCCTTGACCCTGCTTTCATCGGCGCTGTCACTTCAGCTGAGGTCGGTAAGATTTCCGCTCCTGTAAAGGGCAGCTACGGCATCTATGTCTTCAATGTGACCGCAAAGGAAACAGGTGCATTCTACACCGAGGACGACGCAAATGCGAAGACACAGCAGATGAACCAGTACCTCGCTCAGATGCTTCTCGCATCAATGAACGACGCAGTCGTAACCGACAACCGCGCAAGGTTCTATTAGGATTTATCTACTTGTAAATTAAAAGAGGGTGACCAAACGGTTATCCTCTTTTTTTATGCAGTAGACCGCCTTATATTTGACCTTTTCACCAGAGGAAGTTGTTGAATGGATACCGTCCGGCGTGAATCTCGGCGACCATCTTGTAGAGGTCTGAGCGAAGCTTGTCAATGCCGATTTTCTCTTTGGCCGAGATGAAGATGCAAGGGGTGTTCTCCTTTGCTATCCAGGAGTTTTTGTACTCCTCAAGCGTGAAGTTTTCCGCTCGCTTGGCTTCGAGCGAATACTCGTCGTATTCTTCGTGACGGTAGGCGTCTATCTTGTTGAATACGACATAGATAGGCTTGTTTATCGCCCCGATGTCCCTAAGGGTCTCGTTTACGACTCTTATGTGCTCCTCGTGGTTCGGATGCGAAACGTCCACGACGTGCATCAGAATATCCGCTTCCCGCACCTCGTCCAGGGTGCTTTTAAAGGCCTCTACGAGCTGCGTAGGAAGTTTTCTTATAAATCCTACGGTGTCGCTCAGAAGGAACGGCACGTTCTCAATTACGACCTTTCTGACGGTCGTGTCAAGCGTGGCGAAAAGTTTGTTTTCTGCGAACACGTCGCTTTTGGCGAGCATATTCATAATGGTGCTCTTTCCGACGTTTGTATACCCCACAAGAGCTATCCTTACAAGCGAGCCTCTGTTGCCCCTCTGAGAGGCCATCTGTTTGTCGATTTTCTTCAGCTGCTCCTTCAGTCTTGCGATTTTATCCTGGATGATTCTTCGGTCTGTCTCAATCTGTGTCTCTCCCGGTCCTCTCATTCCGATTCCTCCCTTCTGGCGCTCTAGGTGCGTCCACATCCTGGTAAGGCGAGGGAGAAGATATTGATACTGAGCGAGTTCCACCTGAGTTTTTGCGTAGGCGGTCTTTGCTCTCTGAGCGAAAATGTCAAGAATCAGGTTGGTTCGGTCAAGAATTTTAATCTTGAGTTCGTTCTCAATATTTCTGAGCTGGGTGGGGGAGAGTTCGTCGTCGAAAATGGCCACATCCACCTCGTTCGCATCGATATATTCCTTGATTTCTGTGAGTTTTCCGCTCCTTATGTAGGTCTTTGAGTCCGGCTTGTCCACTTTCTGCACAAACCTCCCCTTTCCCTCGACACTGGCCGTCTCGGCAAGAAATTCGAGTTCGTCTAGGTATTCGTTGATCTGAGCCTCGTCGTCGCCCTGTTTGATGACTCCGACAAAGATTGCCTTCTCAACATATTTCTTAATAATAACTGGCTCTGAATTAAGCATATAGGTTTATTTGAAGTATTCTTGCTTTTTATACTTGTCTTTCCTGGTTTTCTTTCCTTTTATCCATAAAAAATGGCGATAAATTCAGATGAACCATCGCCATTTTATCTTATGTTTTACATAATTGAACGGTCGATTAGCCTTACGCAGTCAGCCGCTTCTTTATGTGAATTTATCTGAGCTGGAAGTATACCGGGAAGGTGTAGGTCACAGGCACCGCGCGGTCACGCTGCTTGCCCGGATTCCACTTCGGTGACATTGAAACGACCCTGACGGCCTCTTTGTCGAGTGAAGGGTCAACTCCACGGAGCACCTTGACTTTGGTCACTGTTCCGTCCTTCTCAACTGTAAACTGGAGGGTTACACGACCCTGAACACCGTTTTCCTTTGCGATTTCAGGATATACGAGCCTCTTGTTCACCCAGACTGAGAACTGGTTTGCATCTCCGCCCATAAATGAAGGTTTCTCCTCCACAAGCTGGAACGGAATCGCTTCCTCTTCCACGACTTCTTCCTGAACGTTCTCGACATAGTCCATAATTTCTACGCCCATATCGCTGTTATCCTCGAGTGAAAGGAAGTCGTTGTCGATTTTGATTTCATCGTCCACGATGTCGATCTGGTCTGAAAGTACCGGAATCTTCGGGGCTTCTGGTGGTGGTGGAGGGGTTTCCTGGGTGATAGGAATGATTTCCTCCTCCTGAACAACCTGGTTCTCGCCTTCGAGAACGCTCACCTGTGTGTCTCTTGACGTCCAGTTGAACGCAACATAGACAACAACCAGGGAAATTACCAGTCCGATCTCTGTGAAAAGCAATTTCTTGTTTTCCAGGCTGGCTTTAGCTGTTTTCTTTACTTCCATGTTATTAATGTTTCGTTTATATCTACCTTTCTTTCATTGGAAGGGGAGTCTTTAGCTTGCCCTTTTTCAGAAAGTCGGGTAAAGTTAGGCATAATAATTTTTATAACAAATTTTGTTTTGCAAAATCTTCCAAAATTATTTCCTATTGCCTTTTGTAAAATGTAACTTTGCCCCTGTTTTCGGGTGATTTCGGTATGCTGCGGTTTATATGTATTCCCTGGCCCCGCATTATTCGCTAATTTGTTAGGATATGATTTCATATTATTTTCAGGACACTGATTTTGTCTTTAGGGACAGGCGCCGGACCAACGCCTGGCTTCGTCTTGCGGCCGAGAGCGAGATTTTCAGAATAGGGGACATCTCCATCATTTTCTGCTCAGACCCGTATATCCTTGACATAAATCAGAAATATCTCCAGCACGACTACTACACTGACATCATCACCTTCGACTACTGTGAGGGCGACCGTCTTTCCGGGGACCTTTTCATAAGTGTCGATTCTGTGAGGGAGAACAGCATCGAGTATGGCACCGAGTTCAAGGACGAACTCAACAGGGTAATCATCCACGGCCTTCTGCATCTTATCGGTTACGACGACCACACAGAAGAGGATATCAAGATGATGCGCTCGAAGGAGAATTACTATCTTTCACTCAGGGAATTGCTTTAATTGCTTTCTTTGCAGTTCGTTTTTTATCCTTTGATGATTTTTTTTAATTCATTGATTATTAAATTATTACCTATATTTTGGCGGCTTTTAACGAATATGATGTTATAGTTGTGGGCGGAGGACACGCCGGATGTGAGGCTGCTATGGCAGCTTCCACTATGGGTTCGCGGACTCTTCTCATTTCTATGGATATGAATCGCTTCGCTCAGATGTCCTGCAACCCTGCCGTGGGAGGAATTGCGAAGGGGCAGATTGTGCGTGAAATTGACGCGCTCGGTGGATATATGGGAATTGTCACCGACGCCTCCACTCTTCAGTTCAGGATGCTCAACCGCTCGAAAGGTCCGGCTATGTGGAGTCCGAGGGCTCAGTGCGACAAAAACCGTTACACCCAAATTTGGAGAAAAATCCTCGAAAGTAATTGTTTATTAGATATTTACCAAGATACAGTCACTGAATTTCTTTTCGAGAATTCAAAAATCACGGGCTGTCGCACGACTACCGGTGCAATTTTTAAATCTCAAGCGCTTATCCTGACCGCCGGAACCTTCCTTTCCGGGCGGCTTTTCATCGGTCACAACGATTTTGTCGGAGGAAGGATAGGGGAGTTGTCCTCCTGGGGCCTGACCGAGCAGCTGAAAGAAATGGGAGTCAAAACTGCCAGAATGAAGACCGGCACTCCTCCGAGAATTGACATCTCGTCTGTCGATGTTTCCTCTCTTCCTGTTCAGACAGGTGACTCCACTCCGGAAAAGTTTTCGTTCCTTCCGTATTTGTCCGCTGCCCAGAACGGGTCCCGTCAGATGCCTTGCTACATCCTCCACACCAACGAGACTGTTCACGACATCCTTCGCGCCGGCTTCAAGGACTCTCCGCTTTTCTCGGGTAAGATTACTGGAATAGGCCCGCGCTACTGTCCGAGCATCGAGGACAAGCTCCGCACTTTCTCTGATAAGACAGAGCACCAGCTTTTCCTTGAGCCTGAGGGTCTGAACACGAACGAGTATTACCTTCAGGGCTTCTCGTCCTCGCTTCCTCTGGAAGTCCAGTTCGAAGCTCTCCGTCACATAAAGGGTCTGGAGAATGTAAGGATTTATCGTCCTGCGTACGCTGTCGAGTACGACTACTTCGACCCGACCCAACTCCGTCCTTCGCTTGAACTCAAATCCATCGAGGGTCTTTTCTTCGCAGGACAGATTAACGGAACCACAGGTTACGAGGAGGCTGCCGCCCAGGGTCTGATGGCCGGAATCAACGCGCATCTTAAAGTTGCCGGGAAAGATCCTTTTGTTCTGAAAAGGGACGAGGCTTACATCGGAGTTTTGATTGACGACCTCATAACGAAGGGAGTTGACGAGCCTTACAGAATGTTTACTTCCAGGGCCGAGTACAGGATTTTGCTTCGCCAGGATAATGCGGATTTCCGCCTGACTCCGCTCTCCCATAAGATTGGTCTTGCTGACGATGCCCGCTACGACTTCACTATGCGGAAATATGATGCGGTGGATAAAATGGAGTCGTTCTTCGGTGAGTATTCAATCAAGCCTGAACTCGTTAATGAGTATCTTGCTTCCAAGTCTTCAGCTGAGATTCCTTGCCGCAAGCGACTTTCTGATTTAGTCTCCCGTCCTCAGGTTACTGTTCCTGAACTTCTAAATTTTGTTCCACGTGGAACTCTTACTAAGTATGGAATAGGGGAGAGCGAGTTTGAACCGGCCGAGGTGAGTGCTGAGAAATCTGCCGCAAAGGCGAATGCTGAACTGGCTTTGAGTTTCGCTCCGGCCTCCTGCTGTGAGAATGAGTCTGCTGAAATTTTAAAAATCTATCGCGATTTGATTCTCGACATTGTCGATATTCATATAAAGTATAAAGGTTACATCGAGCGTGAACGGCAGGTTGCGGACAAATTGATGCGGCTCGAAAATCTTCGCATTCCTGAAGGCTTCGACTTTGACAGGGTGGAGTCGCTGTCGATTGAATGTCGGCAGAAACTGAAGAAATATGCGCCGCAAACCATCGCTCAGGCGTCACGCATTTCGGGAGTTTCCCCGTCAGATATCTCTGTGCTCCTCGTCTATTTTGGCAGATAGTTTAGCGGTCGTTGATACAATAAAAGGCATCGAACTCTTCGTTACGATGCCTTTATTATTCATATCAAGTTCCACGTGGAACTTACAATCTTTTTAATCCGCCTTTGATTAACTGCTCCAGAGAGGCTTCCGGATTCTCCTTGATTACGGCAGCGAGCGCCTTTGTGACATTCGGTTTGGTGAACCCGAGCATAACGAGAGCCGTCGTCGCTTCCTCCAGATTCGGGTTTCCGCCGCCCTGGAAAATGGCCGGCTGGTCTGTTCCTTCGCCCTTTGTGATTTTGTCCTTGAGCTCGAGAATGAGCCTCTGTGCGGACTTCATTCCGATGCCCTTGATGCTCTTGATTCGGTTGATGTCTTCGGAAAGAATGGCGGTGCGAAGCTCGTCGGAGCTCATCGAAGAGAGCATCATCCTCGCCGTTGCAGCGCCGACTCCGGAGACTCCGATGAGAAGGCGGAAGAGTTCCCTCTCGTCTTTTGAGGCGAATCCGAAGTACTGCTCGTCGTCTTCGCGAAGGTAGTGGTGGATGTAAACCGTGGCCTGGGTGCTCGTTTTAAGAGCCTCGAAAGTCTGGAGCGAAATCAGGATTTTGTAGCCGATGCCGTGGCATTCGAGCGTCATTTCTGTCGGAAAAATCTCGGCGACCGTGCCTTTTATGTAATCGATCATAATTTGAAATTTATCTGGTTTTTAGTGAAGTTTTACTGGTTCTTGCCCTTGGCGGCTCCTCCTGTGATTTTTGAAAGTTCAAGTTTTGAGGGCAGGGCGCCTAATGACCCGTTTGCAAAAGTAGGATAATTTTTCGCAAGATAGAAGAGTATTTTGTAATTTTGCACGTTTGTCGTTTGGACTTTAGCCCTGTGGCTATAAATGAAAGTCAGCGTGGCTACAGGCTGCTTAGACTGGTACAGAAACTTTTTACGAATATGACAATTCAAGAAATACGCTCAAGATTCCCCGCTCTTTCCCTTTCAGTTTACGGGAAACCGCTGGTCTATTTTGACAATGCGGCAACATCTCAGCGCCTGGATTCTGTCCTCGAGATGCAGGAGAGCTATTCCCGCGAGGCCAACGCCAACATCCACCGCGCTGTCCACTATCTTTCCTGTGTGGCGACGGACCATTACGAGCAGGCCCGCGAGGCTGTCCGGGAGTTTCTCAATGCAGAGTCAAAGGCAGAGATTGTTTTCACGAGCGGGACAACGGCGGGGATTAACCTCGTCGCCTATTCCTTCGGCGACGCCTTTGTCGGCGAGGGGGACAATGTCATTGTTTCCGAGGCTGAGCACCACTCCAATCTTCTTCCCTGGCAGCTTCTCTGCAAACGGAAGGGAGCCGCTTTGAGGTTTATCCCTGTCGGGGATGACGGTGCGCTGAGAGTGGAGGAACTTGAAAAACTCATCGACTCGAGGACACGGATTGTTGCCGTGACGCAGGTTTCCAATGTGCTCGGAGTTGTGAATCCGGTGAAGGAAATCGTTCAGATTGCCCACTCTAGAGGCGTTCCTGTTCTTGTTGACGGAGCGCAGGGCGTTGTGCACTGCGGGATGGATGTGAGGGAAACTGACTGCGACTTTTACGCCTTCTCGGGACACAAGATGTATGCGGCAACGGGCAGCGGAGTGCTTTACGGAAAGAGGAAATATCTTGAGGCTATGCCGCCGTTTCTGAGCGGAGGAGAGATGGTGGGGGAGGTTTCGCTCACCGAGTCCACATTTGCCCCGCTTCCGATGAAGTTCGAGGCAGGGACGCAGAATTTTATCGCCCAGGCAACGCTTAAACCTGCTGTTGAATTTGCTAAGTCTTTGAGGGATAATGAGATAGAAAAGCGGCAGGAAGAAGTTTCACTCGCTCTCCGCTCCGTTCTCAGCGAGAATCCGAGGATTAGACTCTACGGCACGGCCGAACCGAAGATCCCTGTCTATTCGTTCAGCGTGGAGGGCGTTCACCACGAGGACCTTGCGCTCATTCTGGACAAGATGGGAGTGGCGGTGCGCTCCGGGCAGATGTGTGCAGAGCCTGTGATGACGCGTTTCGGCGTCACCGGAATGCTCCGCGCCTCACTCGCCCCGTACAACAGCCTCGAAGAGGTGGAGATGTTTGCAAAATGCCTCAACAGGGCTATTGCTATGTTGGCTTGATGTTGGCAGAAAATCGCTCCAATCTTTTTATCCAACATCATCCCTGATAGAGGTAAATAATTGATAATAAGAAAGATAAACTCTTAATATGGAAAAGACGCTCAGTGAAGTTGAAAATGAAGTTGTCGATGAGTTCTCTATGTTCGACGAATGGCTCGACAAATACGAATATCTCATAGACCTGGGGAAGAACCTCAGCGGCTATCCTGAGGAGGACAAAACCGATGATCACCTTATAAAGGGTTGTCAGTCAAGGGTTTGGCTTAATTCAAAAATGGAAGGGGGACGACTCTGGTTCAACGCCGACAGCGACGCCATCATAACCAAAGGAATCATCTCCCTTCTCATCCGAATCTATTCCGGCCGCACTCCGGAGGAAATCCTCTCCTCGGACTTTTCCGTCGTGGAGAAAATCGGCCTCAGAGAGAATCTCTCCCCGACCCGTGCGAACGGCTTGGTTTCTATGATTGAAACAATCCGAAAAGTAGCAGCGGAGGCTGAATAAAAGCGGTCTACTGCGTTGTTCTCCTAGCCCATTTTTTTATTCAACCTCCTATCAAAAAACTCTGGGACACTCTCCTCGCTAAAAGCCAATCCTAGCTGCGGAACTCCTTGAGGAAATCTTCTCGTGGGCGCAGAGATTATAGATGTCCTCCGCCGTCGGCTGTTTCCCGCTAATCACCTCCTCCATCGTCGCCTTGCGCACGATGTTGTCGATCTCTCCGCCGCTGAAATCGAATGTGGTCGAAAGATTCAGCGCCTGCTCGTCTGAAAGAGTCGTGAGCTTGTCCTTCCAAATCAGCGTTTTGGCCTCAACTGAAGGCTTCTCGTAGCGGATTTTGAAGAGGAAACGCCTCTCGAACGCCGCGTCCAGATTGTCCTGAAGGTTGGTCGTAGCGATGAGGATTCCGTCCAGCTTCTCCATTTCCTCCAGAATGATATTCTGGATGGTGTTCTCGGTCTGGTCGATGCTGGAGTTGGAGCCTCCTACCTCGCGCCTTGTGGAGAAAATCGCGTCCGCCTCGTTGAAAAGCAGGATTGGCTTCTTCCCGCCCGCGGAACAAGCGCTCCTGTAGTCGGAGAAAATCTTCTTCACAATCTTCTCGCTCTCTCCGTACCACATACTCTTTGAGGCGCTGATGTCCACGTGGATGATTTCGCGGCCGCATTTGCGGGCCCACTGCATCACGGTCTCGGTTTTTCCCGTTCCCGGCGCGCCGTAGAGAAGAACTGCCACGCCCTTCGGCATTCCCTTCGCTTCCAAACGGCTGATAAGGGCCTGATAGTTCTCTTCCTCGAGCGCATTCTCCACAAGGGAAAGCTGCTTCTGCTGCTCGGAAGGGAAGAAGAGCCTCTTCTGGGTGATCTTCTCCGGCTTGATGCGGTTCTTGTTGTCGCCGTTGTCGATGAAAAGAGCTGCGTCCTCTTCGAAATAAAGCTGTTTGCCCTTGTCTGTGAGGTAAATCTCGGTGCATTCCCCGAAAAGCGAAGATTTGGTCTGAAGCTCCACCAGCCCCGCCTTCTGAAGAATGTGTGTCTCCTCCTTGAGCTGCTTCAGCACTTTCTTGCGCTCGTACAGCGAATAAATTTTGTCCAGAGAGTCAAGGTTGAAGCCGGTATCTGCAGTGCAGCGGTTGCAGACAAGGTAGAAAAGAGCCCTCACATCGCCTCTTTCAGTGACATTGCGGAGCTTTTGGATAAAGGCGAGCCCAGGGTTGTTGTTCTCTGTGAGATACACCTTGTGATTGAGTTTCATCTCTGCGCCGTGGGAGTCGGTGTCGTATTCCCTGCTATAGATATAGTCTCTGATTACCTTCGCGAACTTATACCTGTCGAGGTTATTGTACTTGCTGTAGAGGGCGGTGTAATCTTCCCCAAGCAGAAGCTTTTTCCCCTTTTCGCTCAGGCTCATCCTCTCTCCCTCGGTGTTGACCTCAATGAGCCCCGACTGAATCAGCGGGTGGTTTCCGGAGGTGAGAGCGTTTTTCTCCTTAAGGCGGAGGTAGAACGACCCGTACATATCGCTAAGCGTGCTGTCGATGTCCGAAGGGCATCCGTCAGAAGAGATGAAGTCGCTGCAGATGTCGTAGAAAAGAACGCGGTGGTTAATCTCCGCAAGCTCCTTCTTGACAGAGGAGATGAAGCTCATCCCGGAGTTTTCCTTCTCCATAGATTTCGCTGTCTGAAGAAGTTCCTCCGAGCTGACATTCCTGTCTTCAAGCTGCTCGGCAAGCCTTGAGCAGAAGTCATATTTGTCGAACTCCTTCTGAAGAAGGCGGCTGGCCCCGATTTCAGGCATTATGTTGTCCATAATGCACTCAATCACATAGTTGGACACGATGTAGGACTTTTTCATCCTGCGCGATTCGGTCGGGTCGCTCTGCACGATGAGTCCCTTGCTCTGGAGAGTGGAGATTGCGCCGGCATATTCCAGCACATCCAGCTGAGCGCAGTCGAAGTAGCACGCGAGGTCGCCCAGGTCGCTGTTTCGTCCGCTGCAGCTGCGGTCGAAAATGGCCGCAAAAATGATAGCCTCTTCCTTGCCGTCAAGCCCGAGCCCCTCCACAAGGGCATTCAGAGCCTCCGAAGTTTCCTTGTTTCCAAGTTTCTGAAGTTTGCTGTCGCGCACCTTAGCTGCGACAGTCTTGATAAGTTTTATGTATTTTTTTGCCATAGTTCGGTATATTTGTTTAAGAAAGATTGCTCGCTTTTTCAACGCTGCAAATATATACTGCACTGCAGCCAAATTCTGGCAGTCAAAAACAAAAAATCTAAAAAAAGTTCTGTTCCCCAGATTTGTCGTTTCAGGAAACATTCTAAAAAATGTGCGTAAATCAGCGGAAGGGGCCCCAAAAAAGCCTCTTCCGCTGATTTACGCACAAAAAATGTCCGATTTTAAACAAAACCGCGAAACGCGGCGGAGAATCTAATAGAGAAATCCGAACATCCAGAGTGGAATTTTGTTCCGGTAGGCAAATCCTATAGTCCCAATTCCCATTTCCAGAAAGGAATGACCTCAATGTCTCCGAGCGTGTCGGAGAGTTTCAGCTGCTCGTCGTAGGTGATAATCACTCTCCTGGAACAAGGATGCACCTTGGGAAGTTTCCTTAGTCCGGAGAGTTCCCTTTCTCGGGTGTCGTCATTGCTGATACTGTAGGCAACCTGTATTGCCAGTTCGTCTTCCGGGACATAAAAATCCACCTCAATCCCATCGGAATAGAACCAGACCCTCTCGCTGTCGAGGTCGTGGCCATATTTCCTGAACAGACTCAGTGCTACCGAATTTTCCAGCAGAACGGTGTCGGGGTTCAGCATCTGGAGAGAAATCAGCCCGTTGTCTATGAGGTAGTATTTGCAGATGCTTTCTTTCTCGGAAAAAGATGACGCTATGTTCCTCAGACGCAGCACCAGCCAGGCATCTTCGGCGGCGGAAACATAACTGGAGACCGTCGGAACGCTTATTTTTCCGGAAATGCCTGAGAGGACATTGGCGAGTCGGTTATATGATATCGGATGCATAATTCCTTCCGTAAGTTTCTTAATCATCAGTTGCAGGGCTTTCTCATTCGATATCCTGTTCCTCTGGACAATGTCTCCGATATAGATCTTCTGTAGCAGGCTGGTCAGGTAGTTCCTCTTGATCCCTGTATTCACGGCCTCAGGAATGCCTCCCCATCTGAAGAATGTTTCGTATGCGGCATAAAATGCGGCTCTGGTTTCTGTGGCTGACAAAGCCATTTCGTCAAAAGGAATCTGTTTGAATGTAAGGTATTCTTTAAAGTTGAAAGGATACACTTCGACAGGGACATAACGCCCTCCCAGGGTGGACATTACATCTTTCGACAGCATCTTGGCATTGCTCCCCGTGAGGAAGGCTTTGTATTTCCTGTCTGCAAGGTTTCTGGCAAATTTATCCCACCCGGGGATGTTCTGGATTTCGTCAAGGAAGAGCATCGGACGGCGGCCGTACATTTCCTGATGGCATTCGAGTATCAAGTTGAAATCTTCCTGACTGAATCCCTCCAGCCTGATGTCTTCGAAATCAATATAGAGCATATCAGCCCAGGTGTGTCCCTGAGCGAGCATTGACTGAATCTTCTGATATAGCAGAAAGGATTTCCCGCAGCGCCGTACACCGACAAACACAAGAAAGTCGAAACTGTCAAGGTCAAAATCCCGTTTCAGCAGCGGCAAGTTCGTTATGTCTTTCTGGTTGTCCAGCATAACCTCTCTAAGAATTTGTCTCGTGATAGCCATTTTATTAAATTATATTTTATAAAATCAGAAAAATATATGAAGCGATATTTAATAAGTTGTCGCAAAAATATAAAATAGCGTTTAATAAAACAAAATAATTTGGAAAATTTTAGGGAAGGCTACAACCAGATATGTCGTTTTAGGAAAATCCTAAAAATGTCCGATTTTAAACAAAACCGCGAAACGCGGCGGAGAATCTAATAGAGAAATCCGAACATCCAGAGTGGAATTTTGTTCCGATAGGCGTATTCTATGTCGTCGGCGACGATATAGCCTTGCTCCGCGCTCAGAATCTGCTTTTTCCCCTTCTTGCGTCCGCCCACTTCAAAGGTTTTCCCGTCGATGTCGAAGTCTGAAATCGGAGATTCGAGAACATTGTGCCCTACTCTTGTCCAGCACAGGAAAAGAGTCTCCCGCACATTGCCCTCATTCGGCGCCTTTTCGTCCAGAGCATACATCATATTGCTGTTGTTGAGGTAGAGTTTGTCCATCTTCCTCAGTGCTGCGTCCCCGTTTGTCTTCATTTTAAGCGCTGACACAAGTTCGGCCTTCTCGAGATAGGAAATATACTCGGGGAGGCTGTTTCTCGGGATGGAGAGGTCGCGCTCAAGGTCCGAATAATTGATTTTTACCGGGACGCTCTGACTCAGACAATAGAGGAGTTTCTTAAGTTTCTCGGCTGCCGCGATGGACATCTCCGCATATTTCGGAATGTCCAGTTCCACGGTCGTGGAAACAATCTGACGCAGCCTCAGTCGGAACTCGGGCTCATTCCAGAACGGATAGCATCCGCACATTTTATAATCTTTGAAATATGCAAGCGGCCTGTGTTCACCGTATGGGAAATCCACCTTGCCCTGGAGAATGTCTTCAAGTGAAGATTTCCCCAAGTTCCATCCGAGCCGAAGGTTCAGATATTCGCGGAATGACCAGACAGGGAGGCGGTATTCGATGGCCCGGCGGCTAAGGTCCGCTCCGCCCTTCGCAAGGTCCAGAATTGAGCTCCCGGAATACACAACCCTCAGGGCCGGGAGCTGGTCATACATCATCTTAATCTCGGTGCTCCATCCCTTGTATTTGTGTATTTCATCGATATACAGTGCCTTGCCTCCCTGAGAGAAGAATTCCTTTGCCGTGTCTATGAGAGTATGTGCAGAAAAATAGATGTCGTCTGCGGTTACATAGAGAGTCGTATCAAGATCTTCGCATTGTTTGATGTGTTGTCTCAAAAGCGTGGATTTCCCCACACCCTTCTGTCCGAGAAGGCCGATTATGCGGCAGTCCCAGTTGATGGAGTTGTGAAAATCGCGAAAAAACGACATCGGGGTCGATTCTAGAAGATAGCGGTAGGTGGCTCTCAAATTTTCCATATTTCAAGCAATTATGCCGCAAAGATAGAAAATTGCACCGATTATAGTGCAACTTTTGCTAAAAATTGCATCATTTATAGTGCAACTTTCGAAAAACGGGGCAAAAATTCGCTATTTTGTACTCTGAACAGTGCAATTGCCGACGAAAATTGCCCTCCAGCGCCTCGTGAAGAAAGGCTATGTGATTAAATCGGGTACTTTTACCCTCGAAGACCCGTTCTTCCGCAGGTGGATTCTTTCTCAGCTTGGAGCAGAGTGAAATGATAATGGTATTAAATCTGATACTAATTTTATTGGTTTTTCTTTAATGTTTGCGGAGATTTGAAATAAATACCTATATTTGTATCATATTTGATACTAAAATAATATGGAGAAGGTATTTGATGAATATGGCATTTACGATTTCGGGGATGAAGAGATTGTTAGGCAGCTTTGCTCCCGTTTGAGGGAGGCCCGGAGAGGATGCTGTTTTTCCCAACAGGACTTGGCAGAGAAATCAGGAGTGTCTATCGCCTCCATAAAACGGATAGAAAGCGGGACGGTGAGTGATCTCAATGTGGTGACCATCATAAAGTTACTGCGGGCGACCGGGCTTTTGGGAGGCGTCTCGCAGATGATTCCCGAAATGCCGGAATCGCCTTTTCTAAGTGACGGAACAACGGGTGAAGGGAGAAAATATTGCCGAAAATCATACAGGAGGATTGAAGATGGAAAATGATTCTCTGACAGTAAATGTTTTTCTTTGGGGAACTTGTATCGGACGGCTTAAATGGCTTAGGGACAAGCAGTTGTCTGTGTTCCAATTCACGGACGAGTATTTTGCTCTTCCGTACGATGTCTGTCCTATGACCCACAGAAAGAGCAGCGCCCTTTCTTCATTCTATGGGAAGACGGGGGAATTGTATCAGGGGCTTCCGGAATTTCTTTCAGATGCCCTCCCGGACAAATGGGGCTCGACTCTCTTTGATAAGTGGCTCTCTGACAACAGGATATCTGCAGCTATGTCAACACCTCTTCTGAAACTTTCTTATATCGGGAAAAGGGCGATGGGAGCGTTTGAATTTGTTCCGGAATACGGCGAAGAGATTGATGCGACGGTGGACATATCATCTCTTTCTGATCTTGCTGCCAGAATATACAGGGACAGGGAAGGGGCGACCGCAAGGGATGGTGACTCCCTCACGATGAAAAAACTCATATATCTCGGAACTTCCGCAGGAGGTATGCGCCCCAAGGCTGTGGTGTCATATAACCCCCGGACAGGTGAATTCCGCTCGGGGCAGGTCGCGCTTCCGGAGGGCTTCAAGCATTATATAATCAAGTTCAAGGAGGATAGAGAGAGTCCTACTGCCGAGATTGAAATGGTTTATTATGAAATGGCGAAAGCTGCGGGGATTGAGATGATGCCTTGTTTTCTGAAGAATGTTGAGGGTGTGAACCATTTTATGACGGAACGGTTTGACCGTCGCGGTGGGGAAAAGATTCTGACTCAGACTCTTGCCGCGATGATGCCGGGGGCTACCGATTATATGAAACTGTGCTGGCTTTCGGACCGTCTTAATCTTCCGAAAGAAGACCGCGACCAAATTTTCCTCCGTATGGTGTTCAATTTCGTTGCCGGGGTGTCGGACGACCATAACAAGAACATTTCCTTCACGATGGACCGTGACGGAGTTTGGCGGCTCTCTCCTGCGTATGATGTGATGTTCACTGCAAATGTGTGGGAGAACAGTTCGGCATATATCCATTCGATGGGGGTGATGGGGAAAAGGTCAAGTCTGACACGGGAGGATTTTCTGGACTTTGCCGAGGATTTTGTTGACAATCCGCAAGAGAAAATCGATAAGGTCATTTCTGCTGTGTCGCGCTTCGGGGCTTTCTGCGACAATTACGGGGTGGAACAGGGGGTGAAATCGAAAATACAGTCGGTGCTGGACACTCTTAATGTCTGAAAAAACTGAATCATCCTACCAAGTTCAGTCAAAAATCTCTACCTTTGCGCGGATTTGTGATTTTTGTTTGCGATGGCACTTGAAAGTGATATTATACGGGCTTTGAGGCAGGTTTATGACCCTGAGATTCCTGTCAATATTTATGACCTTGGGCTGGTTTATGAGCTCAGGGTGGACGAGGAACATAATGTTTTCATTCAGATGACCCTCACTGCGCCGAACTGCCCTATGGTGGATTATGTCGTGGACGAGGTTCAGAAGGCTGTGGAGGATGTGCCGGGGGTTGTGAGCGTGAAGGTGGAGCTGGTGTTCGAGCCTGTCTGGGACAAGAGCAGGATGTCGGAGGAGGCTCTTGTGGAACTGGGCCTAGATGAGGATTAAGGGAGCCTTGTATCCCATCCTTTTATTCGACCTCTTATAAAGATATACTTAATTATGAAACATCCGGTTCGGGAAGTTTATTTCTCTTTGGGAAGCAATCTTGGAGACAGGGAGGCTGCTCTGCGGAAGGCGCTGGGCCTGATGGAGGAGCGGTTTTCCGCTTTGGAGGGAACTTCGCGAGGCATAGTGAAGCTTTCTTCCTTTCTTGAAACCGAACCCTGGGGCTTCGAGGCGCCGACCCCTTTTCTTAACTGCGCCGTCCGTTTCGACCTCGGGAGCCCTGCGGAAGAAATCCTTCGGGTGTGCAAGGGGATAGAGCGGGAGATGGGTAGGAGCACTTCCGAGCCCAGGTATGACAGTGAAGGCAAAAGGATATACGAATCCCGTCCCATTGACATAGACATCCTTCTTTGCGGCGACGAGCGCATCCAGACCCCCACTCTCACCGTTCCCCACCCGCTGATGCGGGAGCGGGACTTCGTTATGATTCCCCTTCGCGAAATCCTGCCTCCCGAGGCGAGCGTCGTGATTGTTTGTATGAACCGGCTGGATAATCTTTATCCCTGCCTGGAGAGCCTTCGGGAGCATACTTCCGTTTCTTTTGAGACTCTGGTGGTCTCTTATATGTTCTCGGAGGAGAACCTTCGGAAGGTGCGGGAGGATTTCCCTTGGGTCAGGTTTATCGAGAGCCGGGAACTGCGGGGATTTTCCGAGAATAACAATCTGGCTTTGACTGAAGCCCGGGGGCGGTACTGCTTTGTGCTTAACGACGACACCGAGATCCGCTTCGACACAATAGGAAAGCTGGTTGAGGATTTCGAGAGACTTCCGCAGAACACCGCAATCGTCGCCCCGCGCCTTGACAACGCCGACGGCTCCCTCCAGCTTTGCGGCCGTCCGCCTTACCCTGCGCGCTACTACGCCCTTCAGCAGTGGCATCTTCACCGTGAACCTATCGACGACAGGGCGGGAAAAACGCCGGTTTTTGACGAGGTCTATCCCACTTCAAACATCTCCGGCGCCGCTTTTCTTATCCGGACCGACATATTCCGGGAACTCGGCTGGTTTGACGAGACCTATTATTTCACTCCCGAGGACATAGCCCTTTCGACCCTTGCCCGAAAGAGAGGATATAGCGTCTGGGTGGACGCCGGGGCGGCGGTCGTGCACAAATGGAGAACCACCGCAAGCAGGCTTTCTCCGGCCGTAAGACCTTCTGCCGTAAGGGGTTCGCTCATTTTCTTCAGCGACGGGTCTTCCCTTAGGTATTTCCTTCTCGCCCTTTGCGTTTGGAGCGCAGAGATGGGTAAAAGAATTAAGGCTGCCATTCGTAACGCTTTGAACCCGGGCGAAGAGAACCGGATGAAGCTTCGGACTTTCCGCAACATTACCCGCAGCATCTTCACCCGCCGCACCCCCAAGGAGATATTCGTAAAATACTATAAATCCCTTTGATTCTATGGAAAAAGTTCTGGCTATAGTTGTGACTTTCAACGGGATGAAGTGGATGGAGAGGTGTTTGGGAAGCCTTAGGGACAGCTGCCCGCGGCCTGATGTGCTCGTTGTTGACAACGGCTCCGTTGACGGCACGAGGGAGTGGGTGAGAGAGAATTTTCCTGAAGTTGAGATGGTCCTCAGGGACGACAATCCGGGTTTCGGGGCGGCGAACAACATCGGCCTTCGCCTTGCACTCGAGAGGGGCTACGACTATGTCTATCTGCTGAATCAGGACGCCTGGGTGGAGAAAGACACACTGCGTCTACTCATTGATGCTGCAGGGCCGGGCTGGGGGATTCTGAGCCCCGTTCAGAACGATGCCGCGGGGCGGATGGACAGGCAGTTCGAGAGAAAATGCGGAAAGTTTCTCGAGGGAGGGCAGCCTGTTGTGGAGGTGCCTTTCGTGATGGCGGCCCATTGGCTGATTCCGGTGGATGTCGTACGCAAGGTGGGCGGGTTTTCCCCTGCATTCAAGCAGTACGGCGAGGACGATAACTACATAGACAGGCTTCACTATTTCGGCCTTCGGTGCGCAGTCGTTCGCTCGGCAAAGGCGACTCACGACCGCTCAACCAGGCCGACCCCCAAGCAGAAGCGGATGAGGCTAAAATGCATTGCGGTGGTGGTGAGGCTCTCTTCCCCTGGGAGGTCATTCCCTCTGAGAGCTGCTCTTGCGCCTTTTGAACTTGCGGGGATGGCGGCGAAAAACCTCTCGCTTATTCCGCTTCGGTTCATTCCTGCGCTCCTTGGGCGGATGGGGGAAATAAGGAAGATGAGGAGCATATCCAAAACCCCGGGTGCCTTCCTGAACGGGGCCGAATAAAAGCGGTCTTCCGCACCGTTTTTATATCCGAAGAAGCGAAAGTGCGGCTACAGAAACAGCCGGGCGACAATTCTTCGGAAAGTCCACTGAATCTTTTTCAAAAACAGGTGAAATCCCTCGGGACGAGCCGGTCCACAGTGGCGCACAACCTCAAGATAAGGCACCTTGCGGGAGCTTACCCCCTCGCCCAGAAGCGGTTCCGGCCGCAGGCCCTCTTTCCAGCACACAGGCATAAGCCCCAGCTGGTCCCTGACGGAATAATTCTGCATCTCATTCCACCATCCGTCTGAAATCAGTATGATTGCGGGGTCATTGTGGCGGCGGAGAATCACATTGTTTTCCATCATCCCCCAATGCTCCGGGTAGCCCATCGAAAGCAGATGCCTCCTCTGGCGGAGCGCATCCCTAAGGCTGAGTCTCATATCCTTGTAACAGCGGGCAATCTCCTGATAGACGCAGTCCCTGTCCGGCGAAGGGTGAGCGACAATGGCCATTTTTACTCCCCCGGCGATTCTTCCGTTGACTTTTTCATAGAACTCCGCTCCCTTTATAAGGACGTTCGCATCAATCCACAGGCTCCATTCATATTCGGGAAGGACGATGTGCGGCTGGAGTTTGGGGTAGCGGGCCACTCTCGTGTTGCTCTCTGATGTGAACGGAATCGGGCGGATTTCCCAAACTCCGACCCTCGGCCCCTTGATGCAGTCGGAGAAACAGATGTAGTCGAACTCGGGGTCAATCGTCTCTGGCTGCAGCAGAGCGTCATAATTCCCCACAAGAGCGGTGTATATTACCTTTTTATTCATAAATCGCTGTGTTTTATCTTGTTGAGGGCTAGTCCTTCCCGAAAGGAAGCACACTTCCGATGTGCAGTTTAGAGTTTACGAAGCTTCGCTCTCCGCGGCTGAGGGCAAAGAAATAGGTCCCCACGAGCGTTGACGCCGTCCCAACCGCAAGAACAGCGAGAAGCCGCCACACCCCCGCGTCCATCAGTCTCCACACAGGGAAAGTCACCGCAAGAGTAAGCGCCGCGACGGGGAGCACCTTCGCGAGCACCTCCTTCCCGAACATCTTCAGCGGAAAGCCTGTCTCTTTTCGGAGGATGAAAAGTTTCACGACATCGGTCACAAGGTAGATTCCGATGAAAACGATGTAGCAGGAGTATGCAGGGGCGCCCAGACGGAAAAGAATCCAGGTCAGCGGGAAAATCAGCAGCATCACGGAGGAGACCGTTATGTAAAAGCGCCGGATGTTGCCCATCGCCTGGATGACGGTCGAGAACGGAGACATCATAATGTCAAGGCACATCCCGGCAATCGCAAGGCGGGTGAATAGCGCCGTGCCCTCCGGGACTATGTCGCCGAGCCAGAGCCGAAGGAGAATCTCAGCCTCGAAAAGGAACGGGACGCCGAGGAGGAAAATGATGAGGAATGCGTATTTGGAGCCTTTGCAGGCTATTGTGAAGGCATAGTTTGTGTCGCCCCTGACGTAGGATTTTGTGATTTGGGGATTCATCGCAGTGAGAACATTGGTCACGAACTGCTTTACCATAGTCTCCACATTCATCGCGATTCCCCGCATCGTGTTGAAAACGACTCCGAAAAAGTAGTTGACAAGAAGCGTAACTCCCTGGGTGTTCACGAGATAGACAGCATTCGAGAGCCCGTTCCAGCCGGCGAATCCGAACATTGAGCGGAAAAGTGCGCGGTCAAAGCCCGGACGGAGGGTGCTTTCAGGGAAGCGGCGGAGGCTGTAGGCGGCGTAAAGGGCCTTTGCGATGAAGGCCACGGCGCACATAAGAGCCCCGTAGGTGATGAGTTTGTCCAGCGGCGAGATGCTAAGAAGCAGGGCCACTCCGAGTTTCAGCGCTCCCTCCACGACCCCGATTACGGCGAAGGCCCTCATATTTTCGTGGGCTATGATGGTGGAGTTGAACGGCACGCTGACAAGGTTTATGACAAAGGTGGCGAGGCTGAACTGGAAAAGAATCAGCGCGGCGGGGGTCCTTCCCTCGGGAAGCTGCATCACATTGCCGATGTACCACACTCCCAGGGGCTCCGCGACCGCGATTACAACCAGAGCGACAAGCAGCATTATGCTAAGGGCCGTCGAAAAGACCTTGCGGAGCCTTTCGCCGTCCTCCCGTCCGATTTCCACGGTGAGGAAGCGGCTGATGGCGATGGAGAGGGAGTTGGTGATGATGGCCATCATCGCGACGAAACCGCCCACGCTCTCATAGACTCCCTTGTCCTCGATTCCGAGCGACTGGAGAACCACCCTTGCGGTGAACAGCCCTATGAGCATCAGAACGAACATACGGAAATACAGCGCAAGGGTGTTCCTCGCAATCCTGCGGCTGCTTTCCGAAATGTTTCCTGAGGGGGTATTTTTCCTTTCCGAGCTCATAAAATTGAATCAAATCGCACAAAGTTAATCGGTTTTCGCCAAAATTTCCTACCTTTGGCATCTTAATAATACAAAATCAATAACATTATGGATAAAAAAGCAATTTCAGCGAAATTCGAAACTCTCTACGGAGGAAAGGGCGATTTCTATGCCTCTGCAGGCCGAATCAATCTCATCGGCGAGCACACTGACTATAACGGCGGGTTCGTATTCCCGGGTGCAATCGACAAGGGCATCGTGGCGGAAATCAGGCTCAACGGCACTTCCCGCGTGAAGGCTTTCGCGCTTGACCTTGACGAGTTCTGCGAGTTCGGACTCCGCGAGGAGGATGCACCGACCCAGAGCTGGGCACGCTATATTTTCGGAGTTTGCCGCGAGACTGTCAAGAGGGGCGGAAAAGTCGAGGGATTCGACACCGTTTTCTCAGGCGACGTTCCTCTCGGAGCCGGAATGTCTTCTTCCGCTGCGCTTGAGAGCACTTTCGCATTTGCGCTCAACGACATTTTCTCAAACGGAATCGACAAGTTCGAGCTTGCCAAAATCGGACAGAGCACCGAGCACAACTACTGCGGCGTGAACTGCGGAATTATGGACCAGTTCGCTTCAGTTTTCGGAAAGAAGGGCAACCTTATGAGGCTCGACTGCCGCAGCCTCGAGTTCGAGTATTTCCCGTTTGACCCGGGCAAACACGGCTACAAACTCGTTCTGCTCAACTCCTGCGTAAAGCACGAGCTGGTCGGCTCCCCGTACAACGACCGCCGCGCATCCTGCGAGAGGGTTGCGAAGGTCCTGGGCCAGGAATTCCTCCGCGGCGCCACAATGGAGCAGCTTGACGCAGTGAAGGACAAGATTTCCCAGGAGGATTATATGCGTGCGCGCTATGTGATCGGCGAGGAGAGAAGGGTGCTCGACGTTTGCGAAGCTCTCCAGAAGGGCGACTACGAGACCGTGGGCGCAAGGATGTACGAGACCCACTGGGGTATGTCCAAGGACTATGAGGTTTCCTGCGAAGAGCTTGACTTCCTTGCAACCGTTGCGAAGGAGTGCGGAGTTTCAGGTTCCAGGATTATGGGCGGCGGTTTCGGCGGCTGCACCATCAACCTCGTCAAGGAGAGCCTCTACGACTCGTTCATCGCCACTGCGAAGGCCGAGTTCGCGAAGAAGTACGGCCACGAGCCAATCGTAATTGACGTTGTAATTTCTGACGGAGCCCGCAAGCTTGAAGACTAATCTGACTCAAAAAATATGGATTATGATGAGAGGGTGACTCGAAAGGTCATCCTCTTATTGTGTGTGGAGAACAACGCAGTAGACCGCTTTTTAGTCAGCCTCTTTTGTAGTGTGCCTTTCTGTAGGCTAGGGGCGTGAGGCCGGTGTGGAGCTTGAAATAGCGGGTGAAGAACGACGGGTCGCTGAAATTGTACTCCCAGACTATCTGGCGGATGGTGTGGTCGCTCCCGCTGAGGTCCAGTTTGATCTTCAGGATGGCGTAGTGGTCGATTAGCGACTTGGTGTTGTGGGAGCTGATGTGCTTGCAGATTACGTTGAGGTATTTGGGAGTTATGTTCAGCCGGTCGGCGTAGTAGCTCACCTCGCGGGACTTCTTGTAGTCGCTTTCGAGCGTGCGCATAAAATTGTCGAAAAGCGCCCTTTCCCTCTTGGACCCGTCAGCTGTCGGGGTCTGGCTCGGAAAGCGGATGAGGTAGTCGTGAAAACCTATGAAAAAGGCCTTCAGCTGGCAGATTACAAGCGAAGTGAGGCAGCGGCAGTCCCTTTGGCGGAAATATGTAAGAAGAAGGCTGAACATCCCTGAGACAATTTCCGTGACTATGTGCGAACCGCCTCTGCACCGGTCTTCCCGCAGAGAGGAATAGACGGTGTGTTCAAGGTCGAGGCTCGCTTCCCGAAGGATTGACGGGGAATAGCAGAGGGCGTCGAGGGCGAAATCCGCCGACGGGGCGCTTGTGGAGACCAGATCTCCCGGGAAAAGGGTCATCACCGAGTCCTCCTCCATCCTCATCGGCTTGTAGTTCACGAGGATTGTCGCGCTCCCTTTTTTGCAGAGCATTATCGCCCCGCCGGTCATCATCCCGTCCGGGCTTATTTCCGCGGTGTCCCGCACCCCCACCAGGAGATGCGCCTCCGCACTGAATGTAACTTCGTTGTCCATAATCGTAAAAATTGCCACAAATGTCGTAATTTTTGGGACAAAACGCCTCGTTTGTTCCGAAAAGTACCACCTTTCTGTCTTTTTGTGCAACGCCCGCCCCCGTTTTCCGCAATACCTTTGCAGCCGAAAAATTAGTGGTAAATGGTAATCAAACAGTGTAATTTATTCATCGGGGCTGCAGCGGTGTTGTTTCTATCCCCGATGACGGCTCCCTTTGCGGGGGCTCAGCAGCCTTCAGGGGCCGGCGTTCAGAGCTCCGAAGTCCTCCCAAGTTCAGACTCTGCGGCCCAGTCCGCCCCGGCGGATTCCCTCGCCCTCGGTCTTGAGGACATCTTTTCTTTAATCGACTCCGACAACAGGACTCTCCAGATGCTCCGCTCCGGCGTTGAGGCGGCAGAGGAAGGAGTGAAGAACGCGAAACTCGCCCTCAGTCCGGACATCAATGCGAAGGTCAGCGTCAGCTACATCGGCAACGCCTTTCTCACCGACAGGGATTTCTCCAATTTCACCCGCACCGAGACCCCGCATTTCGGCAACACCTTCTCCATCGACGCCAGTCAGGTCGTGTATGCCGGCGGCGCAATCAAGGCGGGGATTGACCTTGCGAAATACGGCCTCGAAAAGAGCAACCTCACTCTCGAGAAAACCCGCCAGTCCCTCAGGCTCGTCGCCGCGGGGCAATATCTCGACCTCTACCGCGTACGTAACGGAATCAAGGTCTATAAGGAAAACATCTCACTCACCGAAAAGCTCATCTCGGACATCCGCATCCGCCGCGAACAGGGACTTGCCCTCGCGGACGACGTGACCCGCTATGAACTTCAGCTCCAGAGCCTTCTGCTTGAAAAAGAGCGGCTTCAGAACACGGCCGACGTTATGAACTACAGGCTCTGCGAGTCGCTCTGCCTTCCCGAGGGGACCATACTCTCGACGGACCTCCCTTCTTCCGAGTCCGACTCCGGGACGCCCCTCGGACAGTGGCAGGATGTGGCGGAGCAGTCTTCGCTTTCGCTGAGGCTCGCCCGTGTGGGGCAGAACGAAGCCGATGCGGCGCGCCGGGTCGCCCTTAGCGATATGATTCCGAAAATTGCGATTGTGGCGCACGACGACCTCAACGGCCCTATCACCTTCGAGATCCCCCCTATCAACAAGAACCTCAACATCTGGTATGTGGGCCTGGGAGTGAACTACAGTTTCGGCTCTCTCTACAAGTCCCGCGCGAAACTCCGTCAGGCGGAGGCTTCCTCCCGCGTGGCTGCAAAGGCGGTGGATGTTTCGGCGGAGAACCTCCGGAGCGACGTGAAGCAGGCCTATTCCGACTATATGCTTGCCTTCACCGAACTTGAAACGCGCAAAAAGAGCCTTCAGCTCGCCACCGAGAACTATGACAGGGTCTATTACAGGTATATGGAGCAGCTCGCCCTCGTTACCGATATGCTGGACGCCTTCACGATGAAGCTGAATGCGGAAATCGGGGTGGCTGACGCCGAGGCCGAAATCCAATATAGATTATGTAAGTTGAAATACACTGCAGGAACGCTGTAAAGGCGGTCCTAAAAAGCGGATTGCTGCGTTATACGTCTTGCCCTCCATCTTTTTATGCCAGCCTTTAATCTGAGATACATTTAGAAATTCCTTTAAATAGTCTTTTAAAAAACTTTAAGAATATGAAAAACAAGAAAATAGTCAAAAGAATATACAACACCGTCACAATCCTCATCCTGCTCTGCGGAGTGGCCTACATCTGCAGCCGCTTCATCCATTTCGGCAAAGTGGAATACACCGACGACGCCCGTGTGGACCGCCACATAGTCCCTGTGAACACCCGCGTGCAGGGATTCATCAAGGAAATCCGCTTCGAGGACTATCAGAGGGTGCACAAGGGGGACACTCTCGTGATTATCGACGACTCCGAGTACCGTCTCCGCCTTGCCCAGGCCGAGGCAGACCTCGAAAGGACGCTCTCCGGAAAATCCACCGACGCGGCCTCTCTGAAGACCATCGAGAGCAACGTCACCGTGTTCGACTCCGGCATCGAGGAGGCGAAGGAGAACCTCCGCAACGCAGAGAACGACTACAACCGCTACAAGGTCCTCATCGGCAAGGACGCCGTCACCAGGCAGCAGTATGACGCCGTGGAGACCCGCTACAAGACCGCCAAAGCCCGCTATGAGCAGGTTCTCCGCCAGAGAAACTCCGTAAGCCTCGGAAGGGAGGAGCAGCAGGGCCGCCTCGGACAGAGCACCGCTATGGTCCAGGTCGCAAGTTCGGCCCTCGACCTTGCCCGCCTCAACCTCTCCTACACCGTCATCATCGCTCCTGCCGACGGAAGGGTTGGCCGCAAGGACATCCACATCGGACAGCTGGTCCAGCCGGGGCAGCTTCTAACCCGCATAGTTGACGACTCCGGAGTCTGGGTGGTTGCCGACTACCGCGAAAGGCAGCTTGAGCACATCGCAGTGGGCGCCGAAGTCAAGGTGAAGGCCGACGCAATCCCCGGGAAGGAATTCCGCGGAAGAGTTGAGTCTCTTTCCTCCGCAACCGGTTCAGCCTGGCTGTCTTCCCCTGTTAACAACGCCACCGGAAACTTCGTGAAAGTGGAGCAGAGAGTGCCCGTGAGGATTGAGCTCCTCGACCTTTCGGAAGAGGACCGCGAGGCTCTTCTCGCAGGTCTGAATGTGGAGACGGAGGTCAGATATTGATATGGGACAGCAGCCTCAGCCGATGGAGTTCTCGATGCCGATGTATCGGGAATTCGTCCCCAAGGCCATCCGCCCGTGGATTTATGTATTCTTCGCCGTCGTTTTTCAGCTTAGCGGCGGAATATACCTCGGTTCGCTCACGCGGATGATAGGGGAGACCTCCTTTATGAGGGAGGACATAATGATGGTGGGCCTGTGCGGCGTGGTGGGGGTATGTATGCCTTTCCCCTTCCTCTTCCGTTTCAAGTTCCGCTTCACCAACAAGCAGCTTCTTCTGAACGCGGCGACAGTGATTCTTGTCTGCAACGCAATGAGTCTCTATGTCCGCAGCCTTCCGCTTCTTTGCGTAATAGCGTTCGTGGCCGGCTTCTTCAAACTTTGCGGCACCTTTGAATGTATGTCCAATATCCAGCTCTGGATGGCCCCGGGCAGGGATTTCACCATATTCTTCCCCCTTCTCTACATAATTGTAATCGGGAATATGAGCCTCTCGTCGTTCATCGCGAACAACCTCGCCTACTTCTTCGGAGGCTGGCAGGCGATGCACTGGTTTATGATAGGACTTCTCGCCATCGTCATTATAACCCTTCTGACCCTGACGCGCAACGTGAGGATTATGATGAAAATTCCGCTTGTGAGTCTGGACTGGCTGGGTTGCGTCCTGTGGTCTCTGACCCTTCTGCAGGCAATCTGGCTCTGCACCTACGGCGAATACTGTAACTGGTTTGACAGCCGGGTGTTCTGCACCGTGTGCCTGATGTTTGTCGTGACGCTCGTAATGTGCCTGAAGCGAATGTTCCGCATCCGCCATCCGTTCATAGACCCGAAAGCCTTCACCTACAAGGGCCTGCTGCCGGTTCTCGCGCTTTTTGCCGTCTGCGAGTTTATGTCCGCGGGGTCCAAGTCTCTTCAGAATGTTTTCCTTACGGCGGTTCTCGACTACGGCACACAGACGATGACGGTTTTCTCCCTTCTGGAGTGGACGGGGGTTGTCGCAGGATGTCTTTTCGTCATTTTCTGGATAAAAAAACTCGGATGGAGATATACCCACCTTCTGATTCTGGGTTATGTCGCCCTTTTGAGCTACCACCTCATAATGTATTTCACCATATCCCCGGACACGAACATCGGGGCGTTCTATCTCCCTACGATGCTCCGCACCTTCGGATATTCGGTGTTTTTCTGCATCCTGACCATCTATCTTGAGGAAAAGATGACTTTCCAGCACTTTTTCCAGGGCCTGTGCATCTGCGGATTCGTGCGCAACGGGCTGGCAGAGTCGGTTGCTTCCGCCATCTACGCACATTTCCTGCGCTACTACAAGGCTGACTATTTCACCCATTTCATCCCCGACGCAGTCCAGGGAGTTCCGGCCTCAGGTGCTTCGGCGGCCATTTCTGCAAAGATGACCGCGCTCTCTCCGATGATGGCGGGAATCAAGACCCTGTTCGGATGGACCTGCATCATAGGCACTCTGGTTCTTCTTCTTTTCCTTCTCTACGACATCGAGCCGGTGCGCAACGGGTTCAAGAAGATGCCGTCGTGGAAGGAGGTGGGGTCCAAACTACGAGTCAGCGTGGAGCAGGCGTAGAGCGCTCCGAGAGGCCTTTGTTACGCCGGAGGCAAATAGTTTTGTCTTGTAATTATGCAGTTTGGGCGGAAATGATTATTTTTGCAGGATTTATTTCCCCACTTGGGGTATGTTACCCCCGGGGAGGGGATTTATGCGGAAATAATTAAAACAAAACGATATGACACAAGACGAAATTTTCAAGGCTTTGGTCGCTCACTGCAAGGAATATGGATTCATTTTCCCTTCAAGCGAGATTTATGACGGACTGGCAGCGGTTTATGACTACGGCCAGCTTGGATCCGAGCTCAAGAACAACATCAAGCAGTACTGGTGGTTCGCAATGACCCGCCTCAACGAGAACATCGTCGGGATTGACTCCTGCATATTTATGCACCCGAAAATCTGGGAGGCTTCCGGTCACGTGAGCGCATTCAACGACCCGCTCATCGACAACAAGGACTCCAAGAAGCGCTACAGGGCAGACGTTCTCATCGAGGACTACATCGCGAAGCTCGAGGAGAAGAACAACAAGGAAGTCGAGAAGGCGCGCAAGAAGTTCGGCGAGGCTTTCGACGAGGCTAAGTTCCGCGAAACGAACCCTAATGTTCTGCGCAACACCGCTAAAATCGACGAGACCCGCAAGAGAATGGCCGACGCGCTCAACGCCAACGACCTCGCTGCGCTCCGCCAGATCATAATCGACTGCGACATTGTCTGCCCTATCTCCGGCACGAAGAACTGGACCGACGTGCGTCAGTTCAACCTTATGTTCTCCACCCAGCTGGGCAACACTTCCGACGACACGAACATCATTTATCTTCGTCCGGAGACCGCCCAGGGCATATTCGTGAACTACCTCAACGTGCAGAAGACCGGCAGGATGAAACTTCCGTTCGGTATCGCGCAGATCGGAAAGGCGTTCAGAAACGAGATTGTGGCCCGTCAGTTCATCTTCCGTATGAGGGAGTTCGAGCAGATGGAGATGCAGTTCTTCATCAAGCCGGGCACCGAGCTTGACTGGTTCGCAAAGTGGAAGGAGAAGCGTCTTGCCTGGCACAAGGCCCTCGGAATGGGCGCTGAGAACTACCGTTTCCACGATCACGAGAAACTTGCCCACTACGCCAACGCCGCAACCGACATCGAGTTCAACTTCCCGTTCGGCTTCAAGGAGCTCGAAGGCATCCACTCAAGGACCGACTTCGACCTCGGAAACCACCAGAAGTTCTCAGGCAAGAAAATTCAGTACTTCGACCCTGAGACAGGCGAGAGCTTCACTCCGTATGTCGTCGAGACTTCAATCGGAGTTGACCGTATGGTGCTTGCAGTGCTCTCACACTCTTTCCACGAGGAGAAACTCGAGGGCGGTGAGACCCGCGTCGTGCTTTCAATCCCGCCGGTGCTCGCTCCGGTGAAGGTAGCTGTGCTTCCGCTCATCAAGAAGGACGGACTTCCTGAGCTCGCTCAGAAGATTATGGACGACCTCAAATACGACTTCAACTGCCAGTACGACGAGAAGGACTCCATCGGAAAGCGTTACCGCCGTCAGGACGCAATCGGAACTCCGTTCTGCGTCACCGTTGACCACGACTCTCTCGTGGACGGCTGCGTGACCATCCGTCACCGCGACACTATGGCGCAGGAGAGGGTGAAGATTGAGGACCTCCGTTCGATCATCGACAAGGAAGTCAACATCAAGACAATCCTTAAGACTCTATAAAAAATGAAAAAGTTAGTTAAAATCGTAGCCATCGTGGCAGTTGCCGCAGGCGCAGTGCTCGCAGGTGAGCAGAATGCAAACGCTCAGCTGAGCAATCTCTGGAAGAAAATCACCGGTTCGTCTTCATCAACGACGACCACCGAAACCACCGCTTCAGCGGCGCAGACCGCAGGCAGCGAGACAGGTGCAGCCATCAAGGCCCTCTATACCCAGTACAAGGCCGACAGCAAGCTCGATATGAGCAACCTCACCAACATCGCCAATGTAGCCAAACTCGCAAGCGGCATCAACGGCCTGAAGACCAACATCAAGGACAAGACTTACGACAAGGACTACACCAAGGGCCTGATTCTGGGCTCAACCAATCTCGTGAACGATGACAACTCCTCCTCAGTTCTCTCTTCGCTCAAGAGTATGACCAATCTCGACTTCTCGTCCATCACCGGCAGCACCACAAGCACAAAGGTTTCAGAGGCCGCAACCAAGGTTTCAGAAACAGCAGAAAAGGCTTCCACCGCCGTTTCCAAGGCGGCCGAGGTAACCGAGTCAGTAACAAGCCTCCTCAGCCTCTTCAAATAGAGCTGAAGCATCTGAAAACAAGGGCTGCGACGCATTCCGTCGCAGCCTTTTTTTTGTTACTATTTCTCTCAGCGAGTGTCACTATTTACCCCTAAGCCTCGAACTATGATTTTGAGATAAG
>CAVAMP010000001.1:0-92901 GCA_963589825.1 Flexilinea sp. | reverse complement strand
GCGAAACTTGACAAGGGCTTCTGCCCGCCGGCCCTGAGGGCCGTAAAAAATCCCCCTGACAGGGGGTGCAGGGGGTTCAGATAAAAATGAGGGGAGGTTTGTGCGTTGGAAAATGTGCGTGGGATTTAAGAGGGTGATTAGAGGGGAAGGGGTTATATATAAATAAGTTAGATACTTGCGAAAGTTGAATTAAATAAATGAAACTTAAAGGATATATATTTAAGACCGGGGCACTTGCGGCGCCGCTTCTTGGGGCGGCTCTGCTTCTGGGATGCAGCAAACAGTCGCTCCAGACCACCTACGACAACCAGGACAAGAAGATTGACCAGTTCATCCAGAGCCAGCTCAACTCTTCTGCGGCCGTGAGGGTCTATGCCGACGGCGGAGTGAGCCGCCTTGTAGTGAGCGAGGGCGAGGGCGCGGACAGCCTTTCCACCGAAGGGACCGTATCGTTTTTCTACACCGGCTACACCTTCAGCGGAAGCCTCTCCAGCAAGTACATCTTCGCCACCAACGACCCTTCGGTGGTGAGCAGCGGGGACTGGGGAAAGCTCAGCGGGGTGGACACCACGGCGGTGACGGTGAATCTTCGCGACAGCGACCTCGTGGAGGGCCTTCGCAAGGGCCTTTTCGGAGTGAGGAAAGGCGAAAAATGTATGATAATGTTTTCGGGACAGCACGCGTTCGGGAACAAGGCCATTGGCACAATTCCTGCTAATTCGGCGCTGCTCTACAACGTGTCCGTAACAGATATAGACAACGGCAAATAACATCCCCGAAGCGAAAACGAAAGGACAGGGAAAACATTCCCGCAAAGAATTGTAAATTAGACAAAAACAAATATGACAAAACGGTTGATGAAACTCTCAGCCCTCGCCCTGATGGCGGTTCTTGGCTGCGCCTGCGCGAAAAAAGTGAGCGAAGGAGTCTATGACGACGAGAGAAGATATCTCACTGCCTGGCTCAAATACGCCGACCTCTCCGAAGTCGGAATTTCGATTTTGAGAAACGCCGAAACTCAGCTCCCTGACACAATCGGAAGGGGCGTTTACCTCCTGAACGAGACCAAAACCTCAGACCCCGACGCCCTGAAGGCGACAAAGGACGGATATGCGATGATTTCCTACACCGCACGCACACTCAGCCTTGACATCAGCGAATACAGCGAAAAATCCACCGCACAGCAGATAGGCGAATACAACGAGCCGTACTACTACGGTCCTCACACCGTTTCGATTATGCCGACCGAGAACTACGCCGGGCTCATCGACGCGATTGCAGGAATGAGCGTAGGAGACACCCGTACGGTGCTTATCCCGAAATGGCTTATGACAAGCAGCGACTATGCGACCGAGGCGGAGTACCTTCAGAACTCGAACTCCAATTCGAATATGATTTATGAAATCACGCTGAAGGACTTCACCGCCGACATCAAGGCGAAGCAGACTGCCGACATCCTCGACTACATCGAGAACAACGTAATCGGCAAGATGGCCGACAGCAAGGGCAATTTCATAACGAAAGTGGACACCCTCTGCGAGGGACTCTATTTCATCCCGCTCACCGACACCACCGGCCACAGCACCTTCCCTTCCGACACCACTGTCTACATCAACTACACCGGCCGCCGTCTTGACGGGCAGGCCTTCGACACGACAATAGAGAAGACTGCAAAAGACGAGGGGCTCTACTCTTCATCCACGACATATTCCGCGAAAGAAGTGACCTGGGGCGAAAGCTACAGCGAAATCACTATGAGCAGCAGTTCGCTCATAACCGGTTTCTCCCGCACCCTCTGGGCTATGAACCCGATGGGAAAGGCTATCGCAATCTTCACTTCCGACTACGGCTACGGCAGCTCGGGAAGCGGCAGCGCAATCCCCGGATATGCGCCTCTTATCTTTGAAATCGAACTGGTTGAAGAGCCTGAATAAAAAGCGGTCTACTGCGTTCCTCTCCTAACCCAAATCCTCTGGGCCGAAAGGTTGCTGCGGTTTGGGTGTCGCCCGGAGCCTTGTATCCCATCTTTTTATTCAAGCTCTTCCCCACCGCACACAATTGCATATGGCAGAAAAAAACAAAACGGTGCCCACTGAACTGGGAACAGAAAAAATCTGGAGACTTATCCGAAGCTACGCGTTGCCGGCCATCATTGCGATGACGGCATCGTCGCTTTATAATATGGTGGACAGCATCTTCGTCGGCCAGGGAGTCGGGGCGCTCGCAATCTCCGGACTTGCGGTTACCTTCCCTCTGATGAACCTCTCCACCGCATTCGGAACGCTCGTGGGAGTGGGAGGAGCGACGATTCTCTCCATCCTGCTCGGACAGAAAAACTACGAGGCTTCAAACAAGGTGCTGGGCAACATCGTGAGCCTCAACATAATAATCGGTGCCCTCTTCGCCATCGTCTCCCTCATTTTCCTCGACCCGATTCTCTACTTTTTCGGAGCGAGCGAGAACACAATCGGCTACGCGAGGGAATATATGCAGATTATCCTCTATGGAAATGTGATTTCCCACGTCTATTTCGGCCTCAACGGAGCGATGCGTTCCTCAGGAAGCCCGAAGATGGCGATGGGTCTTACGATTTTCACCGTGCTTTTCAACACCGCGCTCGACCCCGTTATGATTTTCGGGATGAAGATGGGCATCAAGGGAGCGGCCTGGGCGACAATCATCTCCCAGTTCCTCGCTATGATAGTGGCACTCAAGCACTTCACCAACCGCGAGAGGACCCTGCACTTTGAAAAAGGCATCCTGCGGCTCGACCTTCGTGTCGCCAAGGACTCGCTTGAAATCGGTTTCGGACCGTTCCTTATGAACAGCGCCGCCTGCATCGTCGCACTTTTCATCAACCAGCAGCTTGGGAAGTACGCGGGAGACCTGGGCATCGGAGCCTACGGAATCTGCAACAGAATCAGCTTTATGTTCGTTATGATCTGTATGGGACTCAACCAGGGAATGCAGCCTATCGCGGGCTACAACTACGGAGCGAAACAGTATTCCCGCGTGAGGGAGGTCTATTTCAAGACCGCGGCGCTTGCAACAGGGGTCTGCATCTTCGGATTTATCTTCTGCGTATTCACCCCGCGGTTCTGCTGCTCCATCTTTACCCACGACGAGGAGCTGCTGGACCTTGCCTCGCACGGCCTGAGGATTATGAACATAGCCTTCCCTATCGTCGGATTCCAGATGGTCGGCACCAACCTCTTCCAGTGCCTCGGAATGGTGAAAAAATCCATTTTCCTTTCCCTTTCCCGTCAGCTTCTCTGCCTTGTGCCGACGCTGTACCTGCTTCCGCTTGCGCTCGGAGCCGACGGAGTCTGGTGGAGCTTCCCGATTTCGGATGTTGTGGCAAGCTTCCTTACTGCGATCCTGCTCTGGGGACTTTTCCGCAAATTCAACAGGATCAAGGACGGAGAGGACTCGGCGTCTCTCGGCGGAGCGATCAATTAGGGCTGGACTCCGCCTCAATGCAACAGATTGATAACTAAAGACATACCACACAAGACTATGGATAAAAAGATTATAATAAATATAGGGCGGCAGTTCGGAAGCGGCGGAAAGGCCGTGGCAGACTGTCTGGGAGAGAGGCTCGGGATTCCGGTCTATGACAACGAACTGCTGAGCAAAGCGGCGCAGGATTTCGGGTTCAAGATTGACCTTTTCAAGAAAAGGGACGAGAAAAAGCGCACTCTTTCGCTTTCCTCCATTTTCAGCTCCTCAGTTTTCGGAGGAAACTCCTACGGCAGCGATGACGCGGCGCTCTTCTCGATGCAGGCCCAGACCATCCGCAACATAGCGGAAAAAGGCTCAGCCATAATCGTCGGCAGGGCTGCGGACTACATTCTCCGCGACCTCGACTGCTGCCTCGACGTTTTCCTCACCTCCCCTCTTACCGAAAGGATGGAAAGGGTGTCAAAGAGAACGGGAATAAGCCTTGACCAGGCGAGGGATTTCATCCAGAAGAAGGAGCGGGACAGGGAGAATTTCTACAATTACTACACCTTCGGCAACTGGGGCGTAGCCTCAACCTACGACCTCTGCGTGGACACGTCGCTTCTCGGAGTGGAGGGCACGGCCGATTTCATCATCGATTTCGCCCGCAGAACGGGGATGATTGACGAATAAGAAACCGGGGCATAAACGCTAAAAAACTCTCGTCAGTGGCAGGAAGGCTTCATAGCAGGTTTCATTCCCAAAAATCCGGAAAGGTTAAAAGGGCAGTTTGGTGGTGTGTTGCGGCCGCAGTGGCTGCAGGGCTCGGCCTGTTCTATCTTCTAAGCGAAAAGGACAAGGCGCCAGAAACTCCCTCCGTCCCCCAGGAGCAACCGGTGCACCTTAACGAAGTCCTTACCAACGAGATGTCCTCCGGAGGCAAAAGCCTCGAGAAGATGGACGCCAAGGTGGAGAGATATATGGAGTACTGGCACGTGAGGGGCGCACAGCTCGCCATTACCCGCGGAGACTCCCTACTATACTGCAAGGGTTACGGCATAGCCGACGACGGCTACGGCATCCCTGCGGCCGACATCCCTCCGGAGATGGCAAAGACGCCGAAAACTCCGGTTCCGATGACCCCCGGGACCATTATGAGGGTCGCCTCCGTTTCGAAACTCATCACAGCGGCGGGCATTATGAAGCTTCAGGAGCAGGGCCTTCTGCACCTTACGGACACGGTTTTCGGTCCACGCGGAATTCTTTGCGACTCAACGCTCAACTCCTACATCAAATACCCCAAGGACTACGGCAAAATCACCGTGGAGCACCTTCTGAGGCATCAGGCAGGATTCCGCAGGGACCCTGTTTTCTCCTCGTGCGATGTTATGAACCAGCTCAACCTGTCTTCTCCCCCGACCCTCGAGGACTACAGCAGAGCAGTTCTCAGCCGCCGCCTGCGCTATGCCCCAGGAACTAGTCAGACCTATTCCAACTACGGATATATGCTTCTTGGAAGGATAATAGAAAAGGTCAGCGGAACGGGGTATGAAGAGTACATCCAGAACAATGTGCTCCGCCCGGCGGGCTGCTTCGATTTTCACATAGCGCGTAACTACTATCCCGAGCGCTACATCGGCGAAAGCAAGTATTTTGTCCACTCGGGCGACGGGCAGCAGACCCGGGAGTACAACGGCAGCGGGAACGAGGTTGAAAGGTGCTACGGAGGAAACGACATAAGGCTTCTCGGGGCGGCCGGAGCGTGGGTGTGCTCGGCGGCGGAGCTCGCGAGGTTCGTCTGCTCGATTGACGGGAATCCCCTCATCGAGGAAATCCTGAGCGGGGAAAGCGTTGCGGCGATGACCGAATATATAGACGCGAACACCTATTCTCTCGGATGGAACGACACCAACCCGGACAAGGGCTGGGTGAGGACCGGAACGCTCGCGGGGAGCAACGCTGTCGTGAAATATTTTCCTGACGGAGAATGTTGGATCTACATTTCCAACACCAGCACCTGGAAGGGTCCGGGCCACTACAGATACACCTCCACCCTCTTCAACAGTCTGAGAGAAAAGTTCTCGTCAGCGCTCCCAAGGCAGGATCTGTTCCACCCCGACCTCAGCGAGGCGAAACCGCAGTCCGCAATTACAGAAAGTAAAAACTAAAATAGACCGAATAATTGGGCGTCAATGCGGTCGGTCACGAACGCAAAATCTTCAGGCCGGTTCTCAAAATCAAGTTCATCCCCCTCAAGAGTGATGACCTTGCCCGGATAGGAAGCTATCCATTTCTCGTAGAGGTCGTTAAGCCCGGAAAGATACTCGATGCTCATCCCCTTTTCATAGTCCCTTCCCCTCTTAGCAATCTGGGAGACAAGGTGCGGGATGGACGAGCGGATATAAATCAGAAGATCGGGATACTTCACTGAGGACATCACCACGTGGAAGAGTTCCATATAGGTGTTGAAATCCCTCTCGGAAAGGTTTCCCATAAGATAATTGTTCCTTACGAATATCTCCACACCCTCGAAGATGGTCCTGTCCTGGATTATGGTTTCACTGCTGTGGGCGATTTCCATAACATCCTTGAGCCTCTGGGCGAGGAAATAGGTTTCTAGATTATAGGACCAGCGCGGAATGTCGGTGTAGTAGTCCTCAAGGTAGGGATTGTATGTTACCGATTCGAACTTTGGAGTCCATCCGTAATGCTTCGCGAGCATCCGGGTAAGAGTGGTTTTCCCGCAACCGATGTTTCCTGCTATTCCTATGTGCATTATTATGCGATTTTAGTGCTTAAAATTATTTGTCGGACTTTTTGTCCTCTTTGCCGTCAGAAGCGAAGAACTTGTACTGAAAGAAAATCAGATAGAAAGTTCCCACCGTGACGCAGCTGTCGGCGAAATTGAAGACAGGCTCAAAGAACTTGAACGGATGTCCGCCGACAAAAGGCACCCAGTCCGGCCAGACGGTGTCGATGATGGGGAAATAGAACATATCCACCACTTTTCCGAAAAGGAACGGAGCGTAGTGTCCTCCGAACTCAGCTACCACTCCGGGCAGCGACTCGGAGAAGATGAGTCCGTAGAAAAAGCAGTCGAAGATGTTTCCGAGAGCTCCCGCCGTAATGAGCGTAAGCCCGACGAGCACCCCCGTGGGCACATCGCCTCTTTTGCACAGCTTGTTAATCCACCAGACGAGCACGCTGAAAAGCGCAATGCGGAAAAGCGACAGGAGGAGTTTCCCCACCCAGCCGCCGAACTTCATTCCGAAGGCCATTCCCTCGTTCTCGATGAAGTAGATCTTGAACCAGTCGCCAAACACGTCAAAGTGATCGCCAAGAGCCATATTGGTCTTGACGAGCACCTTGATAACCTGGTCTATAACGACAAGCGCCACACCCAGAACGATGAGCCACTTGCCTTTGGACATTTTAACCTTTGACATCCTCTAGTAGAGGTAAAATTGAATAAAAAGATGGGATACAAGGCTCTCGACGCGCCCAATACCGGAGCAACCTTTGGGTTGTGAGGATTTGGGAAGGAGAACAACGCAGTAGACCGCTTTTTATTCGGTTTTACTTGTTCTTGTTCATCATTTCCTTGGCCTCGACAGTCAGTGTTGCGTGCGGGACAAGACGAAGCCTCTCCTTCGGGATGAGCTTTCCGGTCACGCGGCACACTCCGTAGGTCTTGTTCTCGATTCTCGCAAGAGCCGCCTCAAGATTCTGTATGAACTTGTACTGACGCTGTGCGAGCTGTCCGGCCTCTTCCTTTGAAAGGGAAGCCGCACCCTCCTCAAGAGCCTTGAATGTAGGTGATGTGTCGTCGATGTCGTTGCTTGAAGACTGAGTGACGGCCTGTCTGAGGGCCTTGTACTCTTCCTTTGCGGTTGCGAGTTTCTCGAGTATTATCTGTTTGAATTCCTGGAGGTCCTCGTCGCTGTAACGTACCTGAAAATCAGTGCCGTTAGTTTTTTTCTCTTCTGCCATAGTTGTTTGTCTTTAGTTTTCGGGCGAACCCGAAATATGTTTTAAGAAAGATTATGCAATTTTAACGTCTATATTCACGCTTCCCTCTCCCCACTCAACATCCTTTCCTGTCGGAGCCGCAGCCATCGAAACCTCAAGTGAAAGGGTCTGGGAGGCGATATATTCCCCGAAGGAGTAGAGAGCGTCGGCAATTTCAGCCTTATACTCCGGAGAGGAGGCATAAACTGCCACCTTCACCCTGTCTGTCACCTCGAACCCGTTGTCCTTTCGAAGGTTCTGGATTCTGTTTATGAGCTCACGGGCCGTTCCTTCCCTGCGGAGAGAGTCGGTCACGGTGATGTCAAGCGCAAGGGTAAGCGGACCGTCGCTTGCAACGAGCCAGCCCGGCATATCCTCGGAGGTGATTTCATAGTCGCCCTTGCAGAGAACGACCTCGCCTGAAGGCAGCGCAAGTTTGTATTCTTCCGAAGCCTCAACTGCGGAGATAGTCTCCTGGGACATCTGAGGGAACGCCGCGGCGATTTCCTTCATCTGCTTGCCGTACCTCTTGCCGAGAGTCTTGAAATTCGGTTTGATTTTCTTCGTGATTATGCCTGCGGTGTCGTGGATGAACTCGGCCTCCTTGACATTCACTTCATTAAGAAGCAGAGTCTTCACCCGTTCGAGCTGCTCCTTCACCTTGTCGCTGATGACAGGGATGACGAGCTTTGAAAGGGGCTGACGAACCTTTATGTTCACCTTGCGGCGGAGTGCAAGCACCATTGACGACGCCCTCTGCGCAAGCTCCATCCTCTCCTCGAGGTCCTTGTCAACGAGCTCTTCACGGCACTCGGGCATAGCCTCGTAGTGCACTGAACGGAACTCATCTGAAGCTGCGCACACAGAGGTAAGGTCCAGGAAAAGACGGTCCATAAAGAACGGCGCGATAGGGGCCGCGAGCTTCGACACTGCGAGAAGCACCTCGTAGAGGGTCTGGTAGGCTGAAAGTTTGTCGGAGTCCATCTCCCCTCCCCAGAATCTCTTGCGCCCGAGTCTCACGTACCAGTTGCTGAGGTGATCGCAGACAAAGTCCTGGATGAGCCTTCCGGCCTGGGTTACATCATAGTCCTCGTAGGCCGCACGGGTGTCCTTTTCAAGGCTGTTGAGCAGCGAAATGATCCAGCGGTCGAGCTCCGGACGCTCCGAGTAAGGAATCTGCGGCGCTGACGGATCAAAATTATCCACATTCGCATAGAGAGCGAAGAACGAGTAGGTGTTGTAGAGAGTTCCGAAGAACTTGCGTCTCACTTCGTCCACTCCGGCCTCGTCGAACCTGAGGTTGTCCCACGGCTGGGCGTTGGTGAGCATATACCAGCGGAGCGCATCCGCTCCGTATTTGTCCAGTGCGCCGAACGGATCCACGGCATTTCCGAGCCTCTTGCTCATCTTGTTGCCGTCCTTGTCGAGAACGAGTCCGTTGGAAATCACCCTTTTGAACGCGCACTTGTCGCTGACCATCGTGTTGATTGCGTGGAGGGTGTAGAACCATCCGCGGGTCTGGTCCACTCCTTCGGCGATAAAGTCCGCCGTGCACCCAAAGCGCGGGCTTCCGAGGTTCCTCAGCCCCTCCTGGGCGTAAGGCATTGCGCCGGAGTCGAACCACACGTCGATAAGGTCGGTCTCCCTTGTCATCTTCTTTCCGGAAGGTGAAACGAGGAAGATGTTGTCCACGTATGGGCGGTGCAGGTCAATCCTGTCGTAGTTTTCCTTGGACATATCCTCCGGGTTGAAGCCTTTGTCCCCGAGAGGGTTGGAAGGCATAATCCCGGCCTGGACGGCCTTGTCGATCTCGGCATAGAGCTCTTTGAGCGACCCGATGCACTTCTCCTCCTTGCCGTCCTCGGTTCTCCAGATCGGGAGCGGAGTGCCCCAGTAGCGGCTGCGGCTGAGGTTCCAGTCCTGGATGTTCTCGAGCCACTTTCCGAAACGGCCCGTTCCTGTGGACTCAGGCTTCCAGGTGATGGTGTTGTTGAGTTCTATCATCCTGTCCCTCACCGCAGTGGTCTTTATGAACCAGGAGTTCAGCGGGTAGTAGAGCACCGGCTTGTCGGTTCTCCAGCAGTGCGGATATGTGTGGACGTGCTTTTCGATTTTGAAGGCGCGGCCGTCGGCCTTGAGCATCATACAGATGTCAATGTCGAGGGTCGGGGCGTCGGCAGGAAGTGAGGAGTCGTAGGCGTTCTTCACGTAGCGTCCGGCCCACTCGGCATAGTCCTTTGAGACATATTTTGCCGCGTACTCCGGGTCCATATCCTCCACCCTGAAGAACCGTCCCTGGCGGTCAACCTGAGCGTAGCGGTCGCCGTTCACGTCCAGAACCATAATCGGAGGCACTCCGGCGGCCTTTGCCACCTTGTTGTCGTCCGCTCCGAAGGTAGGCGCGATGTGCACGACTCCGGTACCGTCCTCGGTGGTCACATAGTCTCCCGGGATCACCTTGAACGCGCCGTCGGTCTCAGGAGAGAACCACGGAATGAGCTGGTGATACTTTATTCCGAGAAGATCCCTTCCCTTGAACTCGCCGTCAAGAACCTTGAACGGAACAATCTTGTCGCCCGCCTTGTAATCTTCAAGAGAAAGCTCTGCGGCCTTAGGATTGAACCAACTGTCCACCAGTGCCTTTGCAAGGACATAGATGGCCTGTTTGCCGGAGTATGGATTGAAGGATTTAACCCTCACATAGTCGATGTTAGGACCCACGCAGAGCGCGGTGTTTGAAGGAAGGGTCCACGGAGTGGTGGTCCATGCGAGGAAATACACAGGAACGGTCTCGCAGCCGAAAAGAATCTGCGATTTCTCATCCTTGATGACCTCGAACTGGGCGGCCACGGTGGTGTCCTTCACGTCGCGGTAGCAGCCCGGCTGGTTAAGCTCGTGGGAGCTCAGTCCGGTGCCCGCCGCCGGAGAGTACGGCTGGATGGAAAAGCCCTTGTAGAGCAGTCCCTTGCCGTAGATGTCCTTCAGGAGATACCACAGGGTCTCGATGTAGCGGTTGTCGTAGGTGATGTAGGGGTCGTTCATATCCACCCAGTAGCCGATTCTGTCGGTAAGGGTCATCCACTCCTTGGTGTATTTCATCACCTCCTTGCGGCAGGTGTCGTTGTACTCCTCTACGCTGATTTTCTTTCCGATGTCCTCCTTGGTGATGCCGAGTTTCTTCTCCACTCCAAGCTCCACAGGAAGTCCGTGGGTGTCCCAGCCTGCACGGCGGCGCACCTTGTAGCCGCACTGGGTCTTGTAGCGGCAGATGGAGTCCTTGATTGAACGGGCCATAACGTGGTGGATGCCCGGCATTCCGTTGGCGGAAGGCGGTCCTTCGAAGAACACGAACTCGGGAGCCCCTTCGCGGAGTTCCAGAGATTTTTCAAACGCACGGTTCTTTTTCCAGCTTTCGAGAACTTCGTTGCCGATGTTTACGAGATCCAGTCCCTTGTATTCCTTGAACTTCATACTTTTGAAGCTGATTTATAATGTTTTATACAATTCTGTCATATATTTTTAGCGGGGAAGGGCACAGGAAGCCCCTTTCCCGTAAAAATTGAATTGGCAAAGATAATGAATTGTAAGGTTTTTACAAAATGATTATTTTTGCAACCGCTTTGGTAAAATCTGAAATTCAAACTTCCGATGAGCATTTTCGACATAATCGTTCTAGTCTGCATCGCGGTGGCGCTTTTCGCCGGTCTGCGGAAGGGGCTTATCGGTCAGGTGGTCTCGCTTGCGGGCGTATGCGCGGGAGTTTGGCTGAGCGTAAAATTCTCCGCAGAGGTCGGTGCGTGGCTAAGCGGGTGGATGGCACTGGACGAGAGACTCCTTAGGGTCATAGCGTTCATTCTCATCTTCATCGCTGTGGCGCTGGGACTTACGCTTGCGGGACGGCTGCTGGAGAAGGTGATCAAGGTTGTTATGCTGGGCTGGGTGAACCGGCTTCTCGGGGCGGTGCTTGCCCTGGTGGAGTGTCTTCTGGTGCTTTGCCTGCTGCTGATGGCCTTCGATGCCATAAACGGGACATTCTCCCTTGTGAGTGAGGACTCCCTCTCCGGGACCATTTTCTACGGCCCGCTGAAAGAGGTGTCGTACGCGATATTCCCCTACCTCAAGGAACTATTTTTCTGGAAGTGAAAGATTGTTTAAAAAAGCGGATTGCTGCGTTATGCTCCTTACAAAAATCCTCACAACCAAAAGGTTGCTCCGGTTTTTGATGCGTCGCAAGCCTTGCACTCCATCTTTTTTAATTCAATCTTTCTAATTAAAGTTAAAGTTAAGATTAAAGTCAGATATGGACAGAATTATACTTATTGAAACTTCGACGGCGCTTTGCTCCACGGCTCTCTCCGAGGACGGCCGCCTTGTATGCTACCGGGAAAGCGAGACTCCCCGCGCCCACGCATCGCTAACGGCAGTTTTCATTGACGAGATGCTGCGCGAAAAGGCGCTGAGGCTCAAGGACTGCGCGGCAGTCTGCGTAAGCGAGGGTCCGGGTTCATACACGGGTCTTCGAGTGGGGGTGTCCTCCGCAAAGGGGCTCTGCTTCGGAGCCGGGATTCCGCTTCTCGGCGTCGGGACACTCGAGGTGCTTGTCGCCCAGGCTCTTTCTGAAGGGCAGCTTAATGGCCCTCAGTCTGAAGGCGGGGCCGCATCCGACACAAAGGACACAAAGACAGCTGCAGCAGCCTGTGCAGAGCCTTTCAAATACATTGTCCCGATGATTGACGCGAGAAGGATGGAGGTTTACACGGCTCTTTTCTCCGCAAAGGGCGAAAGACTTTCCGAGACCGAGGCAAAGGTCATTGACTCAGAGAGCTACGGGGATATTCTCAAGGAAGGTCCGGTGCTTTTCATCGGCGACGGCGCCGGAAAATGCGAGGGAACGATCAACCACCCCAACGCCCGTTTTCTTCAGACCTTCCCTAAGGCAAGCGCTATGTGCGCCCTTGCCCAGAAGGAGCTGGACGAAAAACGGTTCAAGGATGTCGCCTACCTTGAACCGTTCTATCTGAAAGACTTTGTTGCTACAACGAGCAAAAAGCAGTTATTTTAACAACTTAACTATCAGCGCATCAAGCGACTTCTCATCCGAAATCTTCTCGTTCACGAGGGAGCCGTTGCAGATGAAATAGGAAGTCGGGAGAGCGGAGATGTTGTAGAGGGCAATGAGCTTGGAATTGGCTCCGTTGGAGTCGCAGACATTTATCCACGGAAGACCCTGCTCGGAGATTACCTTCGCCCAGTTGGTCTTGTCAAGATCCAAAGCCACGGAGTAGATTTCAAAGCCGCGGGAGTGGTACTTGTCATAGAACTTCTTCAGCACCTCGAGGTTGAACTGGCACTGGGCGGGGTCTGACGCGCTCCAAAAATGAAGCATAACGAGTTTCCCAGTGACCTCGGAGAGCTTGCGCTTCTGGGCATTTATATCCGGAAGCTCCACATCCAGAAGGCTCACAGGCTCGGCTGTGCGGATGTTGGTAAGAAGCGCCATATAGTCCATCCTCTTCTTCGCGTCCTCCTTGAGGGCCTTCACATACTTCGAATCAGGATAAACCGTTGCAAGAGAATCCGCAACATTGCCCACAGTGATGCCGTCGGTCTCCTGTCCGAAAACAGGAAGCTCGTCAGAGAATGACTGGTAGAAAACCGGGATTACTGTGAGAGAATGGGAGTTTTCAATCACATATTTCACACACTTGCGGTAGTAGTCGATGTAGGTCTGACCCATTTCCCTGCGAAGCGTGGCAGCCTCCGACTCGTCGTCCGCACGGTTAATGTCGTAGGAGAGGTCTGAAAGCCTGTCCGAAGCCTCCTTGAAATCGTTTTCGACTCTCTGGAGCCGCTCGCATTCCTCCGAGCCGCTGACAGAGCAGCCTCCGAGAGAGTCCAGAGTGACCCTGACCTCGTCTCCCCTTTCAAGAAGAAGCGAAGCCACCTTCGCCCCGCCGTCATAGAGGTAGAAGAACTCGGGCTGCCCCTTTTCAATCTTCACGCTGCAACTGGCATCTCCCTTTGAGTTGGCCTTCAGGGTGTCGAGAGGGGTGTATTTATTCATATCGAGCGCCTTCACGACGATTTCGCGGGAGAGGTCGCCGCCCTCAAGATGAAGGGATATTTTCGCGCCGCGGGTGCAGCCTGCAAGGGTCAGAAGAACGAGCGCAGAGGCCGTGAGCATCAGGGACTTAAAGAATGTGTGTCGCATAATGTCGATTGAAAAAAAAGAGCCTGCCTTCCCTTCCGTGCAGGAGGACAGGCAGGTTAAACTACAAATTGTTGAATTCCCTCAGGATGTCGGACGAGATTTTCTTGAACTCGTCTTCGGTGAGGGAGACGTGGTGGCCGAACGAGAGGTCCGACTCGCTTTGGAGAGGCACCAGATGTATGTGGGTGTGAGGCACTTCCATTCCGAGCACCGCTACGCCCACCCTCTTGCAGGGAACGGCCTTCGCAAGAGCCTTGGCAACCTTTTTTGCAAAGGCGCAGAGCCCTGCGTAAGTCTCGTCGTCAAGGTCGAAGATATAGGGGTTCTCGACATTCTTCGGGATTACGAGAGTGTGCCCCGGGACCATCGGGTTGATGTCCAGGAAGGCATAGTAGTTCTCGTCCTCGGCGCATTTGTAGGAAGGGATTTCCCCGTGCGCGATTTTGGTGAATATTGTTGCCATAACTGTTTTGCGTAAAAAGATTTGCCCCAAAGAGGACAGCAATGCGCTTTTTTAACAAGCCTAAAGGGTGATGTCAAGAATTTCGAACTTGATAACTCCTGAAGGCACCTTAGCCTCGACGACATCGCCCTTGGAGTGACCCATAAGCGCACGGCCGATAGGAGTCGTGGCGGCGAGCTTGCCTTTGGTGAAATCGGCCTCAGACTCGCCCACAAGGGTGAATTCCATCTCTTTTCCGATGGAAAGGTTCTTCACGCGGACCTTGTTCAGCATCTGCACCTTGTCTGTGCCTATCTGAGACTCGTCAATGACGCGGGCGGAAGCCAACTGGTTCTGAAGTTTGGAAATGGTGAGCTCGAGAAGGCCCTGAGCCTCACGCGCTGCCTCATACTCGGCATTTTCGGAAAGGTCGCCCTTGTCCCTTGCCTCTGCAATCTGAGCGGAAATGACCGGACGCTGAGCGATTGCGTCAGCGAGGTCTTTCTTCAGTTTGTCCATACCCTGCTGGGTAACATAATGAATATCCATAATGTTTAGTAATTTTTAGTTTCTATTCCTATATGTCAGTCTATCAATGCCCTCGCAAAGCCCCCTTTTGTGCGGACCTTACGGCGGAAACATAATAAACAGAGTTTCGCCACTTCTGGCGAAACCCTACTAACGATTGCAAAGATAGGAATTTTTTAAATATATCCCGTATCAAAAAAGAAAAATATTCTTCTTCGATACGGGACAACAATACAACAACGCCCTGAAGCCTCTTTCAACTCCTGCGCTGCTAAATCGGGACAGCCCTATTTGGTGTTCTTAGTCCAAAACTGCTCAATCTCCTCCAGGGACTTGCCGGTAGTTTCCGGAACAAGCTTCCACATAATCAGAAGATACGGAACGCACATAAGCGCGAAGAGGAAGAAGGTTCCCGCAGGCGCGAACGGAGGCACATTTTCAAGCAGCCACGGAGTAAGCTGGCCGATGAGGTAGGTGCCAACCCAGAGTGCGAGACCCGCTATGGACATTGCGGTGCCGCGGACATTGTTCGGATACATTTCCGACAGGAGCACGAACACGACGGCGCTGATTGAAATGGCGCAGCAGAACACGTAGAAAAGGAAGAACACGAGCATAAAGATGCTTCCGAGCTGCTCCGGGAATATGAAATAGAACCCGATTGCAAGCAGCGAAACTATCATTCCAGAAACGCCCCACCAGACGAGAGTCTTGCGTCCCACCTTGTCTATAATAAGGAGGGCGATGACGGTCGTAAGCATATTCACAACTCCGACGAGCACCTGTGAGAAGAGAGCGTCGCCGCTTGAAAGGCCCGCGTCCTTGAAAATCTCCGGGCCGTAGTAAAGGACGGCGTTGACGCCCATAAACTGGCCCAGGATGGCGATTGCGGAGCCGATGAGAACGGCCTTGAAAATGCCCGGGCTCAGAAGAGCCTTCCACTCCGACTTCACTTCGCCGGAAATGGACTGCTCGGTGACGGCCCTTTGGCGGGAAGCCTCGTCAGGGGTCACATAAATCCTCTGAAGAATTGCCGCCGCACGGTCTCCCTGACCCTTTACGATGAGCCACCTCGGGCTTTCAGGGATGAGGAAGATTATGAAGAAAAACAGAAGCGCCGGGAGGGTCTCGGAGCCGAGCATACATCTCCAGTATTCATCAATTAAAAGTGTGTTGGCCCATCCGGAGGAGAGTCTCTCGCCGCTTTCGGCAACTCCAAGTATCTGGTAGTTAACGAAATATGCAAGGAGGAAACCAACCGTAATTGCAAGCTGATAGAGGGAGACGAGAGTGCCGCGGCGTGAAGCCATCGCGACCTCCGAGATGTAGATCGGGGAGACGATTGAAACCACTCCGATGCCCACTCCGCCGATGATGCGGTAGACGACAAGCCCCGCGAAGCCCTTGCAGATGGCGCAGCCGATGGCCGAGAGGCTGAACATAAACGCGGAGAAGAGCATCGCCTTCTTGCGGCCGAAACGGTCGCTCAAAACTCCCGCCGAAGCCACTCCAATGATGGAGCCGATGAGCGCGCTGCCCACATACCAGCCCAGCTGCAGGCTGTTCAAATTGAACTGCTCGGCGACTTTCGAGGTCGTGCCGGAAATCACCGCCGTGTCATATCCGAAAAGTATTCCTCCGATGGCGGCAACCACCGAAAGGAATACGACATATCCAAGATTTTCCTTGTTTTTCATAAATCTGTCCCTGCGCAAGTATTGTTATTTTATGTCAAAATACTCCTTGTAGCGGTCGTAGAGGTGACCGGCCTGAAGGTAGGCGGACTGAGGAGAGAGGAAGTGCGAGAACTCGAAGGTGATGGCCTTGTCGTAGCCGCAGCGTGCCGCAGCCTCGAGTTTCATACGGAGTTTGTCGAACTTTATGGGGAAGAAACGGATAGGCATATCGCGGTCGAAAGTCTCGGCGTTGGTCCAGCACTGCATTCCGTATTTGTCCGCAAGCTTCTTGTTCACGCTGAAGAACGCGTCGAGCTCGTCGTAGTCGATGTGGCCGTCCTGGAACGCGCAGGCGTCAACCACGTCGTGGATGCCGTCGAAAATCTCGTTCCACTCCCTCTCGTGCTCCTGCACGGAAACGGCGTCGGCGCGCGAAAGCTGTCCGTCAGTGCCCATCACGGCCTTCTTTCCGTCAATCCACGGGGAGATGAAGGTCGGAAGCCCTCCGGAAACGTCCTTGCACTGTTTGCCCAGAGCGTGGAAAGCGTCGATTGCGCCCTTGGTCCTGCGGCTGATTTCTCCGCTTATATACCAGCCGCCGAAGCTCTTGTACTTCTGTCCGTACATTTCCCACACCTCGTCGATCACGAACTTGTTGTCCTCGATTTCGTAGGACAAATCGCCTGTGTCCCAATACTTTCCGGAGTCATACAGTCCGAAATAGAACTTCATTCCATACTTCTCGGCAAGACGCAGGAACATATCGATGAGGTCCACCGAAGGCATATAGCAGCCCTTCTTCAGAAGGTACGGAGACGGGTAGGTTATGAATTTGCGGTAGCCCGAGCGGATGTCGATTACGGTGTCGATGCCGATCGCCTTCATATACTGGAAATCCCGGTCCCATTCTTTCTCGCCCCAGTTCTGGTGGGGGATGTCGTGGGAAATCTCGTCGAGGAAGGTTCCCGTAATCTTAAGTCCCTGAGCCTTGGGGACTATGAGCGGAGAATCTCCGCCTCCTGGACCGAGAATCACGCCTTTACCCTCTCCGGAAGGGGTGCAGCCCGAAGGAAGCACCGAAGTCACCGCCGCAGCCGAAGCCGCCGCAGCGACCGTCTTTAAAAATGAACGTCTATCTGTTGTCATAATTATTTATTCAATTTTGCACACTCTTCTGATAATTTCCACAGCTGGAACAGGCCTCTTGGCACGTGGAAACATCCCTTCCACTTTCCGCCCTTGAGCGGCAGGAGCACCTCTCCGCGACGGTTGAGATAGCCGTACCACTCAGGATATTCGGTGTCCTTGAAATGTGTCCACATATACTCGTCCAGCTTCAGGAACCACTCCAGGCACTTCTCGTTGCCCGTGAGACGGTAGCCCTTGAGCATAGCGATTGACGACTCAAGATGAACCCACCAAAGTTTCTGGTCCCATTCGAGCTTCTGCTGAGGCACGCCCTTGGCATCCATAAAATAGAAAATCCCGCCGTATTCCTTGTCCCAGCCGCGGTCGATGACCCGAAGGGCAATCTCCACGCATTTTTCCACGAGAGCCTTGTCGCCCTTGCGCACTCCGAGGTTCATCATAAACCAGAGGGCCTCCAGATCGTGGCCCGGATTGATTTCGCGTCCCTCGTAGCAATCGATCGGCGAGCCGTCAACGGAGGAGACATTTTCGAGCATACACCCGAGGTCCGGCTGATAGAACACGTCCAGCACCTCGTGCAGGCACTCCTCCACGGTCTTGTCCAGGATGCTCTTGTCCTCGAGGATGTCCTCGACTTCGAGCGCCATATTGCATATAATCATCGGGAGTGCGAAATCCTTCATAGGGCGAGTGCCCGGATAGGCCTTGCACCACTGTCCCTTAGGATTTGAGCGCCTCTCTAGGATGCGGGCGAAAACCTTTCTTGCCGCAGCGGCATATTCCCCGTTCCCGGTTGCTTTCGCAAGCTGGGCGAATGCCATACAGGCGAAAGTGTTGGAGAAAATGTTGTAGGGCTGCACAAGAGGACGTCCCTCGCGGGTGAGGGAGAAATAGAAGTCGAAGTTGTCGTCGTGGCCGTATTTGAGGAGGAAACGGGCGCCCTGCTCAGCGCAGGCGAGCCACTCGGGATTCTTCTCCACAGAGTTGTAGAGCATAGCGAAAAGCCAGACTTCCCTGCCCTGCAGCCAGATGAATTTATCTGTGTCATAGACACTTCCGTCACGGTTAAGGCAGGAGAAATAGCCGCCGTATTCCTTGTCCTGAGAGTGTTCAAGCCAGAACGGGAGGCAGTTTTCGCGAAGTTCCTTTTCGTACCTCGCGGCAATCTCTTTAAAATCAGGTTTAGTCATATCGAAGATTTTTAATAATTATCTGAAACGGTGTTATTATCATGCCCTCTGCGGGACGTTAGTATGGTTGCACAAATTTACAAAATTTTATCAATTCCCAGCATAATTATTAAAAAATTTTCAAATATCGAAGCAAATCCCCCTATTACGGATAAAATTACCCCCTTATTTTTCATATATTTTTGCGTTTGAACGGGAATATGCCTAATTTTGTAGAAAACAACGGAGGCTGAAAAACACTTTCAGCCACAACACTAACGCATAATGAAAACATTTCTCAGCAACATCGAGGGTAAAAACGGGATTATGAAACAGCAGATTCTGGGGCTCTGCATCAATGACGGGGACTTCAGCATCGCGGAACTGAGCAAGGAACTGGGGGCGAGCATCCCGACGGTGACCCGTCTTATCGGCGAACTCATCGACGACGGATTCCTCGAGGACCTGGGAAAAACCGGCACAAGCGGAGGAAGGCGTCCGAGCATCTTCGGCCTCAACCAGGGCGCCGGCTATTTTGTGGGCACTGACGTGCGCAGACACCACATCAGCATCGCAGTGATGAACTTCAAGGGGCAGATGGTGGACTACCGCGAAGACATTCCGCTCGTTCTCGAGGCCTCCGAAGCCTCAATAAAAGACCTCGCGAAGACCATCCGGAGCCACACCGACTCCCTTGAGATAGACCCCGAGAAGATTCTCGCCTACGGATTCAACCTCACAGGAAGGGTCAACCACGAGACCGGCTACTGCTTCTCCTACTTCCTCGGCGAAGACAAACCGCTCTCCAGCGAGCTTGAAAACGCGCTCGGAGCTCCGGTGTACATAGAAAACGACTCGCGTGCGATGGCTTACGGGGAATATCTTTGCGGCGAGGCGAACAACGAGCGGGATATGCTTTTCATCAACCTCAGCTGGGGACTCGGAATGGGGATGGTGATTGACGGGAAACTTTCCTACGGCAAATCCGGGTTCTCCGGCGAAATCGGCCACTTCCCAATGCTGGACAACGGGGAAATCTGCCACTGCGGCAAGGTGGGCTGCCTCGAAACTGGGGCGTCCGGAAGCGCTCTGAGAAGGATTTTCCTCGAAAAGCTGAAGGCTGGAAAGGTCAGCTCGCTCTCGGGAAAGTTCGCCGACCCGGAGAGCATCGGGCTGGACGACATTCTTGACGCCCTGCTCGACGAGGATATGCTCGCGATCGAGTGCGTGGAGGAAATCGGAAGCACGCTCGGAAGGGCGATAGCGGGGCTCATCAACATCTTCAACCCAGAACTGGTGGTCATCGGAGGCAGGCTCGCCGCCGCGAAGGACTACCTGATGCTCCCTATAAAGAGCGCCATCAACAAGCACTCGCTCATCATCGTGAGCAAGGACACGGCAATCAAGTTCTCAAAGCTCGGCAAGAAGGGCGGCCCGGTGGGGGCGTGTCTGCTGTCCCGCAGCAGGCTTTTAGGTTTACTTTAATTCCCACACATTGCCGAAACGGTCAGTAACACGGACTGTTACGCTCTTCGCGCCTTCGGGCAGCGGGGCGCGGAAAAGATTCGGCGTCGGCACGGCGCACACCCAGCTTCTTTTCAGCGACGACGGGTCCCTGTAGAGCACGGAGGCAAGCGGATCAACGCCTCTGAAACGCTCCATATCGCAGACTTTCACTCCGTCAGCAAAACACTCCACCTTCCATAGAGGGTCATAGTCCCAGACATTCGCGACGATCTGTCCCGGGTACATAGGGTCGTCGACATAGACCTTGAGGTGCCCCTCGGCTGGGTCAGCGTCGGTCCGGGCCCCATCGGAGAACTCACCGGAGGCCCCGCCGGAGGACTCATCGGAGGACTCTGCGTGAACTGAGGCGCAGGCGTTTTCGCAGCTGACAAACCTCCAGCTTACATCCGTCCCGTTGAACGAATAGACCTTGAAGCCCGCAGGAGAGCCGTCGATGCAGACAGGGCCGCACCACCACGCGCCGCCGAGCGATGTGATGTTGTGCTCCTCCAACTGCTCATTTATCATCTGGTTGTTGCAGGTGTGGATGTGCCCTGAAAGGATGAGGGCACGGTAGGGCGCGAGAATGTCATAAACCGCCTTTTTGTTGCAGAGCACCTCGGAAATCATCCCGTAGTCGAAATAGTAGCCGGTGCGGTCCTTCTCGTCCAGAGTAGTCGGGATGTGGACGGAAAGCACGACGAGCGTTTCCTTTGACACATTTTTAAGGTCCTCCTCCATCCAGCGGAGCTGCGCTTCGGGCAGATAGCCGATGTAGTACCAGTCCTTGCCGACGAAAAAGTTGTCGTTCAAAACGATGTGGTGGACCCGGCCCACGTTGTAGGAGTAGTATGTCGGGCCGTAGGTGCGCTCATAGTCGGCGGTGGAGGTTTCGAAGGAGCGGCCGTAGTTGGTCATATCGTGGTTGCCGATGACGCTGCGAAACCTTAGGCCCGTGGAGTCCATAATTTCGTTGTATTCTCCGTAGAGGGCGTGGTTCCAGCCCACAATGTCCCCGAGGCACACTCCGAAGGTGTAACGCTCTGAGCGGAGCTTTGTGGCCTCGGAAGAAAGGACCCGGACATTTTCTCTTAGCTGTGGAAACTCCTCTGCGTCAGAGATTTGCGGGTCTGCAAGGACCACAACCTCGTGACAGGTGTCATCCTGCGGATTTTTCTCCAGGGAGAAATCGTAGCGCCTCTCCCCCTCCCTCACGGCCTTCCAGAAGCAGGTCTCGCCCTCTCGGGTGGAGGAAATATATCCGCTCGGAGTGCTGAGAAAGACAAAACGGCTTTCGGGCGAAAGGTCAAGAGAGTAACGCCCCCTGGAGTCGGTGCGGACGATGGAGACTCCGTCGGAAACCTCAACGCCCCCGACGCCTTTGCCGCCGCAGCAGACCCTGCCTTTTATGTTTTCAGCGCCAGCGGCCACGCAGGCAAGAGTGAGAGAGGCCATCAGTGACAGCAGTATTTTCTTTTTCATATCACATTCTTTTAAGGGATTACCTGTTCATCCCGCCGGGATTTGCAAGTATTCCCATTATTCCTTCAAAGATAGTTAAAATCCAGGAAAATACTGCCTATCTTTGCGGGCGATAACGAAAAAAAATTATGGACAAAAGATTCACTCTGGCAGTATTCGCCTGCCTCACCTCCCTCATTCTATGCGCCGGTGCCTCCGCCCAGACGCTCACCCCCGGCAAGGAAGTGCCCCGCGAGGGCCTCAAGAGCCTTGTAAAAGAGTTCGGCAAGAAGGACAAAACGAAGAAATTCCAGGGGGAATACATCAGCAAGTTCTGGCTGAATCTTATGAAAAAGGCCGGAGCGTTCGACCCTGACGAGGAGGACGAGGCGGCTGCGGGCAATGGCGGTTCGGCAGCAGGCGCGGCTTCTGACGGAAGTGCGGCTGCGGCCGGGGAAAGCGGCTCGAAGACAAAAAGCGACGCCGAGACCGAAGCGATGCTCAAGGCGATGGATAAGCTCGAAGGGATGCTGCTCGCGGAATACGAGGGCTGCAGCGAGGCCCTTAAAGCGGAGTTCAACGCCAGGGTCGCAGCTCTTCTGGAGGGAGTTTCACTTCTTGGCGAAGAGGAGCTCGAAGACGACCAGACCCATCAGAAAGCCAAAGGCTACATCTACGGCGGCTACAGCGGAGGCGACACCGTGAAGGACCTGGTGATTTACAGTCCCGAAGGCTCGGCGCTTCTGTGCATCTACGGGGTCATTCCCGTCTCAGCGCTCCTGGACAGCAAAAACTGAATGTTCGGCTTTTCCTGCACCGTTTACGGGTCTGGGCTGCACATTCAGGCGCTGGAACGCCGAAGAGACGATAAAAGGATGGCTTCGAGGTTTTGCCTTGAAGCCATCCCAGTTTTATGCTGCCTGCCGCGAGTTGCGGGGACAGGCTATGAGATTTGGATTACTTTACTGCTGTGATCGGGACGAAGAAGGCTTCGATTGCGCAGGCGTTGTTGGCGATGTAGTAGATATTGAGACCACCGTCAGCTGCCTCAAGAGTTGCGTCAGCGCCATAGTTGTCAATCATTGTTTCTGAATAATTCTTCGTCTGGGCTGTATAAATAACGCTGCGAGAAGCGCCATCCATCACCTTGACTTCAGGAGTAGCATAATCAAAGAAAGTGTCAGCAGCGGCTACAGCATACATAGTATTGCCAACCGTACGAATATCAGCGTTATTGAAATTATTGTTGCTACCGATTATCGCTGATGCAGTCAATTTTGTGCAAGTGCCGTCAGCCGTTACATAATATGGGGTATTCTCATCATAGCAACCCATAATGAATCCGGAAGAAAGGCTTGTTCCGAGAAGAGCAATTGCAGGGCTATTTGCAGGAGCGCCGCTCCAATATCCTTGCATCCAGCTTATACCGATAAAACCTGTAAGGGTAACCTTCGAATAGTTGCCAACTTCTCCGCCCTTGATATCCCAGGCAAGAACCATATTGTCACCATAACCGCCACCGCCTTCCCAAGGAGCGACAACAACGGCATCTTTTGTCACATCACCTCTTACAGAAAGTGAATAACCGATGTAGCTTGGATAATATTCAGAATCCGCAGTTGAAACAAGTTTTGTCGGTGTAGTGTCACCTGGTTTCATATACCAGATTGTAAAGAACGTAGAGGTTGTCCAATAGTTGTAAACACGGTTAGAAAGAATGATGTTGCCTGCATCGTCGTTTGTAATGGTATAAGGAACGACGTCACCGGTTGAGAGTTCGCCTTTCTTCGCTCCGGTCTTCTTGTCAAGGATGACAGGCTTGCTTCCGTCGCCTGCGCAAACAACGAGGTCGCCGTTAAACAAGGCCATAGACGCCATTGTTTTCACTGCCTCAGGAGTCGCAGCAGCGGTATTATAGGTAGCCACGTGGTTCATTACAGTGCTAAGGTCAATTCCCCATATCTTAGTTGACGGGCCGTTCTGGGTGATTGAGTAGTAGGCCACTCCGTCAGGGATGACTTCGCCGCTGACTTCGAACTTGATTTCGCCGGTGCGCTCGCCGTCATACTCGGTGTACGGGTCAACGGTGACCTTGACGGTCTGCTTGCCGTATGCGGCCTTGGTGTCAGCTACGATGTGGAGCCAGTCTGAGCCTTCGTATACTGAAGCTTTGAACTCAACGTTGGTCATCACCTCGATTTCAATTGTGCCGCCCTTCTCGTCGATGTCGGCTTCCTGGTCCACGTCAACGAAAGTGAAGTCGTTGCGTCCGAACTGAGTGAGCTTGAACTCGGCCTTTGCAGTGGAAGCGGTGACTGAGACCGTAGCTGTCCTCTCCTGAGGAGATTCAGTGTTGGAGAGGGCGATAACCTTTACGGAAGCTTTGCCCGCTGTGCCTTTGGCAGGAGAAATGGTGAGCCATTCCTTGGCGTCAGAAGAAACTGTCGCTGTCCAGTCAACCGGAGAGTTGAAAGTGATGTAGATAGGTTCCTCCTCGGTGCCCTCTGCCGGAAGAGTGAACTCGAGAGTTTCGGCCGTGATTTCAGGAGCCTTTTCGGTTTCTGTCTTCTGGCAGGAAACCAATGCAACGGCAAGAGCCATTGCCCAAAACATAAACTTTTTCATAATTTGTTGGTTTAGTGTTAATATTGATTTGTTTATATTGTTTTTTCTGTGTTCGGAAGTTAACAGGAGCCCGGGGCTATTCCACCGTGCTGAGGTAGGAGTCGAAGGCCTTGTGGATGGCTGTCCAGTAGTTGTACATCTTTATGTGACAGAGATCGAAGATGAACATTCCGTCGGAATTGTTGATGCAGGCCTTCACAATGTCCGGCATCAGGTCGCCCTGCCCGCCGTTTTCAAAGCCTGTGGAGTTGCCGATGTCAGGTCCGCCGTAATATGGAACGTCGCCCTTGAAGAGTTCTCCCGCCTGCTTGCAGAAGCCCTGCATTGTCCATTCGCCCGTGCCCCAGATGTTGGAGGTGGAGGCGTAGGCTCCGATGAGCATAACGTCGCAGTGGTCGGCATAGCCGTAGTTCTTGTAGTCGGAAGAGGCCCATTTGTAGCCTGCGGCGGCAGGGTCATACTTGGGGCTCGCCCAGTTCACTCCGGAGGTGTAGTAGGAAGAGTACCACGCGCCCACGTAAGCTCCGAACTGACAGTCCGGGTTCACGGAGTGCACTTTTGCGGCGGCCTTCTCGATGAAGTCGTGGATGGTTTTCGCGCGGAACGCCAGCCAGGCTTTCTGGATGTCGGTGACGCGGTTCCCAAGCTGAGTCTGACCCTTTGAGAATATGTCCGTAGGCCAGGAGGAGACCTTCTTGCCGTAATAGGCTTCGAACTTAGAGCGGGAAGAGTCGGAGAAGTCGCTCTGAAGGCCGTCGTCGCTGAAACGGCAGCGGTCCAGGATGAGACCGTCGATGTCGTAGGCTGCGAGCTCGCCGATTATGGAGAGGAGATATTCCTGCACCTCGTCGTTGGTCGGGCAGAGGAACTTCGCTCCGTAGTCTGCCCTGTCGTCCTGAAGGTCCATAGTGTTCACGAGGCCGTCGGCGGAATTAATCACTGTCGCCCAGCCCTTGCGGGAGGAGTCGGTGTAGAGGATGCCGTCGCTGCCCAGGCTGTACGGACAGAGGTAGCCGCCCGTGAAGGTGTTCATAGTGGCGAAAACCTTGAGGCCGTTCTTGTGGCCCTCGTCGATGAATTTCTGGAGGTAGTCGAAGGAAGCGGTGCGGGAGACCCATTTGTAGCCGTTTTCCCAGACGTCAACCTTCGAAAGGGCGTGCTCCGTCCCGGAAGTGAAAAGCACACCGGTAAGGCTCGGGCGCACATCCACGGCGATGTGGGTGAAGCCGACCTCCTTGATTTTCTTCACATCGGAAGCGATTTTCGACTCGGAGTTGGCGTAGTCGCTGAAGTTCGCCGCAGCGTCAATCCAGACTACACGCGGCTTGCCCTTGATTGTGGTTTCGTCTTCGTCTGACGGGTCAGATGGGTCAGCGGGATCCGAAGGGTCGTCCGGGTCCTCTTTTTTCTGCCACTCTTCCTGCCACCTGTAGCCTCCGTCAGGCTTGGTGCAGCCGGAGAATGCCGCGCCGCAAAGGCTCAGAGGAAGAGCCCCCACAAGGGCCATCGCTATGAAATTTCCTATTTTCATTTTCTATCGTTGTTTGCTTTTACCAAATCTACTCAAAGTAAAGCACGCTGGCCACAGCCCTCTGGCTTCCGTCGGAAACCTTGATGGTCTCCTTTCCGCCGATAAGCATACAGGAAGAACCGCCGCCGTCAAGGTTGATGGCCTCGGTGCACCCGAGACTGTAGAGCACTTTCGCCACTTCTTCAGTCGTAAGGCCCTTGACTCCTTCGGTCATTTCGCGACCCTCGCAGACAAAAAGCACAAGGCGGGAGTCTGCCGAGATGCCCACGGCTGTTCTCGGGGCGTAACCGTCAGGGCCGATGCCGGCGTCGCCGTCGAAAAGTTCCTCGACGTAGGTGTTGCGGATCTCTCCGCCCTTGAGCAGAACAGGCCCGCCGCCGATGGCGTTAAACGCATTATCTAAAGATGAAGCTGCACAGGGGAATGTTGCAGAAGGAACTGCGAGAGGCTTCTTTTTCCAGGAGTTCTCAGCCGGAGACTGATAGACGTAGGTCTCCCCTGCCGAGGTGTAGTAGGTCCAGGCAGCCTCGAAAGTATTGTTGTTGTACTCAATGAACGCTGCGCGGGTCGGGTAATACATCGTTTTCCAGTCCTCAGAAGCGTAGTTGATGTTCTGACCGAAAACGTCTCCGTCACACACGACAAGGGACGCGCTATAGTTCTTGCCGCCGGAAGAGTAGAAGAAGCCGCCGTTGACGATGACTCCGGCGGAAGTCTCCTCATAGACCTCTGAAGGGGTTTTGAAAGCGTCAGTCGTTCCGGAAAGCTCAGGGTCATTGATGCTCCAGTTTACAAGGTCCACATCAGGGTATTTTCCGACTGCGATGTAGGCGATTGCAGGGCGGGAGAAGAATTTATCGGTGAAACAGTACACCTTCACGCCCTCGCCTGCCTTGTAGGAAGAGGTTACATCTTTCCAGCCGATTGTCGTAGGGTCCGCAAGAGCGGAGAGAGGCTTTTCCGGAAGCACCGGAAGGACAGTTTCCGCCGGAGTGTCAGGCTCGTCCTCGGAAGGGTCGTTCCACTCCTCCTGCCACTTGAACCCGGTTTCGGGCTTGGAGCAGGATGAGCAGGCTGCGCCGCCCGCGATGAAAGCCGCCGCAGCGACAACGGTTATAACTCTGTTGTATTTCATTCTTTCAATCATTAAAGTGTCTTATTCTCAAACAGTTTACCTCTTGATGCAGTCGGCGCTGTAGCCTCCGATGCTGCCGCAGTACTGGTCGTAGTAGTAGATGAAGAACTTGAACCCGTCGGCGGACTGGGAGAGGATTACTGAGCCGGAAGACACGGTCTCGTCGGCATTCGTCGCGTTGTAGGCCTCAATCGCCTCGTTCTTCAGCACAAGAGCGTCGGAGGAGGTGAACTCGCCGGTGAGGGAATTCTTGTCGTTCACATTGTAGATGTAAAGATGCGGCTGGCCGCCCCAAGCAGGGAAATGCGCAAGCACAAGGAGCGCGAGGTAGTTCACATTGTTGAACTTCTTGCAGTCGAGCGTGTTCACGTTCCAAGCCCAGGAGTTGGCGTCGGTTGTCGGCATAGCCCTTTCCAGAGCGAGAGAGGAATTGAGGTAGTTGAGCGTGTTCGCGCTGTAGTAGCAGAGGAAATAGCCGTCCTCAGGATTGGATGAGGCAGGAGCGATTCCGGCTGAGCCGGCATTGTCAAACGCGCTCCATCCGAAGCCGAGGGAAGCCGTGTCGTAAACTTTGGAGTCGGTGACCGCCCCGCCCTTAACCGTAAGGACAAGGAACTGGGAGGCTGTCGTAACTCCGGTCACGCCGCCGTACGGGAAGGTGATTACCGCGTCGCCGGAAATGTCGCCGCTCACTTTCATCTGAGGTCCGAGAGGAAGCGCAACAGTGTTGTTGTACTCGTAGAAGAGGGTCGGCTCAACTGAGATAGAATTTGTCCTGTAAATCTTTAGGCTTTCCCTTACGATGTTGTCCGGGTCGCCGGAGATGTTTTCGCCTGTCGTGCTGTTGCAAAGGAGCATATTGCCCGCTTCGTCGCTCGTTATGACATCGTACGGAGCGCTGCCGGTGGTGATTTCGCCGATTTTCGCTCCGGTGGTGCCGTGAACCGCGAACGGTTTGGTGCCGTTTCCGAGAGCTACGACAAGGTTGTTCTCCACCACTGCAAGCGAAGGAACGATGCCCGCGGTGAAATAGTCAGGAGTGCCGAGGCGGCTCTTAGGGTCGAAGTTGAAAAGCTGCTTGACGGAATTTACATTGAAGCCGGAGCGGATTTTCGTAGGAGTTGCCTTCTCGGTGGTGTACTCGATCTTTTTGCCGCTATGGGAAGCGATGACGATGGTCTGAGGCTCGTTGTAGTTAAGCGGCTTCGAAAGGTCGGTGACTATGCTCGAATGGGCCGAAACCTCGCCCTCGGCCGTGCAGGAAGAAAGGTCGTCGGTGGTGTAGAGATAGATTTTCCTCTCATCGTTGTCAATGAAACCCTCGAAAAGCCCCGTGAGGCTGAAGGAGATGAAGGTAGCCTCGTCGGATTTCGCCCTGACGCCGGTGATGATTATAGGCCACTTGTTGCCCTTGGCGTCGGTGTAGACGAACTCGTTGTCGAGATTGAGGTCCAGAAGAGTGAGCGCAGGAGAGATGGAGCAGTTCTTGTCAAGCTCCGCCTTCATCCTCACCGAACTCATATAGATGGTGGTGGAGTTGTCGGAAGTCTCCGGATAATAATACGGAACCTTCACGACAAGCCTTCCCCCGGCAATCATCTCGTCGGTGACCGTGAGGCGGGCAAGCTCCATTCCGTTGTAGTTTCCGGAAGTGAAGTAGGCGCTGAGGCTCGTAAAACCGTCCCTGTCCGCTGTAGGAAGAACATAGTGCGGTTTCTGGCAGGAGGCAAGGGCAAGAAGAAGGGCCGATGCCGCTGAAATTATGTAGTATATCTTTTTCATCTTGTTTATTTCCATTCAGAGAACTGGTTCACGAGAGAGTTGTTGTTCAATTCGCCGGTCGGCAGCGGGAAGCGGTAGAGCTTCTCGGAGAAGTTGCGGTTGCGGTCGTCCACGCTTATGTAGTTGTAGGTGAACTCGCCGGTGGAGGCGTCCTTTGTGATCTTGAAGCCATGCACCTGGTAGCCGGTAAGTCCCTCAGGATATGCCTTGTGGGCCACTCCCCAGCGGCGGAGATCCCAGTACCAGAGGCCCTCGAAGGCGAACTCCACCTTTCTTTCCTGGCGGATTGCAGCCATAAGGCTCTCGCCGTCCACCGTGAGGGCTGGAAGACCCACGCGGGCGCGGATCTGGTTCACGAGGTCATTTGCCTTGGCGTCGGAGTCCTTTTCGTAAAGCGCCTCGGCCTTGTTGAGGAGCACCTCGGCATAGCGGATAACTGTCATAGGCTGGGTGCCGGAAGAGTACTGAATCACGTCGTGGGTCTCGTCCACCATCTTGCGGAGATAGTAGCCCGTGGTGGTGCGGCCCTTTGGCTCAGGCTCCACATTCCACTCGCAGTAGCCGTCCGCGCCGCCAAGATAAGGCTCGATTGTGCGGCCTTTCCACGCTGAGCCGTTGTAGAGGACGGTGGCCTGGAAACGAGGCTCGAGGGAAGCGTACGGAGGAGTTTCGGTCACTCCCTCCGCGTGCCAGGCAGTCCAGTCAACGGAGCCGCCCGTAGCCTTTTCGTAAGACTCGACGAGTTCCTGAGTCGGAGTGCCGTAGCCGCCGCCCGTCGCTTTCTGGAGGGTGAAGTCGCCGCCCGGAGTGTAGTAGTAGTCGAACATCTGGGTCACATCGTCGGCACGGCTGAAAAGGTACTGGAGGATGGCCTCGGTGTTCCCCGACGCGACGCTCTTGGAGTAGGAGTCGGCGTAGTTCTTTTCGAGGCTGTAACCAAGAGACTCAACTTCGTCTGCTGCGGCAATCACGGCATCCCACCTCCCGGCGTAAAGCATTGCGCGGGTAAGGAAGGCGTAGGCGGCACCCTTGTCGAGGCGTCCGTTTGCGGAGGCCTTCTCAGGAAGCGCTGAGGCTGCGTAGTCAAGGTCGGCCTGGATGAAGTCCCAGCCCTGTTCCTCGGTGCTCAGAGCCTTGTCGGTGCTGATTGCGTCGAGATTTTCGTCGTAAAGGATCACTTCCTTGTATCTCTTGACGAGGTCGAAGTAGATGTAGGCCCTCATAAAACGGAGCTCGCCCTCAAGACGGGTCTTGTCCTCGGAGGACATCTGACCGTATTTGTGGAGGTTGGAAAGAGCCTCGTTGGTGCGGCGGACCATAGAGTAGCGGCTGGTCCAGCAGCCCATATAGGCGTCAACGTATGAAGCCGTCAGGGTCGTTGCCTCGCCGTAGGCGAACTCGCTCGGGATGAAGCAGAGGGAGTTGTAATTGTATGAACCATACTTCATTATGTCCGTAAGGGACTCCGTGAGACCCATAGAGGACTGGTCCGCAAGGATGTCGTAGGTGTAGGAATAGATGTAGTTCACCGCCCACTCGGCGTTGGTGGTGTTCTCCCAGAGGACCTTGTTGGAGGCGCGGTCCGTCGGGGTCATATCGAGCATCTTCGTGCAGGAGAAGAGGGCGGCGGAAAGGGAAGCCGCAAGCAATATCTTAACTGTGTTTTTCATAATGTTGTCCTCCTCCGTTTAGAATGTTAATGTGAGGCCGCCCATAATCAGACACTGCTGAGGGTAGTAGCCGTTGTTGGTGCTCGGAGACTCCGGGTCGATGCCGTCAGGAAGGCCGTCGATGGTGAAGAGGTTCTGTCCCTCGACGAAGATGCGAAGAGTCTCGACCTTTATCTTTTCCATCCATTTCTTAGGGAAGGTATATCCCAGCTGGGCGGTCTTCAGACGGATATATTTACCGTCCCTGAGCCAGAATGTGGAGCCCAGGCCGTTGTCTCCGCCGTGTCCCGTCGCGCCGAGAGTAAGGCGCGGGAAGGTGCCTTCGGTGTTGTAGATGCTGTAGGCGTTCTCCACAAGGTAGAGCGGCGAGTTGGCGTTCTCCTTGAAGGTCTGCGTCCAGACGGTGTTGTCGTCATTGCCGTTGTAGTAGGTACCCGTGAGGGAAACGTCGAAGAGGGCGCCACCGGTGAACTGCGCGCTGAGGTCGAAGCCATACCAGGCGAGGTTCAGGTTGAGTCCGTAGGTGAGCTGCGGACGGTTCGGGCGGCCTACGCGGGCGCGGTCGTCGTAGTCGATTTTGCCGTCGCCGTTAAGGTCCACATACTTTATGTCTCCGATGCAAGGCCTCGTGCCGTACCACGCGGAGTTGTCGATTTCCTCCTCGCTGCGGTAGAGTCCGTCTGCGACCCAGGCCATAATGGCGCCGTAGTCCGTGCCTGTAACCTTCTGGTATTCAGGAATGTTAGGCTGGTCCTGATAGATGATCCAGCGGGTCTTGGAATAGGTGAGAGATGCGGAAACTCCGTAGTAGAACGGGCTGCCGGCAAGGTTCACGGTGTTGCGGTGAGAAAGGAGAATGTCCACACCCTTGGCGTCGATGGCGTTGTTGTTAACGTAAGAAGCGTAATATCCGCCCATTGAAGGGGCGAAGTTGGCGCCCTGGGCCGTGAGGATGTCGTAGGTGTAGTTGTAGAACACGTCCACTTCAGCTCCGAGTTTGCCGTTCCACATATTGAGGTCCACTCCGGCGTTGTAGGAAAGGGTCTTTTCCCAGCTCAGGTCCGGATTGGCGACAACGGAGGTGTAGTAGGAAGGGTAGGCGGTCTGGCCGTAAACGACCTTTGTGCCGCTCTGGGAGTAGGTGCTCAGGTAGGCGTAGGAGCTTACGTTGTCCGTTCCGAGGAGTCCGATGGAGCCGCGGATCTTGAGGTCATTGAGGTATGGAGCGTTGCTGAACCAGTCCTCCTTGGCGATGTTCCAGCCGATGGAGGCCGAAGGGAAGAATCCCCAGCGGGTCTTGTTCATCCCGGCGAACTTGTAGGAGCCGTCGTAGCGGCCGGAGAACTCGGCGAGATATTTTTCATTGTAGTCGTAGCGTGCGCGGAAGACATATCCTGCGGAACGGGTGGCGGTGCTGTTGCCGTAGACCGAACCCTCGACCTGCTTTCCGTAGCTCAGCTCAGGAAGCGACGCGAAGGTGACTTCCTTGCTGGAGGCTCCGAGGCCGTTTGCGCTGTAGCCCCTGTACTCCACGAGAGCGAGGAGGTCGAGATTGTGCTTTCCGAAGGAATGGATGTAGCCGATGCTTGCCTGACCGGTGATTCTCTGCGCCCAGGAGCCGTTTTCCTGCACGGTGTTGCCCGAGCCGTCTCCGTTAGGGGAGGTTTTCTTGGACCAGGTCCACTCGCCCGCCGCGCTGTCGTAGGCGTTGGACATAAGATAGTATGGAGTGTAGAGGCTCTTGTAGCGGGAGGTGTAACCCTCGTATGAGCCTGAAACCTTGAACTGGAGCCCTTTCAGGAACGGTGCGTCGTAGGAAAGGGAGATGTTCGCGGTCATATCCATAGTGTTGGTCTTGTGGTAGCCGGACTCGTAGAGGGCTGCGAGCGGAGACTGCGGAAGACCGGTGTTTTTCTTTGTGGATGCGGTGTAGAGGCCGTTGTAGGTCTTAGGGAGATATGGGTGCATCTGGATGGTCTGGTTGGCGATTGAAAGCCAGTTGCTGGAGTCGTCGCCGCCATAGACGGAACTGTCGCCCGCGCCCGCGTTATAATAAGGTGAGTCCTGGTTGCCCAGCACGCCGGAAAGTCCGAGGGAGAAGTGGAAGTTGCGGGCGAAGTCCGACTCGATGTTCGCGCGGAGGTTGTAGCGGCGGTAGGAGAAGTTGTCGATGTTACCCTTCTGGCCCATATAGCCCAGGGATGTGAACCACCTGGTTTTCTCGTTTCCGCCCTGAACCGTTACGCTGTGCTTCTGGTTGAAGCCGGTGCCGTAGATTTCGTCGATGTAGTTGACGTTGTCCCAGCCGTCGGTAGGGTCGCCGTTGAGCATAAGCTCCACCTGATGTTTGGTGAAATATGGCTTGTAGTCGTCTGAGGAGGCGATTGCTCCGGAGGCGAGCTGGTCCATCATCTGAGCCACATTGTAGTAGTAGGCGAACTGCGGGCCGTTCATAAACTTAGGGAAGTTCGCGTTCACGGAAGCTCCGAGGGAGGCGTTGTAGCTTATTTTGGTCTTGCCCTGCTGGCCCTTCTTGGTGGTGACGATTATGACGCCGCCGGCACTCGTAAGGCCATACACCGCTGCGGAAGCACCGTCCTTGAGCACTGAGATGCTCTCGATGTCGGCAGGGTCTATGTCGTTGATGTCGCTCACCGGGAATCCGTCAACCACGTATGAAACCGAGTAGATGGAGCCGCGGATGCGGAGCGATGCCTGGTCGGCGCCCGGCTGACCGGACTCCTGCACTGAGGAGATGCCCGGGAGCTTTCCGGCGAGGACCTGGGAGACATTGGTCGCAGGGGCTTTCATCAATTCCTCGCCCTTCATAGCGGAGACTGCGGAGGTCATTGAGGATTTTTTCTGGGTGCCGTAACCAACGACGACGGTTTCTTCGATGAACTGGCTGTCCTCTTCCATCATCACGTTGAAGACTTCCGCCTTTCCGTTGCTCCGGCGGGTCTGGGTGGCCATACCGAGGCAGGAGAACTCGATGGTGTCGCCGCTCTTGGCGGAAATGGAATAGCGTCCGTCAGCGTCGGTCATTGTTCCGGTGGATGTGCCGGAAATCATCACCGTAACGCCGGCTACAGGCTGCCCGGAAGGGTCTGTGACCCGTCCTCGCACCGTAGCGGTCTGGGCAAAGGCGGAAAGGGCGGCAAGAAGAGCCACCGATGCTGCCAGAAGCCTCAAAATCAAGGAGTTAGAATTCGATTTCATATTATCAGTTATCAGTAAAAATCTTTATGCGGTTAACAGTAATGCCTGAGTTTTGTTCAATAGGCCCATTCCTTATAAATATATAAATGCAAAGATATATCTTTTTTTTATTCATACAACGCCTATTTATAAAAATTTTTAATATTTCTTTATCCGTTATTAAAATTACGGCGGAAACGTAAAGTGACTGACCGGACACCACGGCGCACAAAAAAAAGAGGACCGAAGCCCTCTTTTAAAAGTAATACGATTAGTAGGAGTAAAGAAAGGGATGGAGTGCAAGGCTCGCGACGAAGGCCAAACCGCAGCAACCTATTGGCCCAGAGGATTTGGGAGAGGAGCACAACGCAGCCAATCCGCCCTTTATTTACTCCGTAAAAATATGTTTAGCATAGTTGAAGCCCATCGCATCATAAATTTTGCGCATACGGTTCATATCCGTAAGGAAGCGGGAGTAGTCGCGGCGGTCGGCATTGCACCACTGCACCTCAGAAAGCGCGCTCATACGCGGCAGAAGCATATATTCAAGGTATTCAGGGGTGCCGATGTACTCGGTCCACATATTCGCCTGAACTCCCCAGATGTGTGCTCTCTCTTCCGGAGTCATATCCTCGGTGAACGGCTCGAACTCATACACCTTTGCAACCGGCAGGCAGCCTCCGATGCACTCCGGCTCGCTGGCGAGGTCGTCGGTCTGGCAATAGTCGAAATAGAAGTGGGTGGTCGGGGTCATAATGGCGTCGTGGCCCATCCTGGCGGCCTTCTGTCCGCCCTCGCTGCCTCTCCAGGACATAACCGTCGCATTCGGTGAAAGTTCGCCCTCGAGAATCTCGTCCCAGCCGATTACCTGGCGGCCGTGGTCGTTGAGATATTTCTCAATCCTCTTGGTCACATAGCTCTGGAGATAGTGCTCGGCGGTGAAATTCTCGTCGCTCTTGAGGCCGAGCTCCCTGATTTTCGCCTGGCAGCGCGGGCACACGGCCCAGTGGTCCTTAGGGCACTCGTCGCCGCCGATGTGGATGTACTCGTATGGGAAAATCTCCATAATCTCGTCAAGAACGCCCTCGAGGAACTCGAAAGTCTTCTCGTTCCCCACGCAGAGAACGTCCGGAGACACTCCGCAGCGCGGCCACACTTCGCAAGGAGGGAACCCCTCGCAGCCAAGCTCAGGATAGGAGGCGAGAGCCGCCATCATATGGCCCGGAAGGTCAAGCTCTGGGATGACGTCAATGCCCTTGGAAGCGGCGTAGTCAACGATTTCGCGAAGCTCGTCCTGGGTGTAGTAGCCTCCGTACGGAGTCTCGTCACGGCCTGCGCCGTCTCCGCCCGGACGGATGAGCTTGTCGCCCTTTCTCCAGGCTCCGACCTCGACTAGACGCGGATATTTCTTGATTTCAATCCTCCAGCCCTGGTCCTCGGTGAGGTGCCAGTGGAACTTGTTCATCTTGTGGACCGCCATCATATCGATGTAGCGCTTAACCTCGTCGAGGCTGAAGAAGTGCCTTGCGCAGTCAAGGTGCATACCCCTGTAGGCAAAGCGCGGCTTGTCCTTTATAAGAACATTCGGGTAGTTGCCCGCGGAGTCGCGAAGCTGGGCAAGAGTCTGGTCGGCATAGAGGAATCCCCTCTTTCCGGAAGCCGTGACGGTGACTTTTCCGCCCTTGATGCGGATTTCATATTCCTCCTCGTCGAGAGAAGGACGGGTTACCTGCTTAACAGCGGCGTCAGCGGAAGTGGTGCCTCCGAGAAGACGGACATAGTTCGGCTCCGGGATGACATTCACGGTGTCAGTGCCCTTGGAGCAGGATGATGCAAGGAGCGAAAGAAAGGCAACGCCTGCGCAGAGGCTTAGTGCTTTTGAGAATTTCATAAAGATTGCAGTGTTATTGTGTTGTTAATAAGGATTGCAAATGTAAGGAAAAAAATGCTTAAATTCGCAGAGATATTTGCCCGATGGATATAAAAATCTGACATTTATTAAAAATTTTTCAAATTTTAGGAAAAATTCAACAAAATTTATAAAAACGAAAAAAATATGAAAAAGATGTTATTGCTTTTTGCAGGGGCTGTCTGCGCGCTCAGCGCCTGCTCCTCAGACAAGGAAATCGGAGTCGTTGCACACCGCGGCTACTGGAACTGCGAGCAGGGCGGATATTCCCACAACTCTATCGCTTCGCTCAAGGCAGCCTGCGAAAAGGGCTTCTGGGGCACTGAGTTCGATGTGAATATGACTTCCGACGAGCAGCTTCTGGTGTATCACGACGGAAAAATTGACGGGAAAGTGATTAATTTCTACCCGAAGGCCGAATTCGACACTGTCCGTCTCAAGAACGGCGAGCCCATCCCGACCCTCGGAGAATATCTTGCCGTTGCAGTGAACTACCCGAAAACCAAACTCGTTTTCGAGCTCAAGCCTCACGAGAGTGAAGCTCTTGAAGACCGCGCAGTTGCGCTTTCTGTGGAGGAACTGAAAAAATACGGACTTTTCACGCCTGAAAGGGTTATGTTCATCTCCTTCTCCCTCCGCGAGTGTCAGCTTCTTGCCGCCGCCGCACCGGGATTCACCGTGCAGTATCTTGACACCGACCACAGTTTCGAGGATCTCGAGGCTGCCGGAGTGAACGGCATCGACACCTACTACAAGTCTTTCCTCGCTGACGAAAAGTGGAACACGGGCGCCCGCGAAAGGGGTTACAGCATCAATGTCTGGACCGTGAACAAGGAGGACAAAATCAAGGAGTGCATCGCGAAGAAGGTGGATATGATCACGACCAACGAGCCTGAACTTGTGAGGAGTCTGATTGAAGAGACCGAAGGAGTTAAAGAAGCCTTAATCAAATAGTTACGGCTTCTTTAATACACTATAAAAGCCGGCAGGACGAAAATCCTGCCGGCTTTTTTATTGGAAAAATGGGCTTTAAACAGTCCCTGACTGGTAGAACAATCACTGACAGCCAGGGGGGGCTACTCAATGGCCTTCATCGGCCAGTCCATTATCGTCGAAATATACGGAATGACGACGCTCGCGATTTTCCTGTGGCCCAGGTAATTGGGATGCCAGCTCGCCCCGAGGTCCCCCTCGTCGTTGTGGACATCCTTCTGAAGACCGAGGGTATGGACCTGAGGGTCCCCGATGCGGCTGCAGGCCTCCACCATATAATCATAAAGAAGAGGGTCGCAGCGGGAGCTCATACAAAGAATCGGGACATCGGCCCCGTAGCGGCTGCGGATTTTGCCCACGAGGACGCTGTAACCCTCACAGAACTCCGCGAGCGAAGGCTGGCGGCTCACCGAGAAGTCGTTGGTGCCGAGATAGATGACGACAAGGTCAGGGATTCTCTCCGGCGCTGCGAGCGGGACAATCTCCTCGTCGAAAGTGCTATCGTAACGCTCCGGCATAGTCTTGCCCGGGACTCCCCTGAAGTGGTCGTTGTAGTTTCTCACGACTCCCATCCCCGAGTGGCTCACAAGGGTGAAATCGGCCCCGAAATAGCGGGAAACGAGGGCTGCGTAGGTCCTGTTGCAGTTTTCGGTCTCGGGAGTGAACGGGTCGGACTTGGCGGAGTTTTCCGCTCCGTAGCCGCAGGTGTAGGAGTCGCCCACGAACTCTATGTAACGCTCCCCGAGAGGCTCCGGAGAGAGAATCTCGCCGCCTTCGGTCTCAAAAGCGGAGAATGTGGTTCTCCCCTGCTCCCCTTCGGTCCTTTTCTGAAGAATGAGGGAGTGCTCCCCCTTTTTAAGGCCCTCGAAAAGCACAATCAAGGTGTCGCTGCCTGCGGTGCGGATCACCTTGTCCGGCACTGTCTCCATTCCCCTGTCAAGCCACACATTATAATAGTTGGCCTTGGTGTCGGAGCAGCGGAGCGAAATTCCGCGCCCGGAAAAGCGCACCCGGCACTGCACCCCCGACCAGTCGAAAGAGACCTTGCCGCCCTCGGTGAGAGTCCGTCCGATGTAGGTAATTTTCGCATCCGAAGCGGGTGTGACGGTGATTTTTGCCGCCTTAGCGCCTTTTGGGGCGGCGGTCTTCGGGCCGGCAAAAGAGAGGGATACTCCCGCAAAAAGGAGAGCCGCCAAAGTGAGCGAAGCCAAAGAGAGGATTTTTCTTGTATTCATAATTGATAAAGTTTCGTAAATATCCGGTGTCGGTATAAACCTTTCCCTTAGTTCAGTGTCAATTTTTCGGAGGGCGAAGTTAGCGATTTTTTTGTTTATACCCATCCGTGCGGGAGGGCAGTTTGGAGAAATTGCGTCTTATTATTATATTTGCAGGTTATTCGCGGGTTTCGGCCTCTCTGAGAGGACACCGCAGAAATGCTTCAACACTAACTTGACGAGTTTTATGACCCGTAGTACTTCACTCATATTTCTTGCCGCAGCAGTCCTTCTGACGGGCTGCGAGTGGGTGAACAATGTCATTTCCGGCGAGGTGGTGGCGACGGTGGGCAAGGAAAAGCTCTACCGCAGCGACCTCGACAAGGCTCTGCCCTCGGGCGTGAGCGGAGAGGACAGCACCCGGCTCGCACGGCAGTACATCAACATCTGGGCTTCGGACATAGTCTTTATGGAAATCGCCGAGCAGCAGCTCTCAAAAGAGGAACTGGACGTGAGCAGGGAGCTTGAGGACTACAGGAAGTCGCTTCTTAAGTACCGCTACGAGCAGAGATATGTCAACGACCGACTGGACACGGCGGTGACCCCTGCCCAGATTGAGGAGTATTACAACAGCCACCCGGAAAAGTTCCGCCTCACGGCCCCGGTTGTGAAAGCCGACTATGTCTGCATCCCTCCGGCTTCAAGCGCCCTTAAAGCGGTCCGCAAGGCAATAGTCGAGGATGAAGTCCCGCAAATGCGTCAGAGCGACACTCTTGCCTGGCGGGCGGTCATAAAATATGAGGATTTCGGAAAGAAATGGATAGACATTGCGGTGCTCGCAAGGGAGTTCGGTCTTGAATACCCCGAGCTTCTGAGCCACCGAAGCGGCGAATGGATTGAATACGACGCAGGAGAGGGGGTCTTGAACCTTGCCTACATCCGCGACTTTACCGCCGCAGGGCAGCTCTGCCCGCTGGAATATGCCACTCCGCTCATCCGGGACATACTTCTGAGCGTCAGAAAAAGGGCGCTCGTTTCGGGATTGGAACAAGACTTGCTGAAGGAAGCGCGCGAAAATGAGCGCTTTGTCATTGTGGGCGAGGCCGAGGATAAGAAATAGCGCATTGTGCCTCCACTTGGGAGGCGGCGGAAATTATTGAACGATTGAGGAAACACAGATATATGAAAAAAATAATCCTAATTGCGGCAGCAGCTCTTATGTTGCCACTTGGTGCCCTTGCGCAGAAGTATCAGGGCGGCGTGATTGACAAATCGGTTGCCGTGGTCGGCGAAGAGATGATTAAAATCTCTATGATCGAGGACGAGGTGAAGATGATGAGGGCGCAGGGAATGATTTCCGACAGGAATATGCGTTGCGAACTCCTTGAGCAGATGCTCATTTCCAAACTCTTCCTTATGCAGGCGAGGGTGGACTCCCTGGAGGTGAACAACGATATGGTGGAAAGCGAAATGACTTCGCGTATAGACCAGCTCCGCTCACGCCTCGGAGGAGACGACCAGGTTGAGAAGAACTTCGGCAAACCGCTCTACAAACTTCGTCAGGAATGGCGCAAAACCCTTCAGGAACAGAGCCTTACGCAGCAGATGCAGCAGAAGGTCGCAGGCGACATCCCGGAGCTTACCCCCTACGACGTGCAGCAGTACATCGCCCAGACCGACCCGGACGACCTTCCGGTTGTTCCGGTTAAGTATCGTCTGAGACAGATTTGCATCTACCCTGACCGCGAGGCCGCCGCAACCGCCGTGAAAGAGAAGCTTCTTTCCATCCGCGAAAGGATTATGAACGGCGAAAAATTCTCAACCCTCGCCAGGATTTACTCCCAGGATGAAAACAGCGCAAGACGCGGAGGAGAGCTCGGAATGGCTTCCAAGTCCATTTTCTGGCCGGCATTCTCCGACGCCGCCATGTCCCTCAAGCCTGGAATTGTTTCCCAGATCGTCGAGACCCCGGACGGATTCCACATCATCGAAGTGCTTGAGAAAAAGGGAGATATGTTCAACGCCAGGCACATCCTCATCAAGCCTGAATACACCCTGGAGGACAGGGACCGTGCGTTCAAGACCCTCGACAGTCTAAAGACAGAGATCGCGGAAGGAAGGCTCACGTTCGAGATGGCGGCCCGTTTCTACTCTCAGGACCCTGCCACCCGCACCAACGGCGGACAGATGGCGGACCCTCACACCGGTTCTTCCTATTTCGAGAAGGACCAGCTCAAACCTGAGGACTACCTCGCAATCGAGGAGCTGAAGGAGGGGGATGTTTCCTCTCCGGTGGAGTCCCGCGACAACGAGGGCCGAGACGGAAACCTTGTGTACAAGATAGTCAAGGTGGACCAGATCATCCCCGCCCATCCTGCTTCATACGAGAGCGACTACGACCTGATGCTTTCAGCGGCGAAAAACAAGCTTTCTATGGAGGCGATTGACAAATTCATCAACGAGAAAATTCAGAGCACCTACATAACCATAGACCCTATTTTCAAGGAATGCAGCTTCGAGCACGAGGGATTTGAGTCCAAGTTCACGGAGAAATAGGAGGGGCAGGCCCCGGGATATCCGGGGTTATTTTGAAGGGGCTTTGGAAGAGCTTTTAACAGGCTTTTTAACGAATAGAATGGAAAGACTTCTGCGAAGAATAATCGTTTTACTGACGGTCACCGTTTTGGCGATGACCGCTTTTTCTGTGGAAGGAAGGGCCCAGGCGATGGGGGGAAACGACGAGGACAGCCTCGTTGTCCTCATCAGCTCGAAGTCCGCGCAAGTCGTTGACATAGAGGGAGCTGCCTACAGAAAAGTCATAGGTCCCGCGAGGTTTTTCCACAACAACACCTACCTTCTCTGCGACACGGCGTTCTGGAACGTTGACAGCCGCTTCATCGACGCTGTCGGACACGTGCAGATTCTCCAGGAGGAGACGGTGCTCTCGGGCGACAAACTCACCTACCTCATCGACGATAACCTCGCCCAGTTCCGCGGCACCCTCGTCCAGCTAACGGACAAGGACAACAACACCCTGAGGACCAACGACCTGGACTACAACACGAAGGACAGCGTCGCCACCTTCACGGGCGGCGGAGCGATGCGGGACAAGGACGGACAGATCATAGAGAGCATCGATGGAAAATACGACTCGAAGGCCAAGCTGTTCAGCTTCCGCAACAATGTGAATATGTTCTCGGACACGGTTTTCGTGAAGACAACCGCACTGGACTACAATTCCGAGACATCATTTGCCACCTTCGGCACCTCAACGGACCTCTGGAACAAGGAAAATATGCTTTCGGCCGATGACGGCTGGTATGACCGTTCCCGCGAGATTTTCCTTTTCAACCGCAACGTGCACATTATGACCGACACCCAGGAGGCCTGGTGCGACTCGGTCTATTACTACAGGGCCCTGAACAATGTGACGATGCTGGGAAACGTGCAGATTATAGACACGACCCGAAATGTCTCCGCAGTGGCCGGAAGAGCGGAATACCGCGACTCCACCGCTTCCATAAGCCTTCGCCGCTCCCCTGCCGTGCTGGCAAAGACTACGGGGGATGATGGACAGGAGGACACGGTCTATGTGGCTGCGGATTTCATTGATTACCGGGCAGTTATGATGTTCAAGGTGGACTCCGCCGCTCTCGCCCAGTCCGCCGAAAGGCTGAAGGGGCTGGAGACTGACGCCATCGGGACATACCGCCGCAAGGCGGCCGAGGAGGCGGCAAAGGCCGCTGAGCAGGCTGCGATGGAAAACGACGCCAACTACGCCGCGAAGAAGGCGGCCGAGGAGATTAAGGCTAAACGGGGCGGCGCTCCGGGAGGCGAGGGACCCGGGAAAGGCGTCTTGAATGAGGCGCCCTCAAAGGGTATGGCTCCCGGCGACAGGCCTCAAAATGGGGAGTTCGGCGGACTTGACCGGGCAGGACTGGATTTCAAGGATTTGTCCTCTCCGAGCGATGCGCCTAAAGCCGTAAAGGATTCGCTTTCAAAGGGTTCAGGGGTTACGGATTCAATAAGTGTTCATAAAGATTCAGCCCGGGTTGCTTCTGACTGGAAGGATTCCCTTTCTATGGCTTCAGATTCAATAGCCATCGCCTCGGATTCACTTTCGGTGGCAAAGGACTCTCTTGCCGCGGGCTCCGACAGCACTCTTGCTCCGGTGCAGCTGGACTCCACAAAAATGGGCTTTCTCAGCGCGATGAAAAACGTGCGCCTTTTCAGAAAAGACGCCCAGATAGTCTGCGACTCGCTTCTCTACTGCGACCTCGACTCCCTCGCCCGGCTCTACAAGGAGCCTCTTGTGTGGCAGGAAGGAGTGCGCCAGTACGCGGCCGACAGCATCTATGTCGTCATCAGAAACAGCACGATGGACCGCGCCGCGCTTATGTCCAACGCATTCATCTCCATCGAGGAAGACACTCTCCACTACGACCAGATCAAGTCGGCGGAGATGATGGCCTATTTCGACGGAGAAAGCAGCCTCAGAAGATTTGACGCCCTCGGAGGCGTGCAGGCACTTTTCTACATCAAGGAAAACGACGCCCTCGCAACGGTCAACAAGGCCGACTCGAAGATGCTCACCGCTTCCTTCAAGGAAGGCGAGCTCCAGCGGCTCTACTACTACGACGCAGCGAAGAACGACGGCTACCCTATCGTCCAGATGAAAGACGAGGAGAGGCAGCTCAAAGGCTTCAACTGGCAGCCGGAAAGAAGGCCAAAAGACCGCACTGAGGTGACAACCGCCGAGTACCGCGCCCCTGAGCGGGGAGAATACCTCGCCCACCCGGAAGCGGAGTTCAAGCAGACCAACCGCTATTTCCCTGGCTATATGAAAGGAATCTGGAACGAAATAGCCTTCAGGGACTCTCTCCACAGGGTCCGTGAAGCCGAAGCGGCGTTCAGGCGCAGCCAGGAAGAAGCCCGTCGCAGGGATTCTCTCTCAGCGGCCGCCTCCGCCGACAGCCTCGCCCTCAGTCTTGACAGCCTGGGCATCCGCAGGGACTCTCTCGGAGTGCTGCGCGATAGCCTCGGGCGGGAAGTGGACAGCCTCGGAAGGGTCGTTGCGGACTCTCTGAAGGCGGGGGCGGACAGCCTGGGAGTGCTGCGTGACAGCCTCGGCGTTGCGGCAGACTCTCTTGCAGTCGGAAAAGACAGCCTCGCTGCAGGGAAAGCCTTGAGCCCTAAGGAGCAGAAGGCAGCTCAGAAAGCGGCACGGAAGAAGGCTCGGCAGGAAGCCCGCGAGAAGAGGCAGGCAGCCTCAGATGCACGCTGGGCCGAGAAGGAGCGCAAACGGGAGGAAAAGGCCAAGGCGAAGGAGGAGAGGAAACTGGAACGGCTACGCAAGAAAAAGCGCCGCGCCCTCAAGGCCGAAATCGAGGAGGCTGAGCGAGAAAAGGCTATCTTCGAGAAATACCTCAAGCGCTACGAAAATAAGAAAAAGGCAGAATAACTTGAGTAAAATTTGCGGGGTTTAGCAATAACTGATTATATGACGACAAGACTTTATAAAATATTTGCTGCATTTCTTCTGGTTTCATTCTTTACCTGCGGAGAAAACGGCGCGGGAGCACAGGAGAAAAAGCAGTACGGAATAATAGACTTTTCGGTTTCATACCTTCGCCAGAGCCCGGACTACGAATCGCCTCTTGAAACGCAGGAGCTGATGGGAACCGTGGTGGAGATCAGCGGGCAGGACCGATACTGGCTGCAGGTCAAAACTCCCCAGCCCTACACAGCCTGGTGCACCGACAAGGGCGTAACGCCCGCCTCTGAGGAGGAAGTGGAAGATTGGATTTCATCAAGAAGATATATTGTAACAGCTTCACACTCAGCGATTTTCGCCGAGCCGTCAGGCCGCTCGGACCAGGTTTGCGACCTTGTGGCGGGAGACCTTGTGAAGGCTGTTCTCGGAAAACCTCAGCGCCGCTTCCGCACATACGGCCTCCCAATCCGCCGCAACGGCTGGGCAAAGGTTGAGACCCCTTCCGGCAAGCAGGGATGGACCCGCACGGCCGACATCCGTGACTTCTACCGTTGGGCCGAGGAGTGCTACAAGGCGCTTGACGAGGTGAAGAGCAAAAAGGCCAAGAAAACCGCCACAGAAACCGTCTGTGAAAACATAGTAGCAACGGCGAAAAAGTATGTCGGCATCCCGTATCTTTGGGGCGGAATGTCCCCAAACGGCTTTGACTGCAGCGGGCTCGTGCGGACGGCATATTTCCTCGGCAGCGGATTGCTGCTTCCGCGCAACGCCAACCAGATGGCCCTCTGCGGCCTCCCCGTGCCCGTATTCAAGGCGGCAGCAGACTCATCAAGTGCCTCAGCAAGCGCCCCCGAAGACGCTAACGAAAGTGCCTCCACACAAACCTTCTGCGCCGACAGCCTCCGCGCAGGCGACCTGCTCTTTTTCGGCCGCAGGGGCGAGAGCCCTGTGGAAGACCGCATAACCCACGTGGGCCTTTACATCGGAGAGGGCAGGATGATCCATTCCTCCCACCTCGTCCGCATAAATTCCCTCTACCCCGACGCTGACGACTGCTACGAAAACGCCCATCGCCTTCTCGGCGCAGTCCGCATCCTCGGCTACGAAAACCTCAGCCGCGGCGAGTACAAAGTCGACCGAGTCTTCAACTCCGTCGCCTATTTCAGATAATACGGGACCATCATAAAGCCTTCCACCCGCAATCTATGCCAGGCGGCCCTGCCAGGTGCCGCGCTCAGAGAGTCGCTTTTCAAGAAGGCGGATCAGCTCCACATTGCGGATTAGGCCCCACGGAGTCTCGGTGACGAATCTCGGCGGAACCTCCCCGGCGAAACGCTCTATGCAGAGGTCGGGACGGAGCCTCTCCAGCATCGATGTGAAGAAATCTATGTACTCCTCGAGAGTGAAACGGTGGAAATCCCCCGGGACTCTCGCGTATTCCTTTTCCATTGCAGTGCCGCGTACAATCTGAAGCTGGTGGAATTTCACCGTGGTAAGCGGCAGGGAGTTTATCTCGGCGCAGCCCTCGAGCATCATCTCGGGCGTTTCCCCAGGAAGCCCCAGAATGAAATGCGCCCCGCAGTCAAGCCCCCTTGCGGCAGTCTCCCCGATTGCCTTTCTCGCGCAGGCGAAATCGTGCCCCCGGTTCACCCTTTCAAGGGTCCTGTCATAGCATGACTCCACCCCGTACTCCACAATCACCACCGGAGTCTTCAGCGTCAGAGTCTCCTCCAACTCCTCCGCTCCCCCGCCCGGAGCACAACCGCAAGTTCCTCCCGGAGCGCCCATAGAAGAGCCGCCCTCCCGCCGGAGCGTCCGCTCCCAACCCGGGAGAACCCGCCCGGAGGCGAGGTCGGAAAGAAAATCCAGCTTCTCCGCGTCAACGCAGTCCGGCCGTGTCCCGATGACAATTCCCACAACAGAAGGGTGCGCGAGCGCCGCGAGATAGACCTCGCGAAGCCGCTCCAGAGGCGCGTAAGTGTTTGAATATGACTGAAAATAGGCGAGGTAGGCCCCCACTCTGCGGTAGCGCCCCCTGTGGAACTCCACTCCTTCGTCAATCTGCTCCGCGATGCTTTTGCCCGGAGTGCTGTACCCGGGATGAAACGCCGCATTGTCGCAGAAAGTGCACCCTCCCCTGCTGATGCTTCCGTCCCGGTTCGGACAGGTGAACCCGGCGTCAATGACCACCTTCTGAAGCCTCGCGCCGTAGCGCCTGCGAAAAAAATCCACATAGGCGTTGTATCTTTTGCCTTCCGGGAAAAGCCCTTCGGGGACATCCGGTGCCATATTTTGCTGTAAATCCATAATCCAAAACCGCGCGGGGAAAAAGCCGCAGAGCAAATGTAAGAAAAGTTTCTCAGACCTGCCTCAGTCAATCCGGCGGACGGCCTCCTCGAAATCCTCCCTGGAGCCGCGGGCGCGGTTTTTAATCTTCGCCCTGTAGTTGTAGATTGTGTTCGCCGAGTAGTGCAGCAGAGACGCTATGCGGCTCGACTCCGTGATGCCGAGCTTTATCAGAGCGAAAATCCTCAGCTCCGGTGTCAGAATGTCATCCCCTTTCGGAACAATCGCCGCCTCGGGGACGAGCAGGGCATTGAACTTTTCGATGAAATCCGGATAGAGATTTAGGAAGGTCTGGTCGAACATCTTGTAGAACTGGGCTATGTCCGAATCCATAGGTTCCTGATTTTCAATCTCATCCGTGAGCGCCTTCGTCTTCCCCTGACGGATGTACTTCAGCACCCGGTTCTTGTACTGGCGGGTTGCGCTTATGTTGTCCGACACCATCCCGAGGAACAGAGTGATGTATTCCTGCTTCACCTTGTCCGACTCCTGCATCCTCTCGTTCACCCCAACAAGCTCGCGGTTCCTGCGGTCTATTTCGAGATAGGACTCCTGAAGCTTCGCCCTCATCGAATCGAGGATTTTCTGCCTGCGGACAAGGAACCCAAGCAGCAGAAGGAGCGCCACGAACAGCACTGAAATTCCCCAGAGCAGCGCCCGGGTGGTTCTGGACTGGGCCTCGTGCTTGCTCTGATAGGCGTTTTCAATCTCGGGGAAAAAGGTGAGAATCTGCCACGGGCGCAGTTTGCCGTTGAACTGGAGCGCATCCACCATACAGTGGTCGGCAGCATAGCGGAATGCCCTGTCCACGTCTCCGTCGGAAAAAACAAGGCGCGCCACTTCGTTCAAAGCCGCATAATCCTTCGTCGCGCACTTAGCGTCGGCAATCGCCGAGCGGATAATCCACTCCCTGTATTCTGCATTCCCCGAAGGGAAGGTGTGGGCATAGTAATAGGCCGCTTCGGCATATTCCCGTGTATTTTCTTCGCTAAGAGATACCATCGCCTCGGCATATTCCCGAAACCTTTCCCTGTCGCCGCTCTCGTCAGCCTCCTCCCTTTTGAGATTATACCATTCCCAGGACTCCTCAGGGACCATTGAAAGCAGCTTCAGACGATAGGAATCCCTCAGCGAGAGCTTGTCCCCGTAGGAATCCTGAGTGGAGGAATATGCCATAGTCTCGCCCCAGTAGATGTGCTCGGCACGGTAAAAATCCATCAGAAGAGCCTCAGGAACCGTTCCTGTGCGGTAGCGGGAAAGGATGTCGCCGCACTCCACGAGATAGCCCGCCTTCACATAGACAACAGCCATTCTGAGTTCCGCACGCGCCTTCCCCACCGGGTCATTCGCCCGCGCGGCTATGCTGCGGCACTGCTTGAGATAGTACAGCGAAGAGTCCACGCAGTTGGGGCGGTAGGCGTCCGCGATGCGAAGGCTGAGGCTGAAGCGCTGTTCCTCCCCCGTCTGCTCCCGGAGCACCTCCTTCAGCACATCCAGTCCGTCCCGGAAATAGCCGTCGTAGAGCGCCTTCTGGGAAAGCACAGTGTCCAGACTCTCGAGAAGTTCGCCGTTTGCGTGCTCCTTCCCCCGGCAGCCGGGGAGCAGGGCTAAAGCGCCGATTATCAGAATGATATATGTTCTAAGTTTCATCCGTATCACGATTATGCGGTTTAAGAGCACAAATTTAAGAAAAAGGGGCGACTAAAAGCCATTTCTGACTTCGGGCCGCCCCAGAATTGTCATTGAGATTTTTTACTGCAGTTTCTTGAAGTCAATCGTTACGTCGAACTTATTGTCGGAGTTAAGGGCGGAGCAGTTGGAAACCGTCATCCTGTAGGTCGCGCCCGCTTCGAGTTTCACGCCGTCTGCAAGAAGAATGTTACCGTCCTGCTTGAGATACTTCGCAGCCTCGTCGGTGAGGGTAACGGTATTGTACTCCGCACCATAGCCCGCCTGGCCGAAGAACTTGAAGGAGAGATAGTCCGTCCTCCAGCAGTTGCCGACAATCTTAGTGGAAGCCTTGTCGGCAACGGCGACACCGGTGAACTGGTAAACTCCGTCGCTTATCTGCGCGAGGGTCACGAGCATACCGGTCTCGAAGCCGAACTGGCTTGCCATCATCGGAAAGCCGATTCCCCAGCCCATACAGGTGATTGCCTTCTCGGCGGCGTAGGTTGCCGCAGAGCCGTCAGACTTTACGTGGCGCACGACGACATACTTGCCCTCGGTGTTGATTTCAAAAGAGTAGTAGCCCGAAACCGCGTTGAACTTGAGTCCGGCGTCCGTCTTGGTGAAATGGTCAGCATCGAATGTCCAGAGGCTGAGATCTCCAAACCCTGAGAGGCTGAGAATGCTGTTCTGCTCCACACGGGCTGCCGCAACCTTGTAAACTGAAGCGGTGGTAGTTGCAGCGGCCTTAACCCCGTTCACCCTGAAGTCAACGGCGACCGAGAGTTTTGCAGCAGAGATGCCTCCCGTGAGGTCAAGCGTAAAGCAGTAGCTCCTTCCTGACTCAACCGAAGCGACCTTGATGTTGCCCGAATCGCTCACAGTGAAAGCCGAGCCAAGATCAGTTGAGGCGAAGCTTTTGAACTCGGTGCCCCAGCCCTTCTGTCCGTAGAACTTGATTTCGCCGGAAGTGGCGTTGAGCTGCCCCGGAACGGAAAGGGTGAACTGGTAAACCTTGGGGGAAACCTGAGCCATAGCGTAGGCACCTGCAGTGGTGTTCCAGCTGTAGCCGATTGAAGGCTTTCCGAAGTTGGCTCCGATTACCCAGACTGCGCCTGCCCCGTCGTCAGAAAGGGTGAGCGTCGTGCTCTCGTCCGCCATAGGCTCAACCTTAATCCACTTTTTCTCGATATTGTAGTCCAACCTGTAGAGCCCGTCCACGGCATTGAATGTCACCTTATTTGAAGCGAAGTCAACCGTGAAGAAATCAGGGTCGAAGTTCCAGGTGGAAATGTCCACGAACTGGGCGAAGGCCATCTCCTGCCCCTGAGTAAGCCTCAGGCAGGTGGCACTGAAAGCGGCCCTGTCGAGGTTGAGCGCGATGGTGTGGATGGTTCCGGAGAGGAACTCCTTTGCCGATGAGGAGGTGAAGACATAAATCCCCTTGTCGGTTGTCACCTTGTAAGAGGTGGAAGCCGATGAAGCAGGGAGAAGGCCGAGGTATATTCCCTTCGCGTCATCCTTCGAGGTTATTCCCTTAAGGTCCAGCGGAGAGGTGAGAGTGACCTTTGCAGTTTTTGCCCCGTAACTTCCCGCAGCCTCGGTATTTCCCTCGTTGGTCCAGTAGACAGTCGCTGTACGGTTTCCCGCGATGACGGCGTCAGAAGTGATGGAAACGGACTTCACCAAGTCGGTTTTCCCCTCTGAAGAATAGACAAGGAAACGCGCAAGAGAGGAAATCATCCTCATAGAAGCTGAATACGAGGAAGCCCCCTCGCTAAGGTCTATAGGAGCGGTACCAACCCCAAGAAGCTTGCCTTCAGAGGTGTCCATCTTCCCCGCCTCTGCCTGAGTCTGCTCGGTGGAGACGTTGAAATTCAGCGTTACGCTCTCAGAAGCGATCTCAACGGTTGCCGTTGAAGGATAGTAGGCAAGAAGCTTTGTCGCGCCCGTGCTTATTTCGCCTGTGAATGTTGCCCTGCCGTCCGTTGCGACATTAAGGGCAGTGGAAGCCGAATTGCTCCCGCTGTTGTCTGCAAGACCGAGTTTAGTAGCGTCCGAAGAGGCGTCCCACTGAAGTCCCCGTCCGTCCTCCCAGGTTGCCTTGGAAGCGACCGGGGAGTCATCGGAAATGATGATTTCAGGAGAAACGGTGACGGTTCTTTTGGCGCCGTCAGATGCAGGAGAGTCCAGCTTTTCAGAACACCCGGAAAGGATGCCGAGCATCGCCGCAAGGGCGGCGACCCCGATTTTCATTGTACTTTTCATAGCCCCATCCTCCTATTCGAATTCACCGTCATAAACGCTGTTAACAGAAAAATCAGGAGAGGACTCGTCGTAATCGTCCCATTTGCCTGACGATGCAAAACCGCTTTCCATCCCAAGCGGAAGGGCCTCAATCTCCGGGGAGATGTACCCGCGAGTACATCCCTCCGGCTGATTCAAATCAAACATTTTCATACGAAATTACAATTTCTTGAAGTCGATTGTCACATCGAACTTGTTGTCGGAGTTAAGGGCGGAGCAGTTGGAAACCGTCATCCTGTAGGTCGCGCCCGCTTCGAGTTTCACGCCGTCTGCAAGAAGAATGTTACCGTCCTGCTTGAGATACTTCGCAGCCTCGTCGGTGAGGGTAACGGTATTGTACTCCGCACCATAGCCCGCCTGGCCGAAGAACTTGAAGGAGAGATAGTCCGTCCTCCAGCAGTTGCCGACAATCTTAGTGGAAGCCTTGTCGGCAACGGCGACACCGGTGAACTGGTAAACTCCGTCGCTTATCTGCGCGAGGGTCACGAGCATACCGGTCTCGAAGCCGAACTGGCTTGCCATCATCGGGAAGCCGATTCCCCAGCCCATACAGGTGATTGCCTTCTCGTCTGCGTAGGTTGCGGCCTTGCCGTCAGACTTCACGTGGCGAACCACCACATACTTGTCCTTGAGATTAAGTTCGAAGGAGTAGTAGCCTGAGACTGCGTTGAACTTCAGGCCTGTCGTGGTGAGGGAGAAGTGGTCTGCGTCGAATGTCCATTCGGTAGGGTTGTCGATGCCTGAGTAGGTTATGATGCTGTTCTGCTCAACTTTTGCGGCCATAACCTTATAGACATTTGCAGAAAGTTTGGTGGCTTTCACGCCGTTCACGGTGATGTCAAGACCGGTCACCTCCACCTCAACTTCCTTGTAGGAAAGTTTCGCAGCGTTAATTCCGCCCGTAAGGTCCAGAGTGAACTGATAGCCATTGCCGGACTCGATGTCGCCGACCTTGATGTTGCCCGAATCGTTCACAGTGAAAGCCGAGCCAAGATCTGTTGAGGCGAAGTTGGTCTTTTTGAACTCGGTGACAGCGCCCTTCAGCTCCTCGCTACCCCAGCCCTTCTGGCCGAAGAATTTGATTTCGCCTGAAGACAGGCTCAGCTGGCTCGGAACTGCGAGGGTGAACTGATATACCTTAGGAGAAATCTGAGCCATTGCGTATGCGCCGTCCTCTGTGTTCCAGCTCGGTCCGATTGCAGGCTTTCCGAAATTGCTTCCGATTACCCAGACTGCACCTGAGCCGTCGTCGGAAAGGGAGAGGGTCGTGTTCTCGTCCTTCATCGGTTCAACCCTTATCCACTGGTTCTCGGAATCATAGTTCAGCGCATAAAGTCCGTCAACAGCGTTGAAGGTCACGGTCCCCGCGGTCTTGTCGAGAGTGAAGAAATCGGTGTCGAAATTCCAGGTCTCCACATTCACGATGCTACCGAATTCCATCGTCTGGCCCTGCTTGAGGCTGACGCAGGAGGTAATGGGACCGGAGGCTTCGCCGTCGGTAGGAGTTGCGGTCATATTGAGAATATCCACCGCAACGGTGTACTTTCCGGCGATACCGGTTCCAATTGGAATCAGGTCGGTCTTCTCAGAAGAAAGAGCGGAGCCGTCCCAGCCGAGCTTTATGGTTTCCCCCTCATCTCCGAAGGCAGGGGTCACCACATTAGCGTTAACGTATGCGGGGAAAGTCGCCGTGAGAGAGTAGCTGTACTCGTCAACCTTTGGAAGGGTGTAGGAAGTGCCGTCTGAGGTGACAAGATAGATTTCGTCGAAATTAGGACGCTCCAGCGCCACATCGAGAGTAGTGGTTGTGGTGCCGAGTCCGACGTTCTGAGCGGCAATCACAAGCTGAGCCACTCCGTCGCCGACCTCAGCCAGGAGCGGCGCGCCGAGAGAGATTTCATATTCGCCCTGGGTGGAAGCCCTGAGGGAGGTGGAAGCGACTTCCGTCTCGCCGTAGTAAAGGCTGGCCTTGATGGTGGAAAGAGCGAATGAAGCGTCAGTCACATTGAGTTTCGCCTTCACCTGCGCTCCCATATAAGTGGACTCCGTGCTGGAAATGACTTCAACGTCCGGTCCCTTGTCGGCCTTGGTGAAAGTCTGAGCCTTCTGGCAGGAAAGGGCCGCGAGAGCGGCGACGCCGAAGACTGTGGCATTTATAAGTATTCGTTTCATATCTTATTGATTATTAGTGTTCTAACATTTATTTGTCAGTCCAAATGGAAGATGCAAGGCACTTTGCCGGAATCTTCATAGTGGCAGTGTAGTTGGCGGCGCCGAAAACGATGGTCTGCGCGTCTGAAGACTTGTTGCAGACAATCACTCCGATTGTGCCGTCGGTGTTCTTGTACATCTGAATTTCCATATCTGACGGCACCCTGTAGCCGGTGATGGTCATCTTGCGCGCACCGGGTTTAATCACGGCGCTCGCGTGAGCCACGTTGTACCACTGGGAATTCTTGGTGATTGTGCGGTAGTCGGAAGACTGGATGGTCACACCGCCGTAGCAGGTCTTGCAGGAACCGTTGTTCGGGCTGTAAGGCTTGTTGTTCTCGTCCAGCATCACGTTCCAGAGCGTCACGCCCATTCCTCCGCGGGAAAGAGTGCCGAGGAAGATGGAAGAGAAGTCGTTGAGAAGGCAGGAGGAGAAATTGTAGTTCCACGAGCCGATCGAAGCCTCGGTGAAGTAGATGTCCTTGTCCGGATAGGCCGAGTGGATGTTGTCCAGTTCGGAAACGTCTCCGCTGTAGTTGTGCCAGGCTGAGCCTGCAGCCCACTGGGAAGCCTCGCTGTCGGCATAGATGTTCAGAGGGTAGTTCCTCTGGTCGTCCTTTCCGTCGTAGTTGTAGTTGTGGTCGAAAAGAAGAATCTTCACATCCGAAAGCCCGGCATTCTTCATCGCAGGCCCCAGAACCTTCAGGAAATCCCTCTGGTCCTTCCACGACATAAACATAGACATTGAGTTGCCGTGGTTGAGAGGCTCGTTCTGCATTGAAATCGCATAGATATCGAACCCTTCACTGCGCATAGCCTGCACCCATTGCACGAAATAGGTCGCATAGTCGCTGTAGCAGGAAGGCTTCAGACGGCCGCTCGTCCAGGAGTCGTAGCCGACTTCGAGCACAAGGGAATTGTCCCCCTCGTAGCCGTAGTAGGTGCCTCCCTTCATCCATTTCGGGCAGGACCACGGAGCGGCTATGATTTTCACGTCAGGGTTGATCTTGTAGATTTCCTTCAGCACCGGGAAAAGATAGGTCTTGTCCTCGGAAGGAACCGCGAAATTGCTGATTCCCTTGGTGTCGCACCAGGTGTAGGGCCCGTTAAGGCTGAAGTCCGACCCTCCGATGCTGACCCTGATGAGACTGGAGCCCAGCCCCTCTTTCTTCGAGAACATCTCCTTGAGGAACTTCGTCCTGTCGCTCTGGGACATCTTCATAAGATTGTAGCAGGAACCCGTCGTGAAGGCAAATCCGAACCCGTCCACCTCCTTTGCGGAGGCGTCCTCTGCGAATTTCACCTGATTCGGGCTCATACTCCCGGCCTTGGAGAATTTGGAAGTGCTTTTCTTGAAGAGCTGACTTCCGTCAGCGGTCGTGACGTATGTAGTCACATCGCTGGTGAGGACAATCGGCTTGTCCGGAGTTGTCTCCCCTCCGGTCTCTTCCTCCGCGCTGTCGGAAATGGCCGTGCTGCAGGCTACCGGCAGTGCGAAGAGAAGACAGACAAATAAACTTTTGATATTCATTGACATAGTAAAAACGGATTAATATCCAGGATTAGGCTCAAGACTCGGGTTGTTGTCCATTGCTGTCTGAGGGATAGGCATAAGGACTGTCTCCTCGGTGAGCGGAAGACGGGTCTGCCAGTAGGAATCCTCCTCAGGCATAGCGTCGTGGACTGCCTTCGCCCTGTCAAAACCGTGGCGGAGAAGGTCGTAGAAACGGAAGCCCTCGAACGCGAGCTCAAGTCTTCTCTCGTGAAGTACGACGTCGACGGTCTCGTCCGCGGTGGAAGGAACGCTGACGCTCTTAAGCCCCGCGCGGGTTCTGATTTTGTTCACATATTCAATCGCTCCCGCGAGGTCTCCCTTCTCGGCAAGCGCCTCAGCGTGAAGAAGATAGATTTCTCCAAGACGCATAAGGATTATGCTGGAGGCGTTCGTAGGCACCTTGTGCATAAACTTGTAGGCGCTGCCAGGGTAATAGTTGGACCAGGTGGCCGCGTCCTCGCAGATGCAGGCGTTCATCCTCTCGGTGTCCCCCTCTTTCTGGTAAGCTGAGATGAGGTTGCGGGATGGAGTGATCCACTTGATCCAGGAGTAGCTGTCGGAAGGGCTGTAGGCGTTGCGGTGGAACATCATCCACACCCAGTTTCCGTTGCTGCGGGTGTAAGTGACCTCGAAAATGGACTCCGAGGTGTTGCGGGTGGCGTCTGTCTCGTCGTATGCCCACATTGTTCCGTATTTCGGGACAAGGCTGTAGCCCATTCCCTCGATGGCGGCGCAGTGCTCCGCGACCTTGCTCCAGTCGCGGCAGGTGGCCTCGGCATAGATCCTTGCGAGCATTCCGTGGGCGAAGGCCTTGGTGAAGAGCATCTTGTTCGTAGGGTCCATATCGGGAGCGTTCTCGCAGGCATACTCGAGTTCGCCGATAATCTGCTTGTACACATCTGCGCGGGCGGTGCGGGCAGGATAATACTCATAGTAAACCTCATCGATGTTCTCCGCGGTGATTGCAGGCGGAATTGTGTTCACAAGAGGAATGTCCCCCCAGATCTGAGACATCTGGAAGAGGTTCCAAGCCCTCCAGCAATAGGCCTCGGACTTCCACTGGGCGTACTCCTCATCGGTCATATCCGGGTCGGAAGCCTTGATGCGGTCGATGTTGCAGATTATGTTGTTGGCGTTGTTCACCTGCTCCTGATACCAGTCCCAGTCTCTCTTGACATTCTTGTTCTCGCCGTCCTGAGTGTTGGCCTCGATTGCCATCAGCTCGCCCGTTCCCGGGTTTCCGCCGTAGGCGTTGTCGGCGCGGCACTCGTTATAGACCAGCCAGTCGAGATAGCCTTTTTCTTGAACGTCCTTCACCCAGGAGCTGTAGATGGCGTCGCGAAGACCCTCCATATCCGCTCTTGTGGAATACTGGGACTCTGAACCCGAGTCAGTATCCACCTTTACATTTCCTTCGTTGTAGCTCGTAACCGGATAAAGATCCAGATTGCAGGAAACCGCAAGAAGGGAAAGCGTCAAAAGTATATATATTCTCTTCATAGTTCCACAGTGTTTAGAATTCAACATTTACTCCGAAAAGCACGGTCTTCACGCAAGGATATGTTCCCCAGTCGATACCCATATTCGTCGCCGAAGTGTACTGGCTCATTTCAGGGTCATAGCCTGAGTACTTGGTGAGAGTGAGCATATTGTCAAGGGTTATGTATGGACGGATGCGTGAGATGTGGGCCTTCCTGAGGGCCGGATGGGTTATGTCGTAGGCAAGGGTTATGTTCTTGACCTTCAGATAGGAGCCGTCCTCGACCCAGCGGGTGGAAGCCTTGAGGTTGTCCAGTTCGCCGGCCTTAGGGATGTCGGTGACCTGTCCCGGAACCCTCCAGCGGCGCACCGCGTCCTTAATCTGGTTGGAGCCGTTGTACATACCGATCATCTCAATCTTGGAAGCGTTGTAGATGTCGTTTCCGACGGATGAAGTGAGCAGGAAGCTCAGGCTCAGGCCCTTCCAGCTGATGGTGTTGGTCATACCGGCAGTGAACCACGGGTTGGCGTTGCCGATGTAGTGCTTGTCGGAAACATTGATTTTTCCGTCGCCGTTGATGTCCTCGTAGATGACCATACCGGTTTCCGGGTCAACGCCCAGGGCGGTATATCCCCAGAAGCAGGAGAGCGGCTGACCCGGGGTCATCCTCACTACATACTCGCTCAGAGCCTCGGAGGTCTGGGTGTAGTAGTAAACCTGCTGGAGAGCGAGTTTCTCGAGACGGTTGCGGTTGGTGGAGATGTTGAAGTCGGTGGTCCATTTCCAGTCTTTGGCGTCGATGTTCACGCTGCTTATCGCAAGCTCAACGCCCCAGTTTGACATCTCGCCCTCGTTGCGGTAGATTGAAGGGTTAGGAGAAGGAAGCGGAACGGACATAAGAAGGTTCTTAGTGTACTTGTAGTAGCCGTCGAGGGTCACTGAAAGCCTTCCGCCGAACATAGACCAGTCCACTCCGACATTGGCCTGAGAAGTGGTCTCCCAGGTGAGGTCCTTGTTTCCGATGTTGCTCTTGGAGCCGAGCGTTGGCACTGCGTCAGCGGTTGTGGAGTTGGTCCAGTCGTAGTAGTTGGTGGAGTACATCTGCACCCACGCGTAGTCGTCGAGACCGGACTGGTTACCCTGCTGTCCCCAGCCTGCGCGGATCTTCAGGTCGTCAATCCAGGTGACTCCCTTCATAAAGTCCTCGCCGCTGAGCCTCCAGGCTGCGGAAACGGACGGGAAGAAGCCCCAGCGGTGGCCCGGAGCAAGTTTTGACGAGCCGTCAGCGCGGAAGTTCGCGGTGATGTAGTAGCGGCTGTCATAATTATATGACACGCGCGCGAGGTAGGACATAATCGCCCACTTTGAATATCCCTGGCTCTGGCCCCTGAGGCCGCCCTTGTTACCTCCGTTGATGCCGAAAAGGACACCGTTGTAATCGGTGGAGAAGTAGCTGCGGGAGCCGCTGAGGTTCTCCCAGCGGGAGGTTGTTGCGGAAGTTCCGGCCATAGCCTCGAAATTGTGCTTGCCGCCCCAGGTGTTGTTGTAGGTGAAGATGTTGTCATAGACCATCCTCATATCGTCGCTCCTGGTTGAAGAGGCTTCTCCGTGCTGAGTACGGCCGTGGGAGGTCTTGACAGGGTCGAGGAATGAGTAGTCGTGCACCCAGCGGCGGTCCATAGTCACGGTGGACTTGAACTGGAAGGTCGGGTGGAACTTTATTGTCGCGTGCCCTGTGAGGAGCAGACGGTCGGTCTGGGTGTAGTTGTTCTCGGTGCGGGCGAGGTTCTCGGCAGGAGTGGTGAGGTTTGCTCCGTAGAACTCGGTCCAGTACCAGTTAGGATTGGTCTCGCTCCACGTCTTGGCGTAGGTCGGAGTGTTGATCACGGAAAGCACGACGCCGGCGCGGTTGGAGCCAGTTCCGGAGATGATTCCGTTGTTCTTGTAGTGGGAGAAAGCGACATCGGTGCCGACATTGAGCCATTTGAAGAGGTCAGAGTCGAAGTTCGCCTTCACATTTATCCTTTTGTTGTAGGCAACCGGAAGCACACCCCTTTCGTCGGTGTATCCGCCGCTGATGTAGTAGCGGGACTTCTCGGTGGCGTCGGAAACCGAAAGCTGGTAGTTCTGGTTGATTCCGGTCTTGTAAGTCTCTTTGAACCAGTCGGTTTCATCCTTGAGCCCTTCAGGGACCGTGACAGTGCCGATTTCGCTCATAAGGTCGCGGTACTCGTCAACGTTGAGTACTTCGTAGGTCCTTACGACATTTGAAAGGCCCACGGAAGCGTTGAGGCTGATCTGAGGTCCGCGGCTCTTCTTGCCCTGCTTGGTCGTGATGAGCACGACTCCGTTGGCTGCGCGCGAACCGTAGATGGCTGCGGAGGAGGCGTCCTTGAGAATCTGCATATTCTCGATGTCCTGAGGAGAGAGGTATGCGATTGCATAGTTTCCGGTTCCGACCGGCACTCCGTCAACGACATAGAGCGGGTCGTTGGAGGAAGCGATGGAGGAAGCTCCCCTGACCCTGACGGTCATTCCGCTGCCCGGAAGTCCGCTGGTCTGCTGGACGGTCACGCCGGCAACCTTTCCCTGAATGAATCCGGAAGTCTCGGTGATAGGTCTGAGGGCCATATCCTCGTTGGAGACGGTGGAAACTGCGGTGGTAAGGTCACGCTTGCGGACAGTTCCGTAACCGATGGCTACGACGGCGTCAAGCGCGATGGCCTCTTCCTCAAGGGTGGCGTCAATCACAGCTCTGTCCCCGACAGGGACGGTGAGTGTGCGGTAGCCGAGCGAGTCGAACTCGAGCACGGCGTCCCCGGAAGAAACATTCAAGGTGTAAGTGCCTTTGGAGTCAGTTACGGTACCGTTCTGTGTACCTTTTTCCATAACTGTCAATCCCGGGAGAGGATATCCCTGCGAATCGACCACGGTGCCTTTGACGGTGTGTTGCTGTGCGAGGGCCGACAAAGCGGTGGCAAGCAGCAAAACCATAGTAAGACATTTTCTCATACGGTTTGAAAATTAGTGCGTTATTATTTGGTCCTTTGCCGGCGGGCTGGCGGGGAGCATTTCACTCTCCCTCCCTCTTGAGCCCGCCCTTCCCGCTCGGCCTCAAGAGGCTGTTCGGGGAGTTCGGCAAGGCAAAGGTAGATATTTTGAGCATCGGTTGTCCGCCTTTGAGTCCTGAAGTGGACATTTTGAGGGGCATCTTTCCACATCGGGCTAAAAATCAAGAGGTTAGAAAACGGTTTAAAGTGGAAAGAAGTGGACCGAGAGTGGGAACTATGAACTGATTTTGACAGTCTTTGCACAAAAAAAAGACTGCAGTTCTCACGACCTGCAGTCATTAAATGTATCTCTAAAGAGTGAAACTTAGGAAATAGGATGTATAAAAGATGGGATGCAAGGCTCGCGAAAGGTTTTCACCCGGAGCAACCTTAGGGTTGTGAGGACTGAAAACCTGAGCACAACGCAGCAGACCGCTTTTAGACGCCTATTTCAATTATTTCTTTGTGGCTACGGCGCTAAGCTTTTCACAAAGCTCGTCAAGTTTCTCGAACATCTCCTTGCGGACAGCGGCGAAGTGCGCTGAAGGTTTCACGCCCTCTGCAGGGTGGTTGACCTTGTCCTTGAGGTCGTTGTAGAGGTCTACTGCCTCGTCAACTATCTTTGCAAGCTCCTCGGCGTTCTTTGACGGGTTAAGCGCTGCGAAAAGAGTGCAGTCGTCAATGAATTCGCCGACGAAATACTCAATGTCTTTCTTTACAACTCTAAGATTCATAATAAGTTATATTAAAAATTAAAACAATTTCCTTTCAAATCGTCCCGCAAAGGTAACACTATTTTTGCAATTTAAGAAATTGCAAAAATAATTAAGAGTGCTGGGAAGCGGAGCGCAAAGAAAAAGATGGGATGCAAGGCTCGCGAAGGTTTTCACCCGGAGCAACCTTGGGGTTGTGAGGACAGAAAACCTGAGCACAACGCGGCAGACCGCTTTTTATTTGTGCTCCGCCAGATGCTTCTCCCAGGCCCAAGCAGAAGCCAATGTGTCCTCCACGCTCCTCTCGGCCTTCCAGCCAAGCTCCCTGTTCGCCAGCGAAGTGTCGGCCCAGATGGCCACAACGTCGCCCGGACGGCGTGCAGCGTACCTGTAGTTGAGTTTCACTCCGTTCACCTTCTCGAACGCGGTCACAAGCTCGGTCACTGAAACCGGACGGCCCGTTCCGATGTTGAAGATTTCATAATCCTCCTTCATCTTCGCGTCGAGCATCCTTGAAACCGCAGCCACGTGAGCCTTAGCGAGGTCCACAACGTCGATGTAGTCCCTCAGGCAGGTCCCGTCAGGAGTAGGATAGTCGTTGCCGAAGATGCTCAGGCACTCCCTCTTTCCGATGGCGGTCTGGGTGATGAACGGCACGAGGTTGTTAGGCACTCCGCGCGGAAGTTCACCGATAAGGGCTGACGGATGCGCTCCGATAGGGTTGAAGTAGCGCAGAGCGATTCCCTTCACAGGCCCTTCTGCGTCCCTTCCGGCCTCAACCGTGGCTCCGTAGGCTGCGGAAGCCTTCACGGTGTCGCGGAGAATGTCCTCGCAGATCTGCTTGGTGTTTCCGTATGGGGATGTGGCGGGCTTTCTCGGGGACTCCTCGGTCACAGGGAGCTTGTCCGTCTCGCCGTAAACCGTTGCGGATGAGGAGAAAAGCACATTGCACCCGCCGTGATGAATGGCGGCGTCGAGGATGTTCAGGAAAGAAGTGAGGTTGTTGCGGTAGTACTTCACCGGCTTTGCAACCGACTCGCCCACAGCCTTGAACGCGGCGAAATGGATTACAGCGTCGATTTTGTAGCGGCTGAAAAGCGACTGGACAGCCTCAGCGTCGCAGCAGTCGATTTTTTCGAAAGGGATGTCGTCCCTTCCGGTAATTTTCTTCACGCCCTCGAAGCAGGTCATATCGCAGTTGGACAGGTTGTCCGCAACGACGACGTCATACCCCGCCCCGATAAGTTCCACGGTCACGTGGCTGCCGATGTATCCGGCACCGCCCGAAACCAAAACAGTTTTTTTGCTCATAATTTTGTATATAATTATATAGTTTTCAATCCAAAGGGGCAAAGGTAAGAATTATTTACCTAACTTTGACCCTGATTATGAACATCAAAAAGATATATTTTTCAGCACTATCCGCGCTTGCTCTTCTAAGCGGCGGCACATTTTTGACAGCGCAGACCCCTCAGGGAACGCTGCCGCAGACCCATCAGTCTTCCAAGGACGCCCCCTGCAGTGTAACTGAACTTGGTTTCCCTCTGGGCGAACAGGCGGGAGTCTGCATCCGCACGCTCTCGGGGCGAGACATTCTTAAGACAAGCGAAAAGCAGAATTTTGTCCCCGCATCCAACCTCAAAGTCCTCTCCACAGGGCTTTCGCTCCATCTTCTGGGAGCTGACGCCCGCTTTGAAACCCGTCTTGCCCATTCCGGAGAAATCGCTCCGGACGGCACTCTCAAGGGAGACCTATATATAATAGGAGGCGGCGACCCCACGCTCGGAAGCGGAGAATGCGGGAGCAAGGGGGCGGAGGAACTTGTCTCGGGATGGGTGCGCAGAGTGCGCGAGGCTGGAATCCGGGAGATTGAAGGCCTTGTCATCGGAGATTCCCGCGCGATGCCCTCAGAGGTTAACGGGAGCTGGATGTACGAAGACATAGCGACCTATTACGGAGCCACTCCCTGCGCGCTTATGTACAGGGAAAACTGCATCGACCTTCTGCTGACCCCGGGAACTGAGGTCGGGACGGCAGTAAAAGTTTGTGCGACTGGCGGCGGGAAGGCTCTCTCCCAAGCGGGCGCCCAAATTAGCTCAGACACAGGCGCTCCCTCAAGCGCCCAGGCCCCTGCAAACGCCCCGCTCACAATAGCCTCAGCCCCGTGGATGATTCTTCGCAGCGAATGCACGACGGGCGAGGAGGGCACCGGTGACAGGACCTATCTCTATGTCTCCGAGTTCTCCCCGGCGGCGCGCCTCGGTGGCACCTACGCCCTCGGCAAAGCCCCTAAGACCGTCCACTACAATAACCCCTTCCCGGAGTTCACCGCCGCCTTTGACCTTGCGGACGCTCTCTTAAAGGAAGGAATCCTCTGCCGCGGGGTCACCTCCACCTCCGCCTGCCACCCCATTGCCCTCTACAAGGCCGACGCCTCAGGAAAAAACGCCCCTGCCGGCAAAAACGCCACGACTGACAAAAACGCCCGGGCAAGCGCCGCAAATAGCGCCCCTGCCCGAGCCTCCCGCTGGGTTTTCGCCTTCGAATCCTTCACCCAGTGCGCCCGCCTCACGCCGCAGGACTCCCTGAGGGTCATCGCCCGCACTCTCTCCCCGAGACTTTCGGAAATAGCGCGCCGCACAAATTATGTCAGCGACAATCTCTACGCCGAGACCCTCCTAATGGCTGTGGGAGCGGCCCAAAAGGCATCCCGGGCTGAAAACGGGAGCCGCACCGCTGAAAACATAATCGACCTGAACGGAATTTCCACAGAAAATGCAATAGACGCGGAGCTCGCAGCCCTTGAAGAGCTCGGGGTGGACACCGAAGGAAGAGTGAGAATAGACGACGGCAGCGGACTCTCCCGCAAAAACGCCGTAACTCCGGAATCCATTGCGGATTACCTCTGGGCAATCGCCCAAAGCCCCGCCTTCCCCGCGTTCCTCTTCTCTCTTCCCCAGAGCGGCGAGAACGAAAGGCTACTTGCCGGCGCCCCCGAAGAACTGCGCAAGCGCCTCAGGGTCAAAAGCGGCTCAATGACCGGAGTACTCTGCTACTGCGGCTACATCCTCCCCGCCGAAGACAAGGGGGAAACCATAGTATTCTCGATAATGGTGAACGACAGCCTCCGCCCCGGCTCCAGGATAAGAGCCCAGATTGAAGCCATCCTTCTCAATGTCATAAACAAAAAGTCAATCCCCTGAATCAGCGTCGATTTTTAAGCGAAAAGCGGGATTTTGCTTAAGAATATGACGAAAAGACGCTTTATGAATACAAAGCGACGCTTTTTTCGCAAAATTTAATGCGTTGACATTCAACCAATTACCCCCCCCGATGCAAAAATTTCCGCATAAAGTTTTGGGAATAAGAATTTTAGCACTACCTTTGCAGCCAATTGTGTTACGCTATCACCCCGCCAAAAGTGGTCAAGGGCGTTGATTCAGTATGTATGTATTTTCCGTACGGGAGTGGTAGCGTTGTGTATGTATAGATGACAAAAAAGCTTTTGTTCACTCTCAGTGTGCTTGCACACCTGGCATTTGCCGCCTCTCTTACCGCGAAAACTGAAACCGGTGAGGGCGGTTTGAGTGTTTTCTATACTGAAGCACAGGACTCTCTTAAGGTGTCCGCCCCGGAAGAAGCCGCCGCTCCCGCCCTCAAGGACAGCACCGCAAAGAACGACGCCCTCAAGGACAGCACCGCCGTCCCGCGCATCTTCCACCGCGACACCTTCAAAATCTACTACCGCTGGGACAAGTCCGGACTGGACACCACCTATATGAACAACAGCGCCACGCTCCACAGGATGGACTCCCTTCTGAAGGTTGCCCACCTCGACACCGTGTCGCTCGTTTCCAGCTCCTCCCCTGAGGGAAACGTCTGGTACAACGACAAGCTCTCCCGCAAGAGAGGCGAGACTATGCGCGGACACCTTGCAAAGACCCTCAACGAAGGTATGTTCGGCAGTATGAGCGTCATTCCTCTGGGCTCCAACTACCCGGAGTTCCTCCGGATGGTCAAGGAGGCCAAGGGGCTTCCATACCGTCAGGAAGTTGTCGATGAATTTGAAAAACATCCGAAGGAGCACCCTGACGCCATCTTCAAGAGAGTGATGGAGATGAGGGACGGAAGGCCGTACACCTACATCCGCCGCAACATCCTCCGCTACCTCCGCTACGCCGAGATTGTCGTAGTTTCGCACCCGCTCTTCCCGGCTGCGGACTCAACTTACGCAGAGCCGCTTGCGCCCGAGCTCATTGACACGACAAAGGTCACCCCGCCGGTTCTCGTTGACGATGTGGTGATTGAGGAGCCTCAGGACACCATAACGAACACCGAGATAACGCTCGACTCTCTCCGCGTGGACCCGATTCAGGAAAAGGTGGACAGCGTAGCTCCGAGAAAATACTGGTACCCGGCCCTGAAGTCCAACCTGCTTTTCGACGCAGCCACAGCGCTTAACGCCGAGATTGAATTCCCGATCGGGAAACACTTCTCCATCGCGTTTGAAGACCTCTTCCCGTGGTGGAACTGGGGTCCGAACGGCAAGAAATACTGCTTCCAGCTTTGGGAGATGGGACTTGAGCCGAGGTGGTGGTTTGTCCGCAACGACAAAAAGGACTACCTCAGCGGACACTTCGCCGGAGTTTACGGAATGAGCGGAAAATATGACTTCCAGTGGGACACCGCCATCTGCTACCAGGGAGAATTCTGGTCAGTGGGTCTCACCTACGGATATGCCCTTCCGATCTGCAAATGGCTCAATATGGAATTCTCCATTTCAGCCGGATTCCTCCAGAGCGACTACCGCCACTACCAGCCGGACGAGGCCTACGAGCACCTCTACCGCGACCGCAGCAAAATCGGAAAGATCTCCTGGTTCGGCCCTACGAAAGCGAAGATTTCGCTTGTGATCCCGATTGGAAAGGACAGCCACAACGCCAAAAGCAAGGCATCCTCATCCTCCTCGAACAGGGATAAAAAGCAGAAACAGAGCAGAAAGAAATAAAAATGTGCACGGGATTTGAGAGGGAGATCAGTATATATGAATATGAAAATTGAATGAAAGGATTTAGTTACATAAGAACGACTTTGGCAGGCAGCGCACTGAACGCGGCCCTGCTGGTTCTGTGTGCTATAATCATAGGCACGGGCTGCCACCGCCGTCCTCTCGAGGACCCGGACTACAACACCCGCATCAAGGTCAAAGTCAACACGGACTCCATCCGCAATGTCACCTGCGACATCTATAACGACGAGGTCCCGATTCCGGTAATCCAGCAGGACGTTATGCACGTGATCCTCTTCAACGAGGACAGCGACCGGATCGCCTGCGAGACCTACCTCACCGACTACGACACAGACACGGAAGGCAGGAAGACCTTCTACGGAGACCTCAGCGTGGTCCCTGGCACCTACAGACTCTACACCTACAACTTCGGAACCGAGTCCACCCTCATCCGCGACCAGTACAGCTGGGGCGGCGCCGAGGCATACGCGATGGGAGTTTCAGACAGGATCTCCCGCGCATTCACGACAAAGGTGCAGAGCGGCGACCTTTTCACCTACAGCCCTGACCACCTCGTAGTGGCGCGCAAGCCTGAAGAAGTCATTCCATACCACACGGGCGTCTACACCGTGGAGGCCGAAGCGACGACAGTCGTAGAGAGCTACTACCTCCAGATAAAGGTGGAAGGCCTGATATATGTAAATACTGCGACGGCGGTCCTCTCCGGGATGTCATCCGCCAACTACATAGCAGTCGGAGACAGGGTGGACGACCCGCAGTCAACGGTTTATTTCGAGCTGCAGAAAAGCGACGACAACGGAGTGCCGGTAATCTGCGCGGTGTTCAACACCTTCGGCCGTCCGGACGCCTCCACCAACGACCTTGAGGTCACCTTCGACATCCAGACAAAAGCGGGAAGCAAGGTGCAGAGAACCTTCAACATCTCCGACCTCTTCCTGAGCGAGAACTGCATCAAGCACCACTGGCTACTGCTCGAGGAGACCATCCACATCGACCCGCCTGACCAGTCGGGAGGAACGGGCGGTTTCGACCCGAGAGTTGAGGACTGGGAGAATGAGGAGCACGAAATTGTCCTTTAGGAATGCTTAGGGACGAATAAACTGAAGAAAAAAAGAAAAAAAGAAAAAAAGAAAAAAAGAAAAAAAGAAAAAAAATATTAACGATTTATTATGAAAACAACAGCAAAAATCATCCTTCTCGCAGCTCTTCCGGCCGTAGCACTTGCAGCCGGCTGCAGCAAGAACGAAGTGACTCCCGTAGAAAATGAGCCTGCGGAAATCACCTACCAGACCCTTGAGACCAAAGCCGCCTCAAGTTTCAGCACCTCGAACAAGTTCTACTCCTACGCCTACTTCCTTGAAAAGGACAAGACCTGGGCAGCGAACTACACAACCGGACAGGCCTACATATCAAGTTCTCTTATTGAGTATGTAACCGACAAGACCTACTGGAAAAACACAGAGACGACATACTTCTGGCCAAAGCAGGGAAGCCTCACCTTCTTCGCCTGGACAGACTACACTGCCGCTCCTGCAGTTTCCGGTTGCACCATTTCCTGCAGCAACGCCAAGGGAATCAACACGACAGGCTACGCTGTCACTTCCAATCAGAACAAGGACCTGATGGTGGCTGACATCGCTGCAGACCAAAAGACCAACACCGTGAAGTACGACGGTTGGGAGAAAGGTGTGCCGACAATCTTCAAGCACGTCCTTTCAAGCCTCGTGTTCACAATCCAGACGGATGAGGCCACTTCCGGCAATTCATACGAAGACGGGATGTTCAAGCTCAAGAGCATCACTTTGAAAAACGTCAGCACAACGGGCGACTACACTCAGGGCTCCCCTACCGCCTCCACCGCTCCGTGGAGCAACCAGGGCACTTCAGCAAACCTTTCTGCCTACAGCGGAACAGGTATGACGGTGACTGAAAACAAACAGACAGTAACTCCTGCCGCCAATGACTACTACATTGTCCTTCCGCAGAACTTCACCGACACGACCCCTGTGATTGAGGTTGTCTATACCGTCACAACCAATTACACCGGCACGGCGGTAACAGAGACCGTCACCGAGACAAAGGACCTCAAGAGCATCTACACCACCAACTGGGAAAACGGCAAGAAGTACACGCTCAACATCATTCTCGGCGCGACAGAGATTCTTTGGGATCCGGATGTCACCGACTGGACTACTGTCACTGCAGGCGACATCAACATCTAAATTCAGGATAGTAAGCGGGAGTTCGCCCGCAGGCTGAACTTCCACTCCAAGAGAAAGCAGAAAAAATATATAAACCAAATAAATTACAAGAAATGAAAAAGTATCTTTTAATCGCAGTTCCGGCAATCGCAGCGCTTGCCTCCTGCGCAAAGAACGAGGTGTACACACCCGAGACTGATCCTCAGCAGATCACCTTCCAGACCGTTGTAAGCCGCCAGGGCACAAAGGCGATGATCAACGGAACCACCTACCCGACTGATGTTCCATTCGGAACCTACGCATTCTTCCTTGAAAAAGGCAAGGAATGGGCTCCTGAAACTGGCACATCTGCCGCTGCCGATGCGCAGATTTACATCCCGCAGAGCGAAGTAAAGAACAACGGACAGACTTCAGGCTACGCTTGGACAACAGAAACCGCATACTACTGGCCAAAGCAGGGAAGCCTTACTTTCTTCTCCTACAGCCCGTATCTTGCTGCCCTTAACGCTGCAACCACCTGCGATGTAACCAACGGAATCAAGATTTCAAACTGGGATGTTGACGCAAACCAGACTGTTGACGTTATGGTTGCTGACTACAGGCCTGACGAGAATCATAACCAGACCAACGCCGGCTACAACGGAGTCCCTACCGTCTTCCGCCACAAACTCTCCCAGATTGTTGCGTTCAACTTCAAGACTGACAAGGACTACACAAACGGTCACACCGAGGCAAATGCTGTAGCAGGAGACAAATTCTTCTACATCAACTCAGTGAAGATCAACAACATCCTGTACAAGGGAACATACATCAGCACCAACAAAGTTGACGGAAGCGCAACCACTCCGGTTCTCGGCGCCTGGACTCCTGCATCTAGCACCAAGGACTACACCTGGTACGAAAACACAACCGGAACCGCATTCGGAAGCACTGCAGTAGCTGCTCCGTGCGCCAGCACCAACGGCTACATCCTTGTTCTTCCGCAGACTTTCACAGAGCCGGCAGACCTTGATGACGTTACAGGCAATGAGAATATCCAGATTACCTACACAATCAAGACCTGCAACGGCAACGGATTCAGCACCGAGACCGTAAAGGACGTTTATGCTTCAATCTGGGCAATTCAGGGCGGAGTCGACGAGGGCGCAACAGTCACAGCTGCCACTCCGTGGGCAATGAACAAGAAGATCAGCTACACCATCACCATCGGCCTCGACCAGATCTACTGGGCACCGAGCGCTGTTGACTGGGAGACTCAGGGCTTCGAGTACAAGATTAATATGTAATTGCTGCCCCGGGCAGTAAACCCAAACATTAACCCTACGGAGGGTGATACCTCCGCAGGGTTCCAAAAAAGAAAACACGAATTATGAAACTTGGACATTTCGGCATAGCGCATTCAGCGGGAGTCTCTGCTGCAACCCCCGTTGCGGCGGCAGCCGGGCTGATTCTGCTTCTCGCGGGAACTTCCTGCGTGAAACTCTCCCCTGCCTCCCCGGAGGAGGTGAGAGGCGAGGAGCAGTCCGTCGGCCTTGCCTACAATGTCGCCCTCGAGCAGCCTTACAGCCTCGAAAGACCGGACGCGGAATCTGGAGCGCAGTCCTCATCAGAGGCTCAGCCCCGGACCAAGGCCGCCACAGCCTACAGCACCTCCGACTCCTTCAAATCCTTCGCCTGGTACCTCCCGGAGGGCAAGATCTGGTCGGCTGACAAAGACGACGCCGTGGCATATTTCAAGGATGTCACCGTGGAGTTTCAGACCGACAAATGGAGGGGCGCCGACAAGCAGTACTTCTGGCCGAAACTCGGAAGCCTCAGCTTCTGGTCCTACTCCCCTGCCGCAATTTCCGCAACCGGCAAAGCCAGCGTCACCACGGAGGGAGTTTCCCTCACAGGTTGGACTCTCGACGAGACCACCAACCAGGACATCGACTTTATGATCGCAGACTTCAAGAGTGATCTGAAGACCAACACTCTCACCTACGGCTACCTGGGTGTGCCGACACTTTTCCGCCACAAGCTTGCGAAGGTAACCGTCCAGGCCAGCACCGCCACTGACACTTCCGCGACCAACAGGGTTAAAATCTACAAAGTGAGCCTCAAAAGGGTCTACACCGTCGGAAGCTACACTCCTGAAAAGGCCGCGACAGCAACCTCGGAGGCAGCCGCAGAGACCTGGAGCAACCGCAGCTCCCTCAAGGAAATAGTGATTTTTGAAAACTCCAAAGGTCTCTCCCTAGGACTCATCGCGCAGAACATCACCCTCGACGGCAACAGCCTGCTTGTCATCCCGCAGGTGCTCAACGGCGACTCCACTCGAGGCACTTCCGGAGTGAGCCTCTACATCGAGTACTCCATCAACGGGCAGAAGGGCACGGCTGACAAGCTTCTCTCCGACATCAAATCCCAGCTCTGGGGCATCGGGCAGCACACCACCTACAGCATCGTAGTGGGTGAGGAGAACGAGCCTATCGAGTTCAACGCCGGAGTCGGTGACTGGGGAGAGGGAACCTCAAGCGACATCATCATAGGACTGACGAAATGACAAAACGCGGCTGCGGCTGCGTCATATAAACGAAAATGATTAGAGATATAGCGAAATACCTGTTGCCATTGGCACTGTGCGCGGCGGCTCTCTCCGCCTGCAGGAAGGACTCTACCGAGCCTCTCGGGGAAGCCATATCCTTCCGTGCAGATGCTCCTGAGGCTGAAAATGTCGCTGCTTTAGGCAGACAGGCCTCAAAGGGTGAAAGCACGCTTGGAGAGGCCGCAGAAGCTTTCCAAAATGCCTCAGCGCCCCAGACCAAAGGCACCAAGACCGTGGAGGGCAACCTCACCGACGAGCCGTTCGGAGTCTATGGAGGTTACTCCGCCACCAAAGGCGCCGCCTCCACGACCAATGTCTTCGACAACTCCTCCGCCCTCAAGGTGAGCTACAACACTTCCACCTCCTACTGGGAATACACCCGCACGGGCGACAAGCCGAAATACTACTGGAAACGAAACCAGTACTACCGCTTCAGGGCCTACCACCCCTACGACGCCGACGTCGAGACGGGAGGATCCGGCGTGGACGCAATCCAGGTCCGCTATCGAATCGTCAACGAGCAGTACGACCTTCTCGTCGCCTTCGCCACCCGCCACCCGACAACTGACGCCGAGGGAGTCGGAAGGGTGCCGATGAACTTCTCCCACGCCCTCTCGGCCCTTCGCTTCAGGGTGGCGTTCAACAAGACAGTTGACGAGGGCACGACCGATGTCCTCACCGAGTTCCACCTTACGGGAGTTCAGGCTGCGGGTCTAATGAAATACACCTACAAGACCGGGGACTATCTCTCACCGGTCATCACCTGGAACGCCGACGCCTTCGACTCCGAGACCGAGTTCTACCAGAGCACCACTCAGCGCACCTTCGGAGTCTATAACCCCGGCGTCGCATCCTCAGCTGTGGACATCTTCGGTTCCTCAGACGCAGACAATGTGGTTTTCGCCATTCCGCAGACCTGCTCTTCAGAAAAGGACGGCAGCACCTCGGTGCATTTCAAGACCAAAGGAGGCGGCGATGTGGACCACACCGCAGTTCTTCCTACCTTAGAATGGGAGCCGGGGAAAATCTACACCTACACCCTCCTTATCGAAAAATCGAGCGTGGAGGTTGTCGTAACAATCAAGGATTGGAATGAAGTACAGTCCACCGTTGACATAAACATTTGATTATGAAGTCATTCATTCCTCATATAAGTTTTACCCTCTCTTTTGCAGCGGCGCTCCTCCTCTCCTGCGGGAAACTTCCTTCAGCGGAGAATTCGACAGAGCAGCCCTCTCAGAAGGGAAACGCCACCGTGCAGATTGAGATTGCCTCCGCTCCCTCCACAAAGAGCGCAAAGGACGGCGACACTATGCTGAATCTTCGCGTCTGGATGGTTGACAGCAACAATAAGGTGAGTCAGTACGCTTCCCACACCCCGAACGCCGTGAGGGACACGGTGACTTTCCCGGATGTGGTTCGCGGCGACTACAAACTCTACTTCCTTGCAAACAGCACGGCTTTGAGCAGTTATGTCGCAGGCAGCACCATCGACGACTCATTTCTGAAGGCCACCCTCGCTCTGCCTTCCTCTTCCGCCACCTACCCGACCTACTCCGACACCGAGGGTATGCCGCTTTCGCTCGCGAAGACCTGCAATGTGGGCGCTGGCGTGAACCGCATCAGCGCGGAAATCGTAAGGGTCTGCGCCCAGATCAGCGTAACTCTTAAAAACCGCACCACCGACAAGGCGATCTATGTTACGGGAGTGAGCCTCAGCAAACGCAGCCCGAGCCTTGGCTATCTTTTCCAGCAGGACGACCATTCCTCCCCGACCGGCACGACCTACGGAGAGCTTCAGTCCTCATCCACCCTCACCCGCATCGAGCCGGGCGCCGAGAACAAAATGATCAGCTGCTATCTTTTCGAGAGCTGCGACGATGCCTCTACACTGAGCCTTAGCATTGCGGGCGGAATTTATGAAAAGGATGACCCTACTGTCCCGACAGTTACGACTGTCACCAAATCCGGGTATAAAACGACCGGAGACGATGACAACACCACCATCAGCACTTCCAAAACCTATTTTATCGCTTCGGCCGCTGCGCCAAGGCACTTTCTGAAGGCTGACGACAGTGGAAACCTGACTCAAGAAACAGTGGGCTCAGATGCCGAACTCTTTGTCAAGAGTGATATCACCAGCTATCTTTGGACATTCAGTTCAACCTCAAGTCCGGCCATCAAGAATGTCAAGACTGGGACTTATATCAATATAAGCATAAGCGGTAGCGGAAATAGCAGAACATCCAGTTGCAGTCTTGGTTCTTCCCAAAATCTTTCCACAAGCACATCAACAGGAATACAGTTCTACAGCACTGCTAAGGGGCAGCGTAATACCTACTACTCCTACCTCTACTACAATACTTCCGGAAATTTCGGAGTCACAAGTCCAGATAGTAGTACAAGAACCGACGCCAGCACCGGCTGGTACCTCCGCGAGGCAACGGCCTACACTGAAACCGTCACGGGACTGTCTCCCGATCCCGTGGACGACTTCGACCGCGATGCTGAACTTTCCTACACCGACAGCTACGGAATCATCCAGCCGCTTGAGAAAGTCTGCCGCAACGACAAGGTGAACATAATAGTCAACCTGTTCTACAACCCTCAGACCAGCACCTTCGACTTCGAAGTTGAGCCGTGGACAGAAAAGAACAACGAAACAACATTCGACTGATTTCGGATATGAAAAATATACTTCACATATCATTGGTTTCACTTCTCGCAGGGCTTCTCGCTGCGGGCTGCTCGCGTGAGCCCCTTCTTGAGAGCGGCTCCGGGAAAGCGTGCAGCGGAAAAGAAGTGATTGCCGGGCTTAGTTTCGCGCCCGAGGACAACACGATTGTGGTCACCAAGGCAGCCGTGAGCGATGCAGCGGAAAGCCGTGTGCTGAACCTTTTCGTCTTCCTTTTCGACTCCAACGGCAACAAAATCTACAGCCAGTACTTCGACAGTTCCAACAAACAGGGCGTCACCTCCACCGCATCCCTCACGGGCGAAGGCTGGTGGGTCAACAACAGCGCCTCCCCGGTCGTGGGCGGAGTAAGCCTTCAGACCAGTAGCGGAAGCGGCTACAAGATCTACGCGATGGCAAACCTCGACGCGGATATGGTGAGGGTCTCCTCCGACCTTCTGAGCCACAACATCAACGACGAGCAGGACCTTCTCGACTTCTCTGTCTATCTCAACCAGGAAATCACCTCCCGCAACGGCTACTTCCCGATGACCGGAAAGCTCACCGACCTGAAGATTGCAGACGACGGCACAATCACCAAGACTGACGGCTCAGCCGCCGGAACCCTTATGCTCCGCCGCCTCGACGCGAAGGTGAAGTTCATCTTCAAGACCGGTTCCCGCGAGGACGCCGCCGGCCAGACCATCAAGTCCTTCACGGCAAAGCAGTGGAAGGTTATGAATGTCCCTGCGACCTCATTCCTTGTGGAAAGGGACTCCGAGGACGCAGTCAATGTGGACCCTTCAACCGCCACAAGCGAATATGTCAACTACGCCCCTAAGTTCTTCGACACCGAATGGACCAACTTCGAGGAGTTCCCTGACGACAAAACCTCCAGCTTCACCTTCTATATGCTGGAGAACCGCCAGAGTCCGAAGAACACCTCCATCGCCTCCTACCAGGACCGCTCCCGCCAGGTTAAGCAGTCCTCCGGCTATCACGAGGGCGAGAACGAGACCGTGACCGTGGAATACACTTCCTCACGAGGAATGGACGTTTCGCGCGAAATGAGAGTGTTCCAGAACGCCAACGACTTCTCCACATACGTTCTCGTGACGGGAAATGTGGAGATGGAGCTTGAGAACGACGACGAGGGAAAGACTCTGGGCGGAGAGGTTCAGTACCTCATACACCTCGGCGACTGGTCCTACACCGAAGGTTCGTCCTGGGACACCGACACCTACGGCTCGTTCAACAATTTCAACACCGAGCGCAACACCTTCTACACCTACACCGTGACGGTGAACTCCGTGAACAACATCCGTGTGGAGGTGGAGACTTCCACAACTGAGAACCAGCCGGGAGCCACCGGCCAGGTCACCATCGCGAAGGAGGAAATCGCGGTCTGCGACGCCCACTACTACTCCAAGACGATGACTTTCCACGCCTCCAACTTCTTCGAGGGCGTGAACAGCACGGCTGACGACCTCACCTGGAGCGTGAAGACTCCGTTCAGCGACGGCACCCCGTCCGACCCGCTCACTCCGGGAACTCTCGACTACGACTGGGTTCACTTCCGTCTGAACAAGAAGAACTCCGACGGCACCTACAACACCAACCGCCGAAAGTTCGTGAGCCCTGACCGCAAGTTCGAGACGACGACGGCCTACCGCGACGAAACCACCAATGCCGAGGGCGACGGCACCGCCGGTCTTGCCGGCTACCACAACGACGGTCTTATGAACATCGTGGACCTGGTGAAATACATCAAGGAGCAGGTGAAACTCCTGGAGGAGTACTACAAGAATCCGGGTATGACCTACGAGGGCGACTTCGACAACCCGGACGACAAGGAAGCGGCGAAAATCTGCGTGACGGCCTTCGTTGACGAGTACTACTACGAGAAGAACCCGGTTACGGGAGTCTCCTCCCCGACCCTCTGGAAAAAGTTCGTGAATCAGGACGACCGCACCCTCCACATCCTCTGCAATTCCAACGTCAGCAAGGATCTGGAGTCCCGCGCCACCGGTTCGGTAATCACAATCCAGCAGCACGCCATCCAGTCCATCTACAACACCGACGAAAGCGAAACGTCGCTCCAGAGCGCCTGGGGCCTCGAGTATGTGGACGAGTTCACGGACGCTATCTACACATACAATACAAATTCAAGTACCTACACCGGTTCCTATAGCAACACAAGCCAATCCGACGGTCTCTACAATTCAGTAAAAGAATGGGGTCTTAGCGGCACTCCAAGCTGGTCCACCTATATGAATTTCGAAAAGGCGAACGATTTGCACCAGATGCAAAGCAGCTACGCAGCCCTTCGCTACATCTGTCTTTCCCGCAACCGCGACAACAACGGAGACGGTGTGATTGACCCTGACGAGGTTCGCTGGTACACGGCCTCCATCCGTCAGCTCATCGGTCTTTATGTGGGCAACGGAGTTATAGACCACCACTCCCGTCTATACTACCGTTCAGCGACAGAGCAGGCATCCTCCACTGCCAATACCTGGCGCCAGCACGTGATTTCCAGCTCGCTGTACGGAAGCGGGGAGCCTACGGTCGTATGGGGCGAGGAAGGAATTTCAACCGGTAGCATATCAGGTTCCATTACTTGGGGAGGCGGGCTCAGCAAATTCGGCGTCCGCTGCGTAAGAAACCTCGGAAAGGAAAACCCGTCGTCATTATCTTTCAGTGAAGGTGACTATGAGCCTGAAGACTATGTCGATGTTGAGAGCACAGGAGACGGCACCAGCGCTGTTTACACCTTCAGCGCGACGCATCTTAACAAAGCCGCGCTCCGTTACTACACTTCCCGCGAGCTCGACTACCACTCCCACACTTCCGACATCAACCGCCTCTACAAGCGTTTCGAAGTTCTTCCGGCAGCTCAGGCCACAACGACAAGCAATATGACTTTCAAAACGCTGAATGACAATGTCACGACGGCGATAAATGCAGGAAATCAGAATCCGTACTGCCCTGAGGGCTACAGGCTGCCGAATCAGTCGGAACTTGCGATGTTGAAATACTATAATGTAATATCCAACGATATGGTATCACGAACCTACTGGGCATTCGGAACAGACCGAGAGGATGGAATTGCAGCCAAAGAAGCTAAATACGGTTATATCTATGCAGGCGGCAACATCAGCCTTGAGTCATCCGGAAAGGCTTTCGTCTGCCGCTGCGTCCGCGACATCCGCACGGACTAGTGCGCGAGCTAACCCGTCCGCTAAAGCGGACGCGCGAAGTTTGTGAATGGAAGGAATTGCGTTGATAGGGCAAACGGAGCGCCACTTCCCCTGCAGAGGGGACGGGAGGGGTCAATAAGAGTGTTTTTGGGCAAAAGCCCAATCCACTATATATACATACAACAACGCCTCCGGGAGCCGATGTGAATCGACTCCCGGATTTTTTAAAAGTGCAACAGCCTGTCGCAGTAGAACCGCTCCGCAAGCCGAGGCGGCAAGAGTGAGACGGGGACTGCCGGCGCGAAGCGCCGAGAAGGGGTTGGGTATTTAGTGAGTTATATAATTCTCTTTGTTCTTGCCCTGAAGATGCATTCCCTCGTAGATCTTCTGGATGCGGTCCATATCGGCGCGGGCATCGTCGGTGAGTTCCACCTTTTCGCCCCTGCCGATGTGCTTGGTGCCCCAGTCGAAATAGCCCAGATACACCGGGCAACCCACTTCTTTCGCGATTTTATGGAACCCCGTCTTCCACTTTCTGATGGGTTTGCGGGTGCCTTCCGGCGCGAGAGCGAGGTGCATAACCTTCTTGCTGTTCATCTCGTGCACGACGCTCAGAACCACGGCCGCGCCGTTTGTCCTGTCAACGGGCACGCCGCCGAGTTTTCTCAGAACCCAGCCCACAGGCCCCCAGAACATTTCCTTTTTCACCATACAGTAGGCCTTGCCGCCCACTGAGGTGTAGTAGAGGTAGGAAATGACAAAGTCCCATATAGTTGTGTGCGGAACGCCGAGGATTACACATTTATCCTCCGGTACGGGGCCGCTGTCAGCGGTCCAGCCGAGTGCCTTGAGCGCGAATTTGCAGAATTTCTGTCCCATAATAAAGTATATAAATTTTCTATTTAAGAAGGATTTTTGTGGATAAATTCATTTTTGAAGAGGGAGTGTACTGGAGTACTCGACCGATGAAAAGATGGATTCAGACCCGAAAGACACTTAAATATTTATGTCTTCCAGGTCGGTTTCGCTGCGGAGATTTCCGCGTATAAAGTTCTGTCTTTCAATGGTATTGTCGCCCATATAGAACTCCATAATTTCCGCGATGGACTCCTCGTCGCTTATGCTCACGGTGTCGAGCCTCATCCCCTCGCCGATGAAATCCTTGAACTCGTCTGAGGAAATCTCTCCGAGGCCTTTGAATCGGGTGATTTCAACTCCGGTCTTGAGCTTCTTTATGGCCTTCTCCTTTTCGGCGGAGTCGTAGCAATAGACCGACTCCTTTTTGTTGCGAACGCGGAAAAGCGGGGTCTGAAGGATGAAGACGTGGCCGTTGCGGATGAGCTCCGGGTAGTATTTCATAAAGAATGTGAGCACAAGCATCCTGATGTGCATTCCGTCGTCATCGGCATCGGTTGCGACCACAATGCGGTTGTAGCGAAGATCCGCGACGTCATCCTCCACTCCGAGGGCGTTCAAGAGCAGATTAAGTTCCTCATTTTCAGCGACTTTCTTCCTGCTTTCCTTGTAGCAGTTGATAGGCTTACCGCGGAGGCTGAACACAGCCTGGGTCTGCGCGTCGCGGGCCTTGGTGATGGTACCGCTCGCGGAGTCTCCCTCGGTGATGAATATGCTCGTGAGGTCAATGAGTTCCTTGTTCTGCTCGGTAATTTTGTCGCCGAGGTGGAGCTTGCAGTCGCGAAGCTTGCGGTTATAGACGCTGGTCTTCTTGTTGCGCTCGCGGGTCTTTTTCTGTATGCCCGAAATCTCCTTGCGCTCGGTCTCGGACGCGATGATTTTCGCCTGGAGAACCGGGACTATGTCCTTGTGGATGTGGAGGTAGTTGTCGAGCTGGTTCTTTACGAAATCGTTGACGAAGGCGCGGATTGTGGGGCCGCGGTCGATGAGAGTGGCTCCGTTCTCGCCCTTTTTTGGGTTGCCGTTCTCATCCAGAACCTCCTGCTCGTAGGTGTAGGTGGAGCCGAGCTTGGTCTTGGTCTGGCCTTCGAAGTTTGGCTCCTGAATGCGGATGCTGATGGCTCCGATTATGCCCTGGCGGATGTCTTGCGGGTCATAGTCCTTTTTGAAGAACTCCTTGAGAGTCTTCGCCACAGCCTCCCTGAACGCCGCGAGGTGGGTTCCGCCGTCACGGGTGTTCTGGCCGTTCACAAACGAGGCGATGTTCTCCCCGTAGGCGTTGCCGTGGGTGAGCACAATCTCGATGTCCTCGCCCTCGAGGTGGATCGGCGGGTAGAGCGGCTCCTCGGAAAGGTTGTCGTTGACGATGTCCAGAAGGCCGTTCTTGGAGGTGTAGTCCACTCCGTTGAGCTTTATGGTGAGCCCCTTGTTGAGGTAGCAGTAGTTCTTGGTCATCTTCTCGACGAGTTCCATATTGAAATGGAACCGTCCGAACATATCCACGTCAGGGGTGAACTGAACAAGAGTCCCGTTCTTTTCCTTCGTCGGGGTTTTCGTCGCTTCGGTGACTTCGGCTATGAGTTTTCCCCTTTCAAAGGTCGCACTGGCCATCTGGGAGTCGCGGTAGGACTCGATGTGGAACGAGGACGAAAGGGCGTTCACCGCCTTGGTTCCGACTCCGTTAAGACCTACGGATTTCTGGAAGACTTTGGTGTCGTATTTCGCGCCGGTGTTGAGCTTGCTCACTGCGAGGGTGAGTTTCCCAAGCGGAATGCCTCGTCCGAAGTCCCTCACGCTGACGCTCCCCTCCTCCTCGGAGATGTTGATGACGACGGTTTTGCCGAATCCCATCGCAAACTCGTCGATGCAGTTGTCAACCACCTCTTTCAGAAGGACATAGATGCCGTCCCCGGGATTGCTTCCGTCGCCGAGCCGTCCGATGTACATACCCGGTCTTTTCCGGATGTGCACAACGTCTTCAAGGGTCCTGATACTGTCGTCGTTGTAGTCGTTAACTGCGGGGGTCTGGGGTGTCTGCGCCATAAATGATTGAATTTTACCTTCCTCTCAACGGGGAAAAACGCGCAAATTTACAAAATTCGCACGATTAACGCAAAAGGAAATAGGCTATCGGGGGGCTCTGTCTGATTTTGATGGGTAGAGGTTCAGCTTCTACATAAAAAGCATCGCCGTATAGCCGCAGAGAAGTGCCACCGCGCAGTTGATGACCTTAGCCCAGAGGAAAGACTTTTTGCTCTCGGCAAGAAGCGGGATGGAGGCGTGTCCGTCCTGGGAAATGCTGCTGGCAAGAAGCACGGGGAACGGGACGAGGCCGCTGGCGTAGAGAGTGACGAAGATAAGGTGAGGGCCGGACTCCGGGATTATGCCGATGAGGGTCGCGAGGAGTATCATAAGGGCGGTGTTGTCGCTGATCCAGCTGCTGATGTCCACAAAGTGCATAAGGACGGCAAGGCCTGCGAGTATGCCGAAAGTCCAAAGGAATATCGTAGGGAGGTGCTTGCAGATGACGTGGTGCCAGAGGTGCTCCTCCACAAAGTGGTCCGGGGCGAAAAGGATCACGCCCAGCATCACAAGGCTCAGCAGGGCGAAGAGCACATTCATCCAGCTCTCGCTCAGAAGGTCGATTTCAAGGCCGTGGTGAGCGTGGGAGTGGTGCTCGTGCGCGGTTTCGGCGGGGTCAGCACTGTGCTCATGGGGGGTCTCATTGGAGGCCTCGGCGCTGCAGGAAGGGCAGCACTGCGGGTCGCTGCAGGAGGCTTCTTCGTGGTGGTGCTGGTGGGCGCCCGCCTCAACGGCCTCCCCGGAGCCGTGCTCGTGACCCTCGTGGTCGTGCTCGAGGTAGCCCAGGCCGAGCGCAGCGATAAACGCCGCGAGCCCCACAGCAATCACAGCCCTCTTCCATCCCCAATGCCTCTTTCCCCCGTGGGCGTGGGAGCCTTCTTTATGGCCCTCATCAGCGCCATTGTGTCCCTGCCCCTCGCCGGACTCCCCGTTGGAGTGGGAGCCTCCGCAAGCGTCGGAAGTGATCTCAGGAATGTCCTCACCCTCGTGGAGAGCGAACCCTTCCTCGCAGCAGGAGTTAGGAAGAGCCTTCGCTCCCTTTTTCCTGCGGATTCGGTCTGCGGCCCAGTCGGTGAGAAAGCCGCTGATAACGGCAAGAAGGAAGAGAATTGCAAAAAGAATGAGCGCCTTCTCTGGGAACATCGCCAGCATCACGAAAGCCTCGTCGCCGGAAGAGGCGATCATCATCGCGATGAGCGCTCCGAAACTGAAAAGCCCGTGGGTGTAGAGCGAAACTGTAGCAAAACCTCCGATGCACCCGGGGATAAGCCCCAGAGTGGCTCCGAAGAGAATCTGCCCCGGACGGCTGCCCCTCAGACGGGAGAAAAACCGGCCGTGCGACTCGATGTTGAGTGCCTCAATCATCATCATCATCACCACCACGAGGCCGGTGATGAGAACGCTGTTGCGAAGTATGTCAAGAAGGGAATGAAGTAGCATCTGAGAGGGGGGATTTATCGGATATTTACGGGTCTATTCCAGATAGCCTGAGACAAAGAGGTTTATGACGGGGCGAAGCGGCGAATTGGTGGTGAGGGTGACAATTACCAGAGTCTCTCCTTTCGGGAGAAGGGCCGTGTCAAGATGGAACCGGATTGTGGTAGTCTCGCCTGGCTCTGTGCACGGGATTGTGCCGTGGGAGTATTTCGGGGCGTCGGCATCGCATTTATAGACGCAGAAAGGGCGCTTTCCTTCGTTGGTGAAAGTGAACTCGGCGTCGATGGTTTTCCCCTTTTTGGCCTTGCCGAAGGAATAGGTGCTGGTCTTGAACACAGGACGTGGTCCGCTGGACTTCTCGTCATCCTCGAGTGAGGTAAAATTGTCGGTTGTGAACGCGTAGATACGGAGTTTTCCGGCCTTTACGCCCTCGGGAAGCCCTGCAAGGGAGAATGAGCTGCGGCCGTCAACAACAGGGGTTGCGTAGTACCAGTTCTTGCCCCAGCGCTTGCGGGAGGTGCGGACGGTGTAACTGACGCGTGCCTGGTCGCCGGCTGGAATGGTCTCGGGGTCTATCTTTATCTCAAGGCCCTCGCTGACATCGGTAAACTCCACTTTTATCGGCTCGGAGGAAAGGTTCGCCACGGTGAAATTGTCGCTTCGGCACTCGCCCTGAAGAACATTTCCGCTTTTCACTTCAAGGCTCCTGAAACCCAGGGGGCCGAAGCGGTGGGTGAAAATCTCCTCGGGAGTAAGCGGCTTTTCGTGGCAGACTCCGCGAAGATGCAGAAGAACAGGCTTCCCCGAGTCGGACAGATAGACCGTGAGGTTCTTGTCGAAGGGAAGCGGAGCCTCGGCGTTGCTGTAGGTGGCTGATATTTTGCCGGTTGCGCCAGGCTTCAGCGGCTCTTTGGTCCAATCCACGTCGGTGCACCCGCAGGAAGTGACGACGCTGAGGATGGCGACGGGTTTCGCTCCGGTGTTGCGGAGAGTGAACTCGCAGCTGACAGGTCCGCTTCCGAGCACGAGGTCGCCGAAGTCGTGGAAGTCGGAATTGATTTCTATGTTGGATGTGAGCTTTACCTGGCAGGCCGCCTCCGGGGTCATCCCCACCCAGAGTGCCACTGCAAGCATAACAGCTATTATAGATTTGTTTTTCATCATGTACTCAACTTAACCGGCTGCCCCGCTTCACAGGTTCGAGAGGGTCCGCCGAAAAATTCGAGCAAATATACACTATAATTTTGCGAAAACCGAAACTGTTTATAAATTTGCAAGGTTATTCGCCTTGCGGCCCGCCTTGAACGGGAGAGGAGAGTAACGAAAAAATCGCCTTTATGGCAATTGCAGTAAACGATTATTAAACTCATAAAATTATGGCTCACAAAATTTCACAGGACTGCATAGCTTGCGGTACTTGCATTTCAGAATGCCCGGTCGGAGCAATTTCCGAGGGCGACATCTACAAGATTGATCCGGATGCCTGCATCGATTGCGGCACTTGCGCGGATGTATGTCCGCAGGGCGCAATCTCCGCAGAGTAAAAATTGGCTAAAAGGCGGTCTGCCGCGTTGTCGCTTCAGAAAAAATCCTCACAACCCCCAGGTTGCTCCGGTGTTTTTCTTTGCTCCGCCTTGCATCCCATCCTTTTATCCTAATTTTTACGCGTAGTTAAGGCTAAAAGGCGGTCTGCCGCGTTGTCGCTTCAGAAAAAATCCTCACAACCCCCAGGTTGCTCCGGTGTTTTTCTTTGCTCCGCCTTGCATCCCATCCTTTTATCCTAATTTTTACGCGTAGTTAAGGCTAAAAGGCGGTCTGCCGCGTTGTCGCTTCAGAAAAAAAGGCGGTCTGCGACCATTTTACGCCTAGCATTAAAAATTAAAGAGGGTGACCCGAAAGTCATCCTCTTTTTCGTTTGCGTGGGAAAGAGACCCGCTAAAATGAACTTTAGTCGGTCTCTTAAGGGCTTGGAGGAGTTGCAACAGGAGGCAAACGCAAAGGCCGCGACTAAAATCGCAAAAAGTAAATTTCTTGGTTTCATATCAGTTATTTGCTTATTGCGAAAGGATTTTCAATACGTTAGAAGTTTACTGCATTTTTGCAGTAAACTTCTAATACACCTCTTCAATGTTTATTTTGTTCAGATTTTCACGCTCTGAGGGTGCGCATTGCGTTGAGGACGGCGAGGACGGTGACTCCCACGTCGGCGAAAACGGCCCAAGATATCTTGAGCCGCGTATTCTATTGTCTAATAACTGATAACCGTCATCGACATCCACCCATTTGAAGCCGAGTTCCTTGACCTTAGGGAGAGTGGATATTATTTCGTCCGGAGAGAATGTGCGTTCGTATCCCCACGCACACCATACGGGTTCAAATGCTTCCGGTTCGGAGTCGGCAGGGCGAATGCCGTATTCCTGCTCCATCAGAGCGGTGAAGGTTCTCAGCGGGTCGAAATAGTCGCCTCTGTGGGCGGAGATGAAGGTGGAATATGTCCAGAGAGTGTCGCCGGGAGAAAAAAGAGAGCGCTGCGGGAAGTCGTAGCGGACGGAGGCTGAGGTCCTGTCGCTCCCCGAAGGTCTGCAGACAGGGAAGGAGACTTCACGCAGCACCGGTTCACAGAGCCCGGCCGCTATCCCGCCGTCCCTGTTCCAAAGATATATAAAAGGGTCAGACAAAGCCACAAAAACGGTTGTTCCGGGAGCGGAAAGCACATCGGACAGAATCTCCGGGGTCATTTTCCGATGTCCCGGGTGAAGAATATCCAAAAGGAAATCAATTTTCGCGGCGTTTTCCGCCGAAGATTCAGTAAGACGGGTTATTTTCATATTCACAGCAGTTCAAAATTCAAATTACTGTCTCAGCGAGGCTTTCATATCCCAGGGTATTTGCTCTAACACAGAGCTGTTTTCAGATAACCGTTGGTGCGTAGGAACTTTAAAACATTGTAGATAGTACTCTTTTTCTTTCCTGTCTTTTTGCAGAGTTCCTCCACCGAAGGGCTCTCATCTTCTGACATAAGATTAATAACCTGTTTTTCAAGGTCGGACAATTCATCTGTCTTTGCAGAATGCCCCTTGCGATACAGGATTATATTGAACATTCCTTCCGTCTCATACTGGGGTTCCTCCAGTCCGGCCTCCAGCATCAGTTCCCTCATCCGACCTATGCCAGACCCCACGTGCTCCACAAGGTTCATCCGCATAAAAAGGCTGAATATAAATGGGTTGCGAGAAAGACTTCTTCTGCCGAAATGCTTTGCCACAAGCGGGAGGAGACCTCCCGGATTATTGATTTCAATCCTGTCATCATAGATTTCAACATTGGTGAATGCACCCTGCTCATAGTAGTCCCGATGCGCCAAAGCATTTATCAGCGCTTCTCGGAATACATCCAGAGGCATTTCCCATTTTTCCGTATGGGCTCCGGTCCCCTTGATTTCATATTCCACTCTCAGCTTGTCCTCAATCCAGTTCAAGGCTTGATTGTATTGACTGACAAGCGGCCCGCCGAAGATTTTGTCATCTATTATAAGCCGCTTGTCAGTCCCTTTGAACTGGGTGCAACGGACAACTGCGTGGAAAAACTGCTCTTCCGGGTGTTTTGCGAAGAAAAGTACCGCTCCTCGTTTCACATCTCCGTCCTCAGTGAAGGACTGAACATTTTCAAGCAATTGGGCATCATCCACATTGTAGGAAATATGCGCCTCCCGCCGGAAGGCCTTCAAGACATCCTGGTCCAAGTTATCATAGAGATTGAATCTCTTGCAAGGGATGGAATCATAGTAGATTTTCTCCGCCTGCTGGAACAGCTCACGGATTTCTTCGACATTGGTAAGTTTCTGACTGTTGGCGCCCTCTCTGACGAAAACATTACCCCCAAAGAAATATGGGACCTGCCGTCCTGCAGGCACTTCTATCACCCACACGGTCTGTTCATCCACATCGACCGGATAAAGATCGCAATGAAGCGCCGGAGAAATTTCTCCGATAGAGCCTTGAATTGCAGAACGCTTTGAATTGTCTAAAGTTGCGCCCTTTATGAGGCCACGGTCATCTACTCCGATAAGCACATAGCCGCCTGCCGCATTCGCGAAGCTGCAAACTTCTTCGGTTATTTCACGAACCTTCTGAGGGACAGCCACTTTAAAATCGACATTATAGGATTCTCCGCGCCCTGCCATTGTTTTTATGTCTTCCGCCGTTATCATACAAAACTCAATTTCGCCGTTATGTCCGCAAAATTACACAAAATCGAGAAAATTTCCAATGATTTTCCAATGGAATTCCAATAAATTTCCAATTTTCCACTGGAAATTCCAACGGCATTATTGGAAAACAGCGAGCACCTGCCATTCACGCTCTGAGGGTGCGCATTGCGTTGAGGACGGCGAGGACGGTGACTCCCACGTCGGCGAAAACGGCCATCCACATTGTTGCGAGACCCACTGCGGCAAGGGCGAGGACTGCGACTTTCACGCCTATCGCGAACCAGACATTCTCGCGGGCAATTCTCAGGGTGCGCCTTGCCACAGAAACCGCCACGGCGATTTTTGAGGGTTTGTCGTCCATCAGGACCACATCCGCCGCCTCAATCGCGGCGTCCGAGCCGAGGGCCCCCATCGCAATTCCCACATCCGCCCTGGCAAGCACCGGAGCGTCGTTTATTCCGTCTCCGACAAAGGCGAGCGTGCGTCCTTCGCTCTTTTCTGCAAGGAGCCTTTCAACCTCTGTGACCTTGTCCGCAGGGAGGAGCTCCGCGCGGTACTCGTCAAGGCCGAGCTTTTGGGCTACATCCCGTCCGACCTCTTCGCGGTCTCCCGTAAGCATCACGGTTTTCTGCACCCCGAGAGCCTTGAGAGCAGAAATCGCCTCTGCGGAGTCTTCCTTAGGGGTGTCGGAAATCACAATGTGGCCGGCATATTCGCCGTCAATCGCGACGTGGATTATCGTGCCCACCTTGTGGCAGGGATGCCAGGCGGCGCCCACAGAGTCCATCATCTTGGAGTTCCCCACGCAAACCACCCTTCCGTTCACTCTCGCCCTGATGCCGTGGCCGGAAATTTCCTCAACGTCCTCCACGCTGCAGGAGTCCTGCTCGTCGGGATAGGCGTTGCGAAGAGCCGCCGCGATGGGGTGGGTGGAGTAGCGCTCAACGTGGGCGGCAAGATGCAGAAGAGCTTTCTCGTCAAGCACTTCCGGGTGCACTGCGTTCACCTCGAAACGGCCCTTTGTAAGTGTTCCGGTCTTGTCAAAAACCACCGTTCCGAGCCGTGAGAGGGTCTCCATATAGTTGGATCCCTTGATGAGAATGCCCTTTTTGGACGCTCCGCCCACTCCGCCGAAAAAGGTCAGCGGGACTGAAATCACAAGGGCGCACGGGCAGGAAACCACAAGGAATGTCAGCGCCCTCTCGAGCCACACCGGGAAAGCCGCGCCGAAATCCCCTGAGAAAAGCGGCGGGAGAAAGGCCAGGACGAAGGCGAGGCCCACCACCGCAGGGGTGTAGATGCGGGCGAACTTCGAGATGAAAGTTTCGCTGCGGGACTTGTTTTCGGAGGCGTTCTCAACGAGATTTATGATTTTGGACGCAGTGGACTCTCCGAAGGATTTGGTGACCCGGATTTTGAGCAGCCCGGAAAGGTTGACGCAGCCGCTCACGACCTCATCCCCCTCCGCGACATCTCTCGGAAGGCTTTCACCCGTAAGAGCCACAGTGTTAAGACTCGAAGTCCCCTCCACGACGCTTCCGTCAAGCGGGATTCTTTCGCCGGGTTTCACGACGATTGTCTCCCCCACCCCGACGCTCTCGGCCGCGACCTCCATTACAACTCCGTCCTTTTCAATGTTCGCCGTGTCGGGCCGGATTTCCATAAGGGAGGAGATGCTCTCGCGGCTGCGACCCTCGGCGTAATCCTCGAAGAGTTCGCCCACCTGGAAAAACAGCATCACGAACACCGCCTCGGGGAACTGGGTCTCCGCTCCGGGAAGGAATCCGATGCAGAGCGCGCCCACTGTGGCGACGCACATAAGAAAGTCCTCGTTGAAGATTTCGCCGCCCACAAGGCCCTCTACGGCCTCGCCGATGACGTCGTAACCGACTAAAAGATAGGGAACAAGGTACACAAGAAGCAGCCCCCAGACAGGGAGAGCCACAGTTTTTTCCACAGCGACCGCGGCGCCAAGAAGCAGTGCCGCAGCGATAATCCTCAAAAGTTTCTTTTTGTCCATAACTGCCGATAATTTCAAACAGCGGCAAAGGTATATATTCCCGTCAAATCAACCTGCAAAACTGGAGCAGACAGGATGAAAATATACCAAGAAATAGTGAGAAGCAAGACAATGAGCAAATTGAAGAGCAGAATGAGGAGTGCAAAATCGGATAGGGAGCCGACTTTGCTACAGCTCATTTATTTCGACAATATGATTAAGAATTGCATACACAGTCAGACCTGCAATGGAATTGATCCCTGTTTTTCGAGCAATATTCTTCCTGTGCGTAACCACGGTATTGATGGAAATGAACAGGTCGTCGGCAATCTCCTTGTTGGTCTTTCCGTGGGCCACAGCGGCGAGAATCTCCTTTTCGCGGGCCGAAAGCACATCGGAATCGTCTTCGGGCGTCTCCTCATCGGGCAGTGGCGAGTCCATAATGGAGCAGACGAGCGGATTGAAAATCTTCTCCTCCACTCTTATGTGGCTTCGCATATCCTCCTCCATCGCAAGAAGATGGGCGAGCATCGAATAGCGCGAAGCGTTGTCCCCCGAGTCCGGAAGGTATTTTATCACAATGTTTTTCAGGTCCTCAAGCTTCTCGAGGAACTGGCTGTGAGAGTCCTCTTCCTCGGAAATATAATTCCCGTTGCGGATGCTGTCCACGATTTTCTCCTCGTGCTCAAAATGGGCGTTGAGCTTGTCCACCAGTTCGTCGAAGAACTTGTTCAGAGCGTCGGCGTAGGATGAGCCCACATCGTCGAGCATCTTGTGGATGAGCCTGTGAAGATGGGGCACGGAGACCTCGGCGTAGAATTTATGGGAGGATTTTATGTAGTCCGCCACGATTGAAATGTCCGCCTTGTCGAGAACGGAAAGGTCCGGCTCGTAGTCCGGAGAGGCGAAGACATTGGAAATCTCAAGGAAGAGCCTCAGGGGAAAATTCCTGACCCGGCACACCTCCTCCACGGAAGAGTCGCCGAATCCGAGCCTGAAATGGAGCCTCTCAAGCACGGAAAGCATCTTGTTTCCCGAAAGGACGTCGGCCATTTTCATAGTCGAGGTGTATGGAAAATTCTTTTTCATAATCCCGCAAAGTTACAAAACTTCGGGGATATATGCGTATTTTTAATCAGCTGAAGGCTGTAGTTTGTCCAGGCGAATCAGCCCACATAACTATGCATACCGCCTAGCAAGTAATTTACGCCGAAATAAGTAAACAGCACAGACACAAACGCCAGCAGCAGGAAAATATGGAAAACCACCGGATTCCTGAGGGCCTCGATATCGGAGCGGTGAACGGCAATCGCATATATGAGCAGGGTTATCAGCGCCCAGGTTTCCTTAGGGTCCCAGCTCCAATAGCATCCCCACGAGACATTCGCCCAAACAGAGCCAGTGATTATGCCTGCGGCAAGAAAGAATACCCCGAAATAGAGCCTGAGCATCGACACGTCGGCAAGCCTTGAGACCACATCCATTTTCCTGCCCCGCGAGAAGGCATAGACCCCGAGAGCCGACGCGCTGTTAATCGTTATGAGGGCGAGAATCGCGTAGGAAAGCATCATCAGGGACACGTGTACGCTAAGAAGCGGCGAGGAGAGCACCGGAGCGAGAAGAGTCACCCCGGGCCTGGGCTGCCCCATAGCGGCGACCATCAGCGCGAGAGATGCGACAACCAGAGCGTACGGAGGCAGAAGGCGGAATTTCCTCCCCGCGACAAGGCCCCCGAGGAGCACGGTCCAGGCAATCGACATCATAGTCTCCGCCCCGTTTGAAAGCGGAACGTGTCCGCTTGCAATCCAAAGAAGCGAGAGCATAAGGGTAAGGAAAGCCCACAGGACCCCGTCCAGAACGAGCGCCGCAAGACGGACCCTCACAGGAATTTCGCCGCCCTTTATAAAATAGGATATGCTCCAAAGGGCAAGCACGAGTCCCACCACAAGGAACACTCCCGCAACCGGGAAAAGCGGAGGGAAACTGTTGTAGAGCCTTTCTGCGCGAATCCTTGCGGGCGAAGGAAGGCAGTCCCCGGCCTGCTGAGATTGAAACTTGCGGATTTTCCCGAGTGTCGCGCTCACTCCGTTCCAGTCCCCCTTGACAACCATTTCGCCCACATAGTCCATTCCTTTGCGGATGAAAAGCCACTCTTCGTAGGAAAGGGACTCGGGAAGGCGGTCGCTCTGGGAGTACCAGCCGACATTGCCGAGCGAATCAGTGACCGGGTAGAGTTTGAGAAGCTCTCCCCCGAGAAGCGCCCTCGCGGTCTCCTCACGGGCAGCCGAGTCGCCCCTGCTCCGCCTCTCTTTTTGAGGCACATCCCTCCAGGAAGAAGGGTAGAACATCCATCCCGCAAGAATCTGCTCATCGTTTAGGCCGCTGACATCTCCAAGCCCGTAAAGCTTTGTCTTGAAGTCTTTTGCAACGCTCTGAAGCGGACACACGCGGCCGTGGTAGGAGACATAGAGTTCCCCCAGTTCCTCAGCGACATCCTTGGGGACGGTCTTTGGAGCGGAAGTTTTCGCCCCCGCCGCGGGAACGCCGACAGAAAGAAGAAGCACAAGCGCCGCTGCAATCCCGGTCACCTTGCGGCCGAGAGATTTAAACTTGCGGTCGGTGAAAAAGAAAAGGAGAAAGCCAAGAAGAAACAGCGCATAGCCCGAATACACGAGGCCGATTCCCCAGGGGTCACGCGAAACTGTGAAAGTGGAGCCCAGAGAATCGTTGTCGTAGCTTGACTGATAGAAGCGGTAGCCCCTGCAGGAAAGTATGCGGTTCATACTGACAGATGCCTGCTCCAGGAGAGCACCATCGTCCGTCAGAACAGTAACCTCTGATCTGTAATCAGATGGGGTTTCGGTGCCGGGGTAACAGCGGACAGAAAAATCGTCAAGTCTGAGACTGAATGGGAGAGGGGTCTCCCCCACTTTGGAGTCAGCGTATGATGAGGCCACATCGCCTACGCGAAGATGCAACATCCCCCGTCGGGCGGAAAAGGACGTTGCAAGTGCGCCGGCAATTATCAGAAGCAGAGCAAGATGCATCACAAGTGCAGCAGGCCTGTGCAGAAGTTTCTTCAAAAACATTCGTAAACGATTTAGTTTTGCAAATTTACTAAATAGAGTCGATAAACTTTACAATAGCATCTCGATCCTCTTTAGACAATGCACGGAAGGCTTCAACAGAAGCACGCGCATCGCTCTGCGCATCCCCGTGCCACATAATCGCCTCAAGGACAGTGCGCGCCCTGCAGTCGTGCAGACGGTCAACCCCGCCCTCCACGACGGTGGAAAGTCCCCTGCCCCAAAGCGGAGTGGTCCTGCACCAGCCCGTGCGGATGTCGTTTTTCATATTCAGACGGTGCTGAACCATATCGGTGTACGGCCAGATGGTCTGGTGAGGATAGCGCGGAAGCCTCTCGTCCCCATCCTTGAAGAAGCCGTTGGGGTCGGTGAAATTGTCCTCACCGGTCGTCCAGCTTGGACGGTGGCAGTAGGCGCAGCCGATTTCGGTGAAAAGAGTCTTTCCCCTCTGGACCTGCTCGTCGTCAAGGTCACGGGCCGCAGGCACTGCAAGTCCGCGGTGCCAAATCATAAATGCGGTGTAGTCCTCGTCGCTCATCTCTGCGTCCAGGTCCTTGGCCATCAGGTAGTTGTAGATATCCTTCTCCACATCCCCGGTCAGATTCCGTTCAGGAAAATATTTGTAGAACTCCGCCTGCACCTCCGGGTCCTTGGAGGCCACGCTCGCATAGGTCGCGGTCATATAGTGATAGCGGCGGTCGCTGCGGGTGACATTAGTAATGTTCCAGATTGCATTGGCGCCGGCGGCATCCTGAAGCGGGCCGCGTGAAAGGGCGTAGGTATAGCGGAGCGGATGGGTTGTCTTGCCGTAGGTCTTCACCCACTCCCCGTTCGCGAAAATTGAAGGATTGAGCTTCACTCCGGCCTTCTCTTCGGCAGCATACTGAGCCTTCAGGTCATCGTCGTCAATGGCGTCCAGAAGTCCCACGCCATACACTCCGATGGTGGATTCGAGCCTTACGCGCACATTTTCGTAAGGCACGGTGGCGGTTACATTGTTCTTGGTGACTTCAAGAGGCACATAGTAGGCGTCCTCGGGGATGGTCACAACCGGGTAGATGAGGCTGTAGGTCTCCCCATCCGGGAAGGTGTTGCCCCACTCGTCGGTGTACTCGGGCCACTCAATTTTGATTTTCTCCTCGTCCAGCGGGGCCTTGAAAGGCTTCACGGCGAGGGTCTGCGGCATTCCCGTAAGAGAACTGAGGTAGGTGTCGGTCTCGTCGGTGATGACAAGAAGGTAGCCGTTACTTATCCTGTCGGCGCGATACTCTGTCTGGCGGCGGCCGTGGCTGTAGTTAGGATGGCAGTAAATGCATCCGCGGCGCACCATAAGAGGGCCCAGGCCGTGGAAGGCGCCGTCCTTGTTCTGATTATAGTCTTTCTCGAAGAGCACTTCTCCCTTCTTGAAGGCCTGCACCATTCCCTCGTTCTCAACGACAGGGGTAGGCTGCTCGTAGGCGGAAGCGCTTGAGTTGAAGGCAGTTCCAAGCCGTCCTCCGGCATACCACTCGTCGCTCAGTTCCGCCGTCGAGTCCTTCTTAGGCTTAGGAGAGTCTGAAGAGGTCTTGTCGCAGCCCGCAAAGAGGGCGAGAACAGCGGCAGAAAAAATTAAAAGTAATTTCTTTTTCATATTCATAAGTTATTTCAAATCCAAATCCCCGCTAAGTTTAGCGGGGTATTAAACTCTTTATTGGGCTCCGATGTTACTCATTCAGAAGGGCCTGGCGAGCAACTTCCAGTGCATCATTCAATTTGGTGCAAGCCTCGATGGCCGCGCCGACCTTGGCATCAGTATAGTTCTTCACAAACGGCCTCGGCATCTCATTGATGGCGCTAAGGCAAGCCTCAATGGCAGAAACCACGCCCTCGTCAGCAGTCTTGTCAATTGAAGCGATGTAGGCACTGACGGAGTTTTTCTCCGGGGCAGTCGCGCCGAGCCCTCCGAAATAAGCGTTACGGATGCTCACGACATTGTCATAGAAATCGGTGATGGAGTTCCAGGAGTGCGGAGACTCAATGTAGTTGGTGTCCTCGCCGGTGTACGGGTTACCGATTTTCTGGGTTCCCACCTCGTCGATGATGTCCTTGCAGCCCTCGATAATCTGCTCAGTTCCGGCAGTGGCTGAAAGCCATACGCTCCCGGGCTTTCCGCAGTTTCTCATCTGGAAGCCGAAATCATCCTCAGGCTCTTCCTCGGCGTCGGCGAGGATAGTCGCTTTCTCCTCAGTCACATTGTCAATCCCGGCCCACGCCGCCTCAAGACGGCAGGCGCTCATGGCAAGATCCTCGGCGACGGCAACCGCATATTTGAGCTCATTCTCAGTGATTTCTGAAGCCTTGCGCTCGTTCCCGTCGCGGAAAAGGATGTACTCGATGCCGTGGAAACCCACAAGGCCGTTGTTGAAGTTTGAAACATAGAAGTCAAGATTTCCCATAATCGTCTCATCCTCAAGGATTTCCTGGAAGCGGGTCCTGTCCAGAGGCCAGGTGTCGATATGCGGGTCAATCTTGTATTTTGAAGCGGCTCCGAAAAGGAAGGCCTCGCTCCACTCCCAGTACTGGCGGGATGATTTCCAGAGGTCACAGGCAGACTTGACGGAAGCGTCAGTTTTAGAAGTTCCGATTGCGGCAACGGCCTCCTGAAGTTCAAGGCATTTGTCCGCAAGAGCGTTGTAGGTCGGGATGACCACAGCGTCAACAAACCGGACATTGATCTCCTGAAGTTTCTCATCCTTAGCGGATGTGTCAACGGTGGTAGCGGCTTTGTTGCAGCCCGCCGCTGCAAGCGCTGCCACGCAGAGGGCAGCGAAAACTGTTGATTTTTTCATCATAATATTATTTAATTTATTGATATTCATACATTTATATAAACCACACAACGCAGTAGACCGCTTTTTATTCCCCCTTTTTACTTTTCTTATGGAATTCGGACTCAAAGAATCCCGCAAAGGCAATCCCCAGCGTCACCGAAGGCTCATTGTTGTAGGGTGCGCAGTAGAACCTGTGGGAATACTCCGCCTTTATGATAACCTCGTCGATGGGGTACCAGTTCACTCCGGCGGCAATTCTGTGCTTGCCCACCCACGGATAGTCGGAAACACCGGAGGCAACCTTGAACATCGCGTCATAGTACTCATAATGCGCGAAAAGGTAGCATTTGTGGTCGATTTTCTTCAGGGAATGAAGTAGGTCATATCCCACCTCGATGCTCCCCACGATGGCATCCGAGCCCACGGAGTTGTGGGATGAGGGGGAATCGGAGGACATACTGTTCTTGTTGAAGGCCGTGATTTCAGCCGAGTTGCTAAGGTGCGCATAGTCGAAAACTCCCCTTGCGACAACTCCATATCCCTTGTAGTCAAAGTCAACGGAACCTATGAGAACATCTCCCCTGCAACCGTCGTATTTCTTGTTTTTTGTGAGGGAATTGCTGAAACTTGCGCCGTAGTAGCCGCTCAGACCGATTCTCAAACCTTTCACTGAGCTGTTGTCAAGTCTGAACGCACCGGCATAGACATTAGCGAGTTTGTACTCGTATGGGGAGCCCGCACCGTTCTGGATAAAATTCTCGGTGCTGAAGCGGTCAGAGTCAAGTCCCGGGAGAAAAAGCGCCTCATATTTCCAGTCCCGGCGCTTTCCGAAAACGCCCCAGAGCTCAATGCCCACTTCGTGCCAGGTGCAGGGGAAAACCGTGTTCTCACCCTCCTGACGGTAGCCGGTGAAAAATTCGTTCGGGAGGTGGTGGCTGTTTGTAAGGCCCACCGGGACTATGATCATTCCGGCCTTCACGTTCAGCGCCGGACGGATGACTTTCTGAATCCAGGCCTGCTCCAGAGCGACTTCGCCGCCCCTTTCAATCTCGCTTTCATACTCTCCGGTCTCGTCCGACTCAAGTTCCACAGCGCTCTCGGTGCCTCCGTGCTCGAACTCGATCTCCGTCCCGAGGCTCCAGCCCTTGCCGAAGTCATACCCGAGGTTGATGACAAAATGTGGAAGGTCAAACCGACCGTGACTCTTGTCATTGGAATATTTTTCCGGGGTTATATACCTCTGCCAGGCGTCGCTGTAGAAATTGCGGGTGTACATCGCCTCGCCATAACCTCCGACGGTGAGCCTCTGCGCCGAAAGCGATGTTGAAACGAGCACTGACACCACCAATAATAACACTAACTTCTGCTTCATAAAATGAAAATCTGCGAGAAAAATCCTGCGAGGAACGGCGTTCGGGCCGTTTTTGCGGTTTTCTCAAAAAAACGGTGCAAAAGTACAGCGCAGAGACTCCCGGGGCAATCACAACTTTTCGGTAATTGCCGGGCGGGGGATAATAATTATTCGGTATTTGAAGGGAGCGGGGTTGCGGGATAATGGGATTTGGCGTATTTTTGCAGCCCGGACCGTAGAAACAGCCCGGCATAAACCCGCTGACAAAAGATGAATTTCACAGGACTCATAATAGGCGTAGCCGCATTCCTGATGATAGGAATGTTCCATCCGATAGTAATAAAAGCCGAATATCACTTCGGCACAAAGTGCTGGTGGGCCTTTCTTCTTGTGGGCGCAGCCTCAGCCGCCGCCTCCCTTTTCATAGAAAACTACATAGGAGCGACAGCCCTCGGAGTCTTCGCCTTCTCCAATTTCTGGAGCATCCTCGAACTCTTCGAGCAGAAAAAGCGTGTGGAAAAAGGCTGGTTCCCCTTCAAACCCACCCGCAAAGACCAATACAATTTCAGGAAATAGCAGCCCACGCCTGAATCATCGCCCAGTGCGTAGGACTTCCGCTCGAAGAAGTGCTTAGTCTGAAGCAGAACTGACATTAGACTTCAAACAAATTCCAGATTTCCCGACTCGGCGGAAAAGCAGAGCCGTAACTCCAAAACCACGGAGTTGCGGCTCTGTCTTCATTCAGCCTTTAGCTTTATTTCATTGATTATACATCTCGCGTCAGAATTATGCAGACATAAGTCTCCGTTTCAGAGCCACAGCTATGTTCTTCTTTGCAAAGTCATTGA